>DAOUAT010000515.1:0-1771 GCA_034433275.1 Anaerolineae bacterium
GATCGCCAGTAAGCCAAGGACCAGGCCCAGGGCGGTGTATAGATGAACAGCCCAAGCGCGCACAATGAGAAGCCGAGTGGGGGCAGATGAGGTCTTTGCGTTCGAGGTTTCCATGATTCTTTTCACCAGTCTTCGCACACCGCAGTGCGTGATTCTGTCCGGGCCATGCCCGCGGCCCACCACCAATAAAACGACATTTCGGGTTCGTCGCCCAACGCCAATACAAACGGCCGGCCGCTGCGGTCAACCGCGTGCAGGGTGATCGCGCTGGGAAAAGGCCGCGCCAATCGGCGCAGGTCGTCTGCGGCCGCGCGGCACGCCTCCGCCACAGTCATGCCGGTCTTCATGTAGAGCACGATGCTGCGCGCCGTTCCGGCCCGGATCGCCAGCTCGCCGTGGCCGGTGCATGCGGCCGCGCCGTAGGCGTTGTCGGCGTAACTGCCCGCGCCGATGATCGGCGAGTCACCCAGGCGGCCGGGATACTTCATGGCCCAGCCGCAGGTGCTGACCCCGGAAGCGATGTCGCCCGCGGCGTCCCGCACCAGGAAGGTCACAGTTCCGCCCGTCTTTTCGGGATCCGCGGTGCGCCAGGCCCACGGGGCCAGCGCGGCAGCGGGCCAGTGCGCCAGCTCGGCCGGGGGGACGTGGGCCGCCAGCCACGCGCGCCATTCGGCCTCGGCTTCGGCGGTGAGGGTGGGCCCGGCCTCCGCCCCGATCTCGGCCGCGAAGCGCGCCGCGCCCTCGCCGGCCAGGAACACGTGCGGCAGCTGGCTCATGACCTGGCGGGCGACCGAGATCGGGTGGATGTAGCCGCGCAGCGCGGCGACTGCGCCCGCGGCCAGCGTCCGGCCGTCCATGATGGCGGCGTCCAGCTCCACCTGGCCCAGCAGGTTGGGCCAGCCGCCCACGCCCACACTGCGCACGGCGGGATCACTCTCCACCGGCCGGATGCCCGCCTCCACTGCGTCCAAGGCCGACGCGTTGCCGCACAGAGCCGCGATGGCCGCGGGCATCCCGATCTCGCCGGCCGAGTTCGCCAGAATGAACATCGCCTACCAGCGGTTCCGGTGGATGCGCGCCCGGTCGAAGCGATCGGCCGGCGCGGGCCGCTCCGCGGGGTAGCCCAGGGCCACCAGCGCCAGCGGCGTGACCTCGGCCGGGATGTCCAACAGCGCGCGGAACTGCGCGACGCGTTCCTCGCGTGGGTAGACGCCGATCCAGACCGCGCCCAGGTCCAGCGCGTGCGCGGCCAACAGCAGGTTTTGGGTGGCGGCCGCGCAATCCTGCACCCAGTACCCCTGGTGCTGCTCCAGCCGGCCGTCACCGCAGACCAGGATCGCGGCGGGGGCCTGCAGCAGCATCGCGGCGTACGGATGAAAGCGCGGGATCGTGTTCAAGATGTCTCGGTCATCAATGACGACAAAATGCCAGGGCTGTTGGTTGCCCGCGGACGGTGCAGCCATAGCCGCGCGCAGCACTTTGTCAATCAACTCCGGCGGCGCCGGTCGCTCGCTGAAACGGCGCACGCTGCGCCGCGTGAGGATGGCTTGCAGAGCATCCACAGTATGTCTCCTCCTGGGTGTTAGTTTACACCGGATGCGCAGGAAACGCGAAATGCTGTTGAGCGGTTTTGCCACGTGAGAAGCCAGCGGGTAGCACAGGAATTCCAAATGTAGCTGTCATTCTGAGCGGGTCTACAGCTCAACACCCGTTGCAGCAAGCCTCTAGCGAAGAATCTCCGTGTCGTGCGCCCAGACTCTTCGCTGGGGGC
>DAOUAT010000516.1:0-3641 GCA_034433275.1 Anaerolineae bacterium
CTGGTTCGGCTCTAAAGCGCGCACCATCCGCGGCATCGCGATCGTGGAGGCCGTGCCCATGCTGCACGATGCGTACCTGGCCCTGCTGCGGGTGGACTATGCCGCCGGGGACCCGGAGACTTATGTGCTGCCCACCGGCTTTGCCGCCGGCGCGGCCGCAGAGAATTTCATCGCGGAGCGGCCCACCGGCGTGATTGCGGCGTTGCGGATCGGCCTGGGCAGCGGGATCTTGTATGATGCGGTCTGGAACCTGGACTTCTGCCAGGCGCTGCTGGCGGCCATCGTGGAGCGCCGGCAATACGCCGGGGCCACCGGCGACGTGGTGGCGACCGCGGCCAGCGTGCTGCCCCGGCTGCGCGGGGACGCGTCCCGCCCCTTACCGCCGGTGGTGATGGGGGTCGAGCAGAGCAACACCTCGATCCGCTTCGGCGAGCAGCTGATCATGAAACTGTACCGCCGCCTGGAGGTGGGCATCAACCCCGACCAGGAGATCGGCCAGTTCATCACCGAGAAGACGGGCTTCGGCAATGTGCCTCCCGTGGCCGGCGCGTTGGAATTCCGCCGCCACGAACCGGCCGGCGGCCAGCCGATCACCCTGGCGCTGCTGCAAGGGTTCGTGCGCAACCGAGGGGACGCGTGGCGCTATACGCTGGATAGCCTGGCCGCCTACTTTGAGGCCGCGCGCGGCCGGGGCCTGATGATCGCGGACAACCTGCCGCTACCCAAGGCATCCCTACTGGAGTTGATCCGCGGGGAGATCCCGGCCGAGGCGACGCAGTACATCGGCGAATACCTGGCCTCGGCCCGGCTGCTGGGCCGGCGCACCGCGGAGCTGCACCTGGCGCTGAACTCCGACCCGGCCGACCCGGTCTTCGCGCCGGAGCCGTTCACCGCCGACTTCCAGACCTATCTGCACCGCAGCACGCGCGGGCTGACCGACCGGATCATGGGGCTACTGCGGGCGCGGTTCGCGGCTCTGCCGGGGGCGGTCCGGCCGGCCGCGGAGCAGGTGCTCGGCCTTGAAGCGCAGATCGCGGCGCGCTTCGACGCCCTGGCCGGCCGCTTGCTGGCCGCGACCCGCTCCCGCATCCACGGCGACTATCACCTGGGGCAGGTGCTCTACACCGGCTCTGATTTTATGCTGATTGACTTCGAGGGCGAGCCCGCGCGGCCCCTGAGCGAGCGGCAGATGAAGCGGTCGCCGCTGCAGGACGTGGCCGGGATGCTGCGCTCGTTCCATTACGCTGCGTACGCGGCCTACTTCGCGCAGACCCCCGACGGCGCGCCGCCGCCCTACCTGGAGCCCTGGGCGCGCTTCTGGCACCTGTGGGTCTCGGCCGCCTACCTGCAGGCCTACCTGGAAACCGCCGGAAACGCCCCGTTCCTGCCGGCCGCGGCCGAGGACCTCAAACTGCTGCTGGATGTTTTCCTGGTCGAAAAGGCGGTGTACGAGCTGGGCTACGAGCTCAACAACCGGCCCGACTGGGTCTCCATCCCGCTGCAGGGGATATTGCAGACGGTGCAAGCGACGTGACGCCACATAGAAACCGGGTTTCTCGCAGAAACCCGGTTTCTATTGCTCCCGCCATCCGGAATCGAGGCTTTAGCCGGTCTCTCTCATTAAAGATGGGAGCAATCGGCTAAAGCCTCGATTCCAGTTAACTTCTCCAGTAACGATCCTGCAACCTCAGCCCTTCGATCGGCGTATTGTTCTGTGTTGACGATTCACTCATGAACCAGGAGCTGATGATGGACCCCAAATACACATCCACCACCTTCGACATCTACGGCCATCGCGTTGTGCGCCAGCTGGGCGTGGTGCGCGGCATCACCGTGCGCTCGCGCGGGCTGGTGGGCCAGTTCGCGGCCAGCCTGCGCACCATCGCGGGCGGCAAGATCCATGAGTACGTGTCGCTGTGCGAGGAGACGCGCGGCGAGGCGTTCGACCTGATGATGAAGCATGCCGAGGAGCTGGGCGCCAACGCCATTATCGGCGTGCGCTACGACGCCACCGAGCTAGCCGAGAACATGACCGAGGTGCTGGCCTACGGCACTGCGGTCATCGTGGAGCCGGCGTAAAGGAGGTTGCTTTGACAGACTTGATAGATGCGCAAGGACGGATCGATCGTGAGTTGTTCGGCCCGCCGGTGACGGTGGGCGGGCATCTGTTGCAGCCGACGGCGCGCATGACGGGCCGCGCGGGTGGGTCCGGCGCTGGCGTGCAGATGACGCCGGTCAGGGTTAAGGTGCTCGACCCGGAGGGCAGGGAGCAGACCGTGCCCATTTTTGACCTGACACGCCAATCGCTGACCGCGATCGCTCGTGCAGGACTGATCGTGGCCGCAGTGTGCAGCCTGGTGATCGGCTTGCGGAGCCTGGTCGTGCGCCGATAAGCGGCTGCGTATG
The DNA here is from genome assembly GCA_034433275.1 of Anaerolineae bacterium. Classification (GTDB taxonomy): domain Bacteria; phylum Chloroflexota; class Anaerolineae; order CG2-30-64-16; family CG2-30-64-16; genus DAOUAT01. The sequence goes on from DAOUAT010000516.1 coordinate 2,407, forward strand.
GCCTGGATCAAGTGGCTGAGGCCACTTCTCAGTTTCAGACAGGGGTTTCAACCCCTGGATCGTTGACGAAGGAAGGAGACACCCATGGACGAAAAGAAAATGCTCCGCCCCATCGAGGAGATGCTGGAACGGCTGACGGTCGCGGCGACCTTCGGCGCGCCGGTGAAGGAGGGCGACGTCACACTGATCCCGGTGGCCAGCGTGGCCTACGGCTTCGGCTATGGCTCCGGCACGGGCCGGCAGGCGGACGAGGCCAACGCGGAAGCGGAGAAGAGCGAGGCGCAAGGCGCGGGCGGCGGAGGCGGCGGCATGGCGAAGCCGCTGGGCTACGTCCGCGTGGACGCCGGTGGCGTGAAGTACGAGCCGCTCTTCGACCCGACCAAGGTGTCCATCGCGGGCATCCTGCTGTCCGCGTGGACGGTGTTCTGGATCACCAAGACGGTGCGCGCGTTCGTGCGCAAGTGAGGACAGCGACCTCGGTAACCCGAAAATGGGACGCGGACGAGCGCGGGCGACGAATTTTCAGCTCTGCTTATGGGCCGTGCTGTTGAGCCCGGCAGGAAAAAACTTTCTAGGAGATCCCCGCAAACGCCAGGGGGCTGCGCCAGCTCTCGCGCTCGCCGCCCGCCGCGTTGAAGCGGGGGCCGCGCGGCGCGCTGACGCCGGGCAGCGCGATCTCGCCGGGCAGCACGCGGGCCAGGACGTTGCCCGCTGTCGCGACGCTGCGCAGGCTGGCTTGCAGCCAGCGCAGGTTCAACCAGTAACGCGTGCCCCACGACCCGCGATAGTCCAGCAGGGCCAGGTCGCTGCCCTCCGCCAACGCGATCCGGTTGGCCCAGTCCTCGTGCGCCAACGTCAGCGCATCGCCGGTGGCGTAGTCAATCAGGTTGTACAGCGCCACCAGCGGATAGAGCTTCGGCTGCGGATAGCTGGCGTGGGAGCCCGCGGCCACGTAGATCACCGGGTGGCTGCCCTCCTTCTCCACCTCGGGATGATCCCAGGCTTTGGTCAGCCGCGACTCGTGGCCCAGGAAGCAGACGGCCGCGGGCGGCTCGACCGGCCGGCCGCCGTCCAGCTTGAAGAAGACGTGGAACCCCTCCCAGTCCCCCTCGTGGTCGTTGAACCCGCCGTAGCCGTTGCCCCAGTCGTTGTACGCGTAGAAGAACCAGTATTGCAGGTTGAGGTAGTCGCCCTCGCGCACGGTGCGATGGTAGTAGGTGAAGCGCGGCCGGCCG
>DAOUAT010000517.1:0-5486 GCA_034433275.1 Anaerolineae bacterium
CCGTGCTACAATCGGAGCTGGATACTGGAAGCCAGTATTCGCCATTCGCCATTCGCCATTCGTCGTCGAACATCGTACATTCAACATCCCACATTCCACATTCGACATTAAAGCCATGGGCACACTCAATCCAAACATCCCCACCCCCGAATTGACCGCGGCGCTGAACGCGGCGGCGGCGCATATGAAGCGGCTGGGTCGGCCGTATCTGACCCCGGCGCTGCTGCTGCTGACCTTCCAGGAGCCGGGCAGCGCGGCCAACCGCCTGCTGACCGCGCTGGCGGCCGAGCGCAGCTTCCGGCTGGACGAGCTGGCCGCGTCCGCGGAGGCACTGGCCAAGGCCGCGCCGGGGCTCAACGCGGACTTCAACTTCACCGGCGCGGATGGCCGGCCGGTCCCGCTCGCCTCCGAGATGGTGATCGTGCTGGACGAGGCGCGCAGCATCGCGGAGGCGAGCGGCGAGAGCCAGGTGGGCACCGAGCACGCGCTGGGCGGGCTGGCCGAGCGGGGCGTGGGCACCGCGGGCATCCTGCGGCGCTACGGCATCTCGCGGGAGACGCTGGCGGCCCGGCTGACGAGCCAGGCGCAGACCAAGCGCGCCTCCGGCCAGGACCAGGTGGCGCAGGCCAAGGGGGGTGAGGCCGCGCCCGTCTACGTGCGGCCCGACCTGATGCAGGACTTGCTGGGACTGCTGACCCTGGCGAATCACCGCCATGTCGTGCTCGTGGGCGATCCGGGCGTGGGCCGGCGGTCGCTGGTGCAGGGGCTGGCGCTGCTGATCGCGGAGGGCAAGGGCCCGGCCGGGCTGCGCAACCTGGTCACGGTGACGGAGCACGCGCTGCTGGCCGACGCCGAACGCGCCGTCACCACCGCGCTGACCCAGGCGCAGGACGGCATCCTGTTCCTGCCCAACGCCGAGCGCTTCTTCAATGGCGCCAACATCACTGCCGAGTTCCCGAAGGCCACACGGGCCGTGCAGCGCGCGCTGCTCAACACCCGGCCGGTGGTCATCCTCTCCACCACCGACGCGGCGTGGAACGACCGGTTGGCCGGTGACAGCACCGTGCGCGAGCACACCCATCGTCTGCGCGTGCCGGAGCCTAACACCGAGGAGACCGTGGCGATCCTGAAAGTACACCAGGCGCGGCTGGCTGACGATTACGGCGTGAAGATCGCGGATGCCGCGCTGCCCGCGGCCGCGGCCATGGCCAAACGCTACGTGGCCGGCACGCCGCTGCCCGCGTCCGCGCTGGCCGCGCTCCACCGGGCCGGCGCGCTGATGAAGCTGGCGCGTCGCGCGCACGAGGCCACGGCCGCCGACGTAAAAGCGCAGCCGGCCGATGACGTGCTGGACGCCGACGATGTGGCCGTGGCGGTCAGCGTGATGACGAGCATCCCGGTGAGCAAGCTGGGGCTGGACGAGCGCGCCCGTTACGCGCACATGGTGGACGCGCTGCACCAGCGCATCATCGGCCAGGAGGAGGCGGTGCTGGCGGTCAGCCGCGCGGTGAAGATCGCCCGCGTCGGGCTGAAGGACCCCAAGCGGCCCATCGGCTCCTTCCTGTTCCTGGGCCCCACCGGGGTCGGCAAGACCGAGCTGGCCAAGGCGCTGGCCGAGTTCATGTTCGGCACCGAGGACGCGATGGTGGTGCTGGACATGACCGAGTATCAGAAAGACGACACCATCAACCGCCTTATCGGCTCGCCGGTGGGCTACATCGGCTCGGAGTCGGGCGGGCAGCTCACCGAGAAGGTGCGGCAACGGCCCCACACGCTGGTGCTGTTCGACGAGGTGGAGAAGGCCCACCCGCGCATCCTCGACATCCTGCTGCAGATTTTCGAGGAGGGCCGGCTGACCGACGGCCTGGGCCGCGTGGCGAACTTCAGCGAGACCGTGGTGATCCTCACCAGTAACATTGGGTCGGAGTACCTGGACAAGCCGGTGATGACCGACGAGATGCGGGAGCTAGTGATGGCCGTGGTGCGTGCCACGCTGCGGCCCGAGTTCCTCAACCGCCTGGACGAGATCATCATGTTCCTGCCGCTGACCTTCGACCAGCTGGCGCAAATCCTGAACCTGATGCTGAAGAAAGAGATCAAGCTACTGGCCGCGCAGGGCGTGACCCTGGAGCTCACTGATGAGGCGAAGGCATGGCTGCTGGCGCAAAACGATCACCCCGAGTGGGGCGCGCGACCGCTGCGCCGGATCATCCAGAAGAACCTGCGGGAGCCGCTGGCCGATTGGCTGTTGACTGTCGCTCCGCCGCCGGGGGCAAAGGTGGCGGTGGACGCCGGGGATGGGCGATTGATTTTCAAGTACACGTGATGTGATAATGGGGTAAGTGAGGAGGCTGGCGTGGCATCGCCGTTTCCCGGTATGGATCCCTATCTTGAAAGCGACCTGTGGCAGGAGTTCCACGAGACGTTGGCTGGCGCAATTCGTGCTCAGCTATTGCCTTTGCTTGCACGGAACGCCGGCCGTACACGCAAATCTGGCCGATCGCCCTGCGCCAACCGCTGCCCGTGCTGCCCGTCCCCCTGCTGCCGCCCGACCCCGATGTGCCGTTCGACCTCCAGGGGGCTGTGCAGGCCTGCTTCGACCTGGTGGGCTACGAACGCCTGCTGAACTACGTCGCGCCCCCGCCGCCGCCCGAGCTTGACGCCGAAGACGCTGCCTGGGTGGATCAGACCTTACGCGCAGCCGGCTATCGGCTCGGCCAGTAGTCAAGCGTTCCTTCGTCTGCCCGCGCCCCGGCATCTTCGGCGCCTGCCGGCTCGCCCTGGGCCACCAGGCGCCTCGGCCCATGATTCCGCAGGATGTGGTGCGGGGCCGAATCTCTAACCCGAAAATGGGACGCGGACGAGCGCGGATAAACGCGGATCGCTGCATTGTCATCGCCGCTTGTGTCGCCCGCGCCATGGACACTGCTCTTGGAGCTTACGCGTGTTGATCCCCTTTGATCTGCCTCATTTGTTGTTGGTCGCGCTGGCCGCGCTGGCCGCAGGCGCGGTGAACGCCATCGCGGGCGGCGGCACTCTCATCTCCTTTCCCGCGCTGATGGCGGCTGGCGTGCCCGCGGTGGCGGCTAACGTTACGAACACGGTGGCGTTGGTGCCCGGCTATCTGGGCGCGACTTTCGCCCAGGCCAAAGACCTGCGGGGACAGGGGGGCCGCCTGCGCCTCCTGGTTCCCACGGCTGTGCTGGGCGGCCTGACCGGCGGGCTGCTGCTGCTGAGCACCAGCGAGCGGATCTTCCGCGAGTTGGTGCCCTGGCTGATCCTGCTGGCGTGTGGGTTGTTGGCCAGCCAGGAGCGCGTGCGCCGCTGGGTGAATGCCCGCGCCGGCCGGCAGACGCACGCCGGGCAAGAACGGCCCTGGGTGATCCTGCCCGTGTTCGCGGCGGCCGTCTACGGCGGCTATTTCGGCGCGGGGCTGAGTGTGATCGTGCTGGCCGTGCTGGCCCTGGTGTACGACGACACCCTGACCCGGCTCAATGGCCTGAAGCAAGCCATCGCATTCAGCGTCAACGTGGCCGCGGCCGGCTTCTTCCTCTTCTCCGGGCGGGTCGTGTGGCAGGCGGCGGCGGTGATGGCTGTCGGCGCGCTGATCGGCGGCGCGCTCGGCGGCCGGCTCGCCAGCCGCATCGCACCGGCGGTGCTGCGGCGTGCGGTGGTAGGCATCGGAGTGGTGGTGGCGCTGATCTATCTGGTGCGGTGACGGGTCTGCGCGCCGGCATCCTGTTCAGGCGCCGGCGCCGATCACAGCGTGGGGGGGAGCAGCAGGAGATGCGCATTTGTACATATCCTGAGCATCCCCGCGCTCAGGGTCACGTGGCCTACTCGCCCGCCGGGCACTATGCTATCATGAGAGCAACCGGCTAAAGCCTCGACTCCGGATTACTCATACTTCTCCACCCGAAACCGGAACATCTCCACCGGCTCGCGATCCCCCAACCCTGCCTTGCGCCGCGCGTACCAGAGCTGCTTCTTCACGTCATCAATGCCCTCGATATCCGGCAGCAACAGGCCGCGCTGCCGGCCGCGTTGCACGATCACGCCGTAGCGCTTCGGGTCGAGCTCGGCCTCGGAGGCGATGGGCTCCGGCGGGTAGAGCACGCTGACGTCAATCACCAGGTCGCCCAGCTCGGCCGGCCGCACGGGCGGGAAGCGTGGGTCGCGCGTCGCGGCCGCGATCGCGTTGTTGATGACCTCCTGGGTCAGCGATTTCTCGGTCGGCTCTATGGTGCCGATGCAGCCGCGCAGCTCGCCCGTGCTGGCCGTGTGCAGCGTGACGAAGACGCCGGCCGGCCCGGCCTCGATGGCCGCGGGCGCATCGGCCGGCTTCAGCCGTTTGCCATCGCGCACGTAGCGCTCGATGGTGGCGCGAGCGAGTTGGACGAGGGGGTGGTGGCTGGGCTGTGAAGGCATGGTAGGCTCCTGGCGAATTATATACTGCGTACTGCACATTTGCCCCATGAATCCCGACGACGCATCACGCAACACGCATCACGCGATTTCGCGTGCAATGATCAGTCTTTGCATCTCGCTCGTCCCCTCGCCGATGGTCATCAGCCGGGCGTCGCGGTAGATGCGCTCCACCGGGTATTCGCTGCTGTAACCGTAGCCGCCGTGAATCTGGATCGCGTTCCGGGCCACGCGCTCGGCCATCTCGGTGGTGACTAGCTTGGCGATGGAGGCCTCTTTCGTGTGCGGGCGCCCCTGGTCGCGCAGCCAGGCCGCACGGTAGATCAGCCAACGCGCCGCTTCGATCTCCGCGGCCATGTCGGCCAGCATGAAGGTGATGGCCTGGTGCTCGATCAGCGGTTGGCCGAAGGTGTGGCGCGTCTTGGCGTAGCTGGCCGCGGCGTCGAACGCGGCCTCGGCCAGGCCCAGGCTCAGCGCGGCGATGCCGATGCGGCCGCCGTCCAGCACCTGGAGGGTCTGCGCCAGGCCGCGACCCTCGACCCCTAGCAGGTGATCGGCCGGCACGCGCACGTCCTCCAGGCTGACCGCGTAGGTGTGCGAGCCGTGCAGGCCCATCTTCTTTTCCGGCGGGCCGAACATGAGGCCGGGCGCGTCGGTGGGGACCAGGATGTGGCTGAACCGGTCGCCGGTGCGGACCAGGAAGATGGCCAGCCCGGCCTCCGCGCCGTTGGTCAGCCACATCTTGCTGCCGTTGAGAACCCAGCTATCGCCGTCCCGGACCGCGGTCGTGCGGATGCCGCGCAGATCACAGCCCGCGCCCGGCTCGGTGAGGCCGAGGCAGCCCAACATCTTACCCTGCGCCAGCGGCTTCAGCCACCGCTGCTTCTGCGCCTCGGCGCCGAACAGGTTGAGCGGCCCGCACGCCAGCCCCAGGTGCGCGGCTACGATCAGTCCGGTGGAGCCGCACCCCCTGGCGATCTCCGCCAGCATCAGCGCCGCGCTCAGATAGTCTGCGCCGCCCCCGCCGTACTCCTCCGGCACATTCAGCCCCAGGAGGCCGA
>DAOUAT010000518.1:0-13795 GCA_034433275.1 Anaerolineae bacterium
TTGAGCAGCGGAGGCTTCCCGGTGAAACAAATTGATGAACGTATCCCTCATCACTTTTTAGTTGTCGTGCCCGGCATGATGGGCAGCAAGCTGCGCAACCGGCGCACAGGTAAGCTGGCGTGGTTGGATTTCGATGGATTCCCGCTGAACCCCTTCGCCTGGGACGACTATGTCGAGAACATGCTGCACGAACTGGAATATCCCAACGAAGACCTGGAGCCGGCTGGAATCATGGACCGCGTCACGATCGTATCGCCGTGGGCCAGGCAGGAGCAGTACAGCCGCCTGCTGCAGGCGCTCGAAGGCATGGGCTACTGCTTCGACTCGACCGCGCCCGAGGATCAGTGCAACGCCTACACCTTCTCATACGACTGGCGCCAGGACATTCGCACCTCGGGACGGCTGCTCGGCGAGGCGATCGAGCACTGGCACGTGCTTCAACGCGGCGCGCCGGCCTGGGTCATCGGCCACAGCATGGGTGGGATCGCGGCCAGGTGGTACATCGAGAAGGAGGGCGGCGACCACTTCGTTAATCGGCTCTTCCTGATGGCTTCGCCATGGAACGGAGCGCCGAAGGCCATGCACACGGTTTTCCAGGGGCTCGATCTATTGATGCGCGCGCGTCTTAATCCCCTGAAGATCCGTGAACTCACGCGCAATACGGTCCGCACGTTTCCTTCGGCCTATCAAATCCTGCCCCACCAGGGCACGTTCCTCCACGATGACCAGGGACGCCAGTTCGACCCGTTCACCAACACCGACTGGCTGGACAACGACTCGCAACGCGTGCTCCTGGCCGATGCCCTGCGTTTCAACCAGGAACTGGGGAACTCGTTGAGCGTTGAGACGCTGTGCTTCTTCGGCAGGAAGCTGCCCACGGTCAGCGGCGGGGTCGCGCAGATCGATCCGGCCGGCCTATGGGGCGATGTCAGTTGGGAGACGGCGTTGGCCGGAGATGGCACGGTGCCGGAGACGAGCGCGGTGCATGAGTCGGCGCACCAAAAGATCCCGATCACCGCGAACCACGGCAACATCTACGTTCACCCCAGCGTGCTCGACGTGCTGCAGTGGGAGTTGCGCGATCGATTCCTTGCGAGCCCCGGTGCGCGGCGCCCGGTCGCCCAAAACAGGCTGGGGGTGACGCTCGAACGTGAGCAGGTGCAGCCGGGCGGGATCATCCGGCTGCACGCCGTGTTAGAGGGCCCGCTGTCGGCGCAAGCACAGGCGCTGCTGGATGCCGCGCCAACGTCCGAGACGATGTCCAAGGAAGCGCTGGAGGAGGTGCGCGACGGGCGCATCCATGTCCAGCTGGCATGGGAGTCGGGCCTGCCGGGCAACCCGCCGCTGCCGGAGACGCCCGACGTGGTGTTCGGCGTCCTAACGTGCGGGCCTGTGGCCGGCGAGTACACCGGCGAGATCCAGGCGCCGTTCGCCGAGGGGTACTACCGGCTGCTGTCGCAGGTCTGGATCGAGGGCGACCGGGTCGTTGACATTGACCTGCTGGTCGTTGACGATGGTCATCCGGGCTGGAGTATTGACCCGCTGACCGGCCACGTGGTAGCGCGCACGGCAGGCTGACGCGCAACGCTGATGACGCCTCTTTTTTGCGATTCGCCTGCCAACGCCGAATCGCAAAAAGGGGCATCGTAGAATCGTAGAAACCCTCGCACACCTTCCACGCTTCACCTCAGAACCGAGCTGGTGCGAATCGTAGACAACGCAAGGACCGGAAATAAGTTAAAAATAAGTTGCGCATGATAACCTGTCTTCAGAGTTGCACAACCGGCGCGCTTGCGCGAGGGATGGTCATGCAAACAACGTCCGGCTATGAGGAAACGCTCACCTTTGTGATCCGCCTGTGGCACGAGGCCGACGCGGCCGGCCAAAGCCACTGGCGCGGCCGGGTAGAGCACGTCGGGACGGGTGAAGTGCGCTACGTGGAGCGTGTCGTGGAAGTGACCGGCTACATCACGAGTTGGTTGGCGTCAACCGATAACACACATAAACTCAGATTGATGGGGATACCACCATGATCTGCACTGTTTCTGTTGACAAGAACCCAGAACGGCCCCATAATCGGGTCATAAGTCCCACGCAGAACGTTGCCAGGCGGAGGACAGATGGCGTGCCGGTTGCGGGTGCAGCTCTTGGGTCCCTTCGCAGTCTGGATTGACAACCAGGCCGTATCCCCCGCGGCCTGGCCGAGCCGCAAGGCCTGCCAGCTGCTCAAGATCCTCATCACCTGTCGCGATCGGGCCGTGGCCAGCGATGAGCTCATGGAATGGCTGTGGCCCGATCTGGCCCCGGGTTCGGCGCGCAATAGCCTGTGGGTGGCGCTGAGCCGGCTGCGGCGCGTGCTGGAGCCGGGCGCCGGACGGGGCGAATCCACCATCATCCTGACCCAACCGCCCGGCTATCACTTTGCCCCGGCCTCCGGTTGCGATATTGACGTGGACCGCTTCCTGGCCCACCTCCAGGCCGGGCAGGCATGGCAGCGGCAGGGCGAGTGGACCGGGGCCGCCGACGCCTACAGCGCGGCCAGTGCGCTCTACGGCGGCGATTATCTGAGCGATGATCCCTACGCAGAGTGGGCCATCCCCGAGCGGGAGCGGCTGCGCGCGGCGTTCCTGGACGGGGAAGAGGCGCTGGCGACCTGCCTGCTGGCGCTGAGCCGCTGTGATGAGACGCTGACCCACGCCCGGCTGGCCCTGGCGCAAGACGGTTGCCGGGAGAGCGCCTGGCGGCTGATCATGGAAGCCTATTACCGCGCGGGGGACCCAGCGCAGGCGCTGCAAGCGTTCGCGCGCTGCCGTGCCGCCCTGGCTGAGGAGTTGGGCGTTGACCCTCAGCCGGAGACGCTGGCGCTGCACACCCACATCCTTCAACATCCCATTCCCGTGCAGCCCAAAGAGGCGCCGGCCAGACCGCATCGTCCGCCACCCCTTTCTTTTCACCTGCCATTCGTGGGTCGCGGCCATGAATGGTTACAACTCAGTGCCGTGCTCAGCCATGCCCTGGCCGGCCGCGGTGCAGTGCTGCTACTGGCCGGGCCGCCGGGGATCGGCAAGACGCGCCTGCTGGAGGAGGTGGCCGGGCTGGCGGCCGCGCGCGGCGCGCAGGTGTTAGTGGGCCGCTGCTACGAGCTCGAGCAAAATGCGGCTTACGCGCCCCTGGTTGAGGCGCTGCGCGACCTGCTGCCCACATTCGCCGCCATGCCCCCGCCCTGCCCGCTCGCACAACTGGTTGCCCTGACACCGCTGTTGCCGGAGCTGCGCGACCTCTGGCCCGGCCTGCCGCCTCATTCCCCCCTGCCGGCCGACGAGGAACGCACTCGCCTGTTGACCGCCCTGGCCCAACTGATCCGAGGCTGCGCCTGCCACCGTCCGGCGGTGCTGTTGCTGGATGACCTGCAGTGGGCCGATCCCTCGACGCTGCAAGCGCTGCACTACCTGGGCCGGCAGGCCGGCGACCAGGCGCTGCTGGTGGCCGGCGCGTACCGTTCGACCCGTGTGGATGCCGGACACCCCCTGGCCGCGCTGCGCGAACAACTGGCGCGACTCGGCATCTTGACCGAGATCCCCCTGCCCGCGCTGGCCCCAGACGATGTGGTGCTGTTGTTGGAGCTCCTAAGTGATGAACCGGAGGCTACCGCGCTGTCCGAACAGCTCCACCGGGAGACCGGAGGGCACCCCTATTTCCTGGCCGAAGTGCTGCGGACCTTCGTGCAGGAACGCCTGGTTACCGTGAGTGCCTCGGGTTACTGGCGCATGGCGAAAGATGCGGCCGACCGGCTAGCTGGCGGCTGGCCGATCCCACCCACCGTGCGTGCGGCAACCCTAGGCCGCCTGGATCGCCTGGCGCTGGACGACCGGCGGCTGTTGGATCACGCGGCCATCATCGGCCGGGCCTTCTCGTTGCCGCTCCTGGCGCGGCTGCTGGACCAACCCGAACCGGCCCTGGCCGAGCAGGCCGACCGGCTGGTGGTCAAGGGCTTCCTGCAAGCCCGACCGCCCGACAGCTATGAGTACGGCCACGAACTGATGCGCCGAGTCGTTTGCGAAGCGTTGAGCGAGCCGCGGCGCCGGTTGCTTCATCGCGAAGCTGCGGCCGCGCTGAGCGCCCAAAATGCACCGGCCAGCAGCGTGGCAGCGCAGTATGCTGCCAGCGATCGTCCCTGGTTGGCGCTGGAGCCCGCGTTGGTGGCCGCGGAACGAGCAGGCCGTATTGCGGCTTACGATGAGGCCTGGGCCTGGTGCCAGCAGGCCCAGGCCATCGCCGAAGCCCACCCTGCCGCGCTCTCCCCCGGCTTTCGCACCCGCCTGCACCTGCAGCTGCGGACACTCTCATACTACCGCGGCGACCTGGCGCACTCCCTGGCAGCCGACCGCGCGGCGCTGGCCGCGGCACGGCGCGAAGGGGATGTCGCGGCCGAGCTGGAGGCCCTCTGGCACCTGGCCCACGACGAGACGCAGGCCGTGGCGGGCGGGCTCTCGGGCCTGCAGGCGCGGGCCGTGACGCTGGCGCGTGCGCTGGGTGACCCGGCGGCCCAGGCCCGCAGCCTGGCGCGGCTCGGCTCCGACAGCGGCTTCCTGGCCGCGCCGGCCGAGCGCGAAGCCGCGCTGGACGCGTTGGATCAGGCCGCCAGGTTGGCGCGACAGGTCGGCGATCCCAGGCTGCTACACTACGTCCTGTGCGAGTTCTGGGGGGTCGGCCGCCTGCCCGCTGCGCGCGCGGCGCTGGAGGAGGCGCTGGCCCTGGTGCGCCGGCTGCAGGATGCTCACGAAGAGGTCGGCACCCTGGCCAAGCTGGCCGACCTGTTGGCCCGCCAGGGTGACTTCCGAGCCGCCGCCCACCACAGCCGCGAGGGCCTGGCGCTGGCCGAACAGGTGGGCAACCCGACCTACGGCGCCTGGAACCAGCGGGCGTTAGGCTACGCCCTGGCCGCGCTGGGCGAGATGGACCAGGGGCTGGCGCACCTGGAGGCGGCCAGCCGCACCTTCGCCGCGCACGGCTGGCGCGCGATGCTGGCCGGGACCCTGCTGCGCCAGGGATTGATCCAACAGGCGGCGGACAACCCTGAACGCGCGGCGCCAGCCCTGGAGCGCGTCCTGGCCTTGAGCCAAGAGACAGCCGAGATCTACGAGGAGGCCTATGCCCGGGCGGTGTTAGGTGTGGTTCGCCTGATGTCAGGGGACCCCGTGGCAGGCGGCCGCAACCTGGATGCCGCAGCTGCCGCCCTCCCCCGCGTCGGCCTGCCCTGGCACCGGGGCGGCATCCTGGTGCGCCTGGCGGACGGCCGCCTGCGGCAAGGCGATATCACCGCCGCCGTGGCCGCGGCCGATGAGGCCCTGGCGTTAGCTGAGGTCGAAGACTTGCACGAAGTGCGGGCGCAAGCTTCCCGGCTACGGATGCTGGGCCTCGGACGCTATTAAGTCAAAAATAAGTTCCGCGTGGTAGGCTGCGAACGACTCCACTATCCAACCATAGGAGAAGAACCATGAAACGGCTCGCTGTTCTACCACTCGTGTTGCTCCTGCTTCTTGCGACGGCTGTCCCCGCCGCCGCCGACCCGCCAGAGACCTGGTACGCATTCGATGACAGCACCGATTTCCCGCTGGTCGATTGCGCAGCCTACGGGTACGACTTCGAGGTCTGGGATCACGAGGTCTACCACATCAGTGAGACCGGGTACTTTGACCATGCTGGGAACCTGATCAGGACATTCGTTCAGACGCAGGGTACAGACAACCTGTACAAGTCATCCGCTCCCGGCGTGTTCCTCGCTTCCGGCTCGTTCAGGTACTTGCAGCATGTCAAGATACTCTACTACGTCCCGGGCGCCCCCAACCAGACCCTTGCGGAAGTGCGGTTCACCGGCACGACGTGGAACGTCCATTTGCCCGGTGGCGTCGTGATCCGCCGGGCGGGCCAAGAAGTGTCTGTCTTCCAGGGCGAGCCACCCAATACTATCTGGCTTGCCACGAGCAAGTGGGTGGGCCTGACCGTGTTCGATGACCAAGCCATCTGCGCAGCGCTCGCTGGATAGGCCCAAAAGCAGGTTGCCCGCAAGTTCAAGATAGGATGGACGAAGTAGGCGGAAACGATCTGTAACCCCCATACCTTGCCCAGGGCCCCGCGCGCCCCTATAATGGCGGCATGACTCGCACATCCGCACCGATCAGGGCCCTGGCCCGCGAACGGAGCCGGCCCCGGCTGAACATAGCAGCCCGATCCCGGCTCCGCCTGGTCGCGCTCTGCCTGCTGCTGGTACTGCTGCTGCCGACCGACGGGCACCTGGGCGCGGCGCGCATTGATTTCGCAACGCGCCAGGCCATCGCGGGAACCGGCTTCCGCCTGGCCGCGTGGGAGGTGCAGGCCGTCAGCCAGAAGCTGCGTGATGCGGCGCAACGCCCCGGCGCAGATCTGTCACCGCAGGCGCAGCAGGACCTGGTGCTGGCGTACTTCGACGGCGTGGGGCAGATCAACCGGCTCACGACCGAGATCGAGCGCATCTACGCGGACTCAAGCCTGACCGACCACGCCAGCGCAGCCGCCGCACAGCAGGCCGAGTTGGACGCGCTGCGTGCAGCGCAAGAGGCGCGGCGGCCCGCGGTCGAGCGCATCCTGGAGCAGCAGGTGGGCGCGGTGCTGTCCGACCTGGGCCTGGCCACTGCGGGCCATATCTGGCCGCCGGTGCGCTTCCAGTTCACCGAGAGCCCGCACTATCTGATCCTCTCCCCCCGCCACCGGATCGCGGTCGAAAAGGGCGTGTACCTGGACCCCACCCTGCCGGTGGCCCAGATGGAACGGATCGAGGCGCAGCTCCGAGCCGCGCTGGACATGAGCGCCCTGGTGGATGGCACCGGCGGGTTCTCGTCTTATCCCACCATGGTCGTGGCGTATTCCGACCCGGCCTGGGTGGTGGACACCATCGCCCACGAATGGCTGCACACCTACATGATGTTCAGGCGCCTCGGCTGGCGCTATTACGACAGCGGCGGGATGCGGACCATCAACGAGACGGTCGCCTCCATCGTGGGCGAGGAGGTGGGCCGCCAGGTGATGCTGCGTTTCTACCCCGCCCGGGTGCGACCCGCAGCGTGGCCCCGGCCCCTGTCCATGCGCCGCGACTGGTTGAACCCGGCCGAGGCGGGGAGCGACTTCGAGTTCGGCGCCTTCATGCGGAGCACCCGGCTAGCGGTTGACCGTCTGCTGGCGGCCGGACAAGTGGAGAAGGCCGAAGGGTTCATGGAGGCGCAGCGCCGCGCCCTGGTCGAGCGCGGCTACGCGATCCGCGTGCTGAACCAGGCCTACTTCGCGTTCCATGGCTCCTACGCCGTAGGCACGGCCGCCACCGACCCCATCGGCGGCAAGCTGCGGTTATTGCGCCAGCAGACCGGCAGCCTGGCCGAGTTCGTGCGGCTAGTGGCGCAGTTCGACGATCCGGCCGACCTGGACGCCGCGCTAGCCCGAAAATGGAACGCGGACGAGCACAGATGAACGCGGATGACCGTCTTTTCATCCCGTTCACAACAGAAAGGTCCCCATTGACGTTTTCATTTGTATTCCCTGATATAAATTGTTAGTGATTGACAGACTCAGATCTTAGTATACTGCAAGCGGGAACTAACTGCGTTTCTTGTTTAGCGGAGCATCCTGAGCGGAGTGGCGGTGCGGTTCCCGCCACGTAGTCGAAGGATGCGGAGCGGTTCTGGCGCACGTGTTCCAGGATGGCGCTATCCTTCCGGCTTCCCGCGGCCGGTCCACAGTTCCTCCGGCTCTTCCAGCAGCGATGCACGCTGGATAGCGTGCTCGCCGAAACGGGCGCGGATGCGATCCAACGCGGCCTCGAGCTGGGACTGGCGCGTGTCCTCTTGCTCGAACAAGCGGAGCTGCCTGGCAGCCTGGGTCAGGTTGTCTGCGCTGACGCCCAACAGGCGCACAGGCCGGCGATCCCACGCCGCCTCGAAGAGCGCCAGCGCCTGGGCGTAGAGGATCGCGCCGACATCGGTGGGCTCGGCCAGCGTGGTCTGACGGGACAGGGTGGTGAAATCCGCGTAGCGCAGCTTGAGGCTCACCGTGCGCGCCCGCAGCCCGTGGCGCCGCAAGCGCGCGGCCACCGCATCGCACAGCCGCAGCAGCTCGCGCCGCAGCAGGGTCGCGTCCGCGCTGTCCTGGGCAAAGGTCTCCTCACGGCTCAGCGACTTGGCCTCGTGCTCCGGGGTGACGGGGCTGTCGTCAACCCCGCGCGCGGCGCGCCAGAGCCCCTCACCGTGCGCCGCGCCGAAGCGGGCGCGCAGCTCCTCCACGGGCAGCCGCGCCAGGTCGCCGATGGTCTCCACGCCCAGCCGGGCCAGCTCGCGAGCGGTCACCTGGCCCACCCCCCACAGCTTGCGGATCGGCAGCGGCGCCAGGAACGCGGCCTCCTCGCCCGTCGGCACCACGGTGATGCCGTGCGGTTTGCGGAAGTCGCTGGCGATCTTGGCGACCAGCTTGTTGCCCGCCACGCCCAGGGACGCGGAAAGCCGCAGCTCCGCCTCGATGCGCGCCTGCACTGTGCGCGCAAGCTGCGCGGGCGGGCCGTAGTGGGCCTCAGTCCCCGTCACGTCCAGGAACGCTTCATCTATGGAGAGCGGCTCCAGCAGCGGCGTGTACTCGCCCAGCAGCGCCATCACCCGGTGAGACATCTCTCCGTAACGGTCACGGTGTCCGGCGACCACGATAAGCCGAGGGCACAGGCGCAGCGCCTGTGCGGTGGGCATGGCCGAGTGGATGCCGAACTTGCGCGCTTCGTAGGAAGCCGACGAGACCACGCCGCGCGCCTCCGGCCGGCCGGCAACCACGACCGACAGGCCGATCAGGGCCGGGTCGTTCAGTCGCTCGACCGCGACGAAGAACGCATCGAGGTCGAGATGGATGATGACGCGAGCAGACATGGACCTTCCGGGGTGAGAAACCAGGTTTCTCGAAGAAACCTGGTTTCGGTTCCTCCTTGCGTGGTGTGGGATGATCTGGCCTGGACTATAGCACCCAGGCAGCGCGTTGTCAACGCTCGCAGGGGGGCGCCGATCATACATCCTGACGAACTCCCGGTCTGCCCGCATTTGACACAACTCTTGCAGCGGTGCTAGAATTCGTGATGTTATGCGCATGTGCAGAGGTTGCCAGAATTCCTGATCCACGCGTGATAGGCGCTTTTTCTTGACGTCTGTTTGCGCACGCGCCGGCGCCTGCTGGCGCCTTTCCATTCCCACACCCAACAACTGCCAGGGCATGGAGGCGACAGGGTGGCGCATCATGGCGCCAGATGAGGCAGCCGTGCCGCTCACTGTCGAGCCCATTCACCAAACGTGTTCTACGATCAGCCGCCCGGGGCCTGTCCCCGCGGTCCAGAGCCGTTCGTGTCTCTACCTGATCCCGCGGCCTCGTCCATTGGGGCCCCGGATGGCTGAACAACCCACCCATTTTGTTGTAGCGTCCGCTCCTGTGGGGGGGACATCGCGCACGATCCCGCTGCCGGCCCCGCCTGCGGCGCGGCAGCGCTTGCCCCCCCCACCGTAAATAGCCTTATGTCATCACAACCAACACCTGCCCGTCCATCGTCCGGCCTGGGGCTGTATGTGCGCCGCCAGGCCAGCTCGCTGCCGCGCTACGCGCTGGAGCAGACAGTGTTCGCACTGGCCGGCTGGGCGCCGACCGTCATCGGCATCGGATTGCGGGCCGCGCTCTACCGGCTCATCCTGCGCATGGACGGGCTCGCGGCCATCGAGAACGGCGTGCGCATCCGCTTCGCCGACCAGGTGCGGCTGGGGCGCAACGTCTACCTGGATCACGGGGTCTACCTGCACGCGTGCCCGGCTGGGATCACCATCGGCGACAACACCTTCATCATGCACGGCGCGGTGCTCCACGTCTACAACTTCCGCGACCTGCCCCACGCGTTCATCCGCATCGGCCGGGACAGCCTGATCGGCGAGCTGAACGTGTTGCGCGGGCAGGGCGGGATCACCATCGGCGACCGGGTGTACACCGCGCCGCTGGTGCAGATGTTGGCGGTGAACCATGTCTACAACGACCCGGCCCGGCCCATGATCGAACAGGGGATCACCGCGGCGGGGATCACCGTGGCGGATGACGTCTGGATCGGCGCGGGCGCGATCATCACCGACGGCGTCACCATCGGCCGCGGCGCTGTGATCGCAGCCGGTGCGGTGGTGACCGCGGATGTGCCCCCCCACACCGTGGCCGGCGGCGTGCCCGCGCGGATCATCAAGCCGATTGATGGCACGGCGCGGCCGCGCGGCGCAGTGTATTTCTAAATGTGGAATGTCGAATGTGGAATGTCGAATGTGGAATGTCGAATGTACACATTCCAGATTCCACATTCCAGATTCCACATTCCAGATTCCACATTCCCGATTCCACATTCCAGATTCCACATCAGGAACAACCATGACAACACTATCCATCGTCATACCAGCCTATAACGAAGAGGACGGCATCGAGGCCGTGATGGCGCGGGTGCTGGGCATCCGGCCCGCGCTGGCCGCGGCCGGGGTGGCCGACATGGAGCTGATCGTGGTGGACGACGGCTCGCGCGACCGCACCCCGGAGCTGGTGGCCGCAACCCCCGGCGCCACGCTGCTGCAACACCGGCGCAACGGGGGCTACGGCGCGGCGCTGAAGACCGGGTTCGCCGCGGCCCGGGGAGAGCTGGTCGGCTTCCTGGACGCGGACGGCACCTACCCGCCGGAGTACTTCCCGGCGCTGTGCCAGGTCGCGCTGGCGCAGGACGCCGACATCGTTATCGGCTCGCGTATGGCGGGCGCGGCCAGCGAGATGCCGCCGGTGCGCCGGCTGGGCAACCTCATCTTCGCCAACCTGGTGAGCCTGGTCAGCGCGCAGCGCATCAGCGACTCGGCCAGCGGCATGCGGGTGTTCAAGAAGAGCATCCTGGACCGCATCTACCCGCTGCCTGACGGGCTGAACCTGACCCCAGTGATGAGCACCCGCGCGCTGCACGAAGGGTTGAAAATGGTGGAGACTCCCATCCCCTACAGCGAGCGGGCCGGCCGGTCGAAGTTGAGCGTGGTGCGCGACGGGATGCGCTTCGCCCAGTCCATCGTGTGGACCGCGCTGACCTACAACCCGGTGCGCCAGTTGGGGCTCATCGGCCTGGCCTGCCTGGCGGTGACGCTGATCGTGGGCCTGGCGCTGGTGGGCCTCCGCCTGCAGGGGGTGACAACCCTGGGGCCGCTGGGGGTGTTCGCCCTGTTCGGGGCCGTGGTGCTGGGCGTGGCCGGAGTCAGCATCTTCGCCCTGGGCGCGACTTTCAACTACCTGGTGTCGCTGTTCTACAAGCAGCCGGTGCGCCAGGGGCTCTTTGGCCGGCCGACGCTGCGTAAGCCGCTGGACCGCCACTTCTGGTGGCTGGGGCTGCTGGCCATCGCCGTCGCGCTGGTGCTGGGGGCCGCCAGCCTGATCCTGGGCATGAACGGCTGGCCCATCACCCGGCTCTGGTTCTGGCAGCTGTTCGCCGCGATGGGCGGCATCGTGGGCTTGCAACTGCTGATCTCCTGGTTCATCATGCGCGCCCTGGAGGAGCTCAGCCAACGCGACGCGCGCGTGGCGGGCGATTTGGTGGGGCGGGAGACGAAGTGAAATGTGGAATGTGGGATGTGGAATGTGGGATGTGGAATGTGGGATGTGGAATGTGGAATGTGGAATCTGGAATGTGCACATTCGACATTCGACATTCGACATTCGACATTAGACATTCGACATTCGACATTCGACATTCGACATTCGACATTCAACATTCGACATTCCACATTCAACATTCAACATTGAAAGGGATCTGCGTTGAACGATCTAAGTCCTGAGATTCGGGCGAATTTGGGCGCGCGGCGGATTCCGCCGCTGCCGGCGGCGCGGTTCCCGGACGCGGGCGCGGCGGTGCAGACGCTGACCTCGTCCACCCGGCCGGCAGGGAGCGTGGACATCATGCTGGTGAACCCGCCCGCGCCCGACGGCGGGATCTGGATCCGCAGCCAGCACCGGGTGGGCCGGCGCTCGCGCGAGAACATGATCTGGCCGCAGGTGGAGCTGGCGCAAATGGCCGCGCTGCTGCTGCCCGACTACACCGTCGAGGTGGTGGACTGCATCGCGACCCGCACGGGCTGGCCCGAGTTCGAGGCGCTGCTGGAGGCGAAGCGGCCCAAGTATTACCTGACCCAGGTGACCGCGCCCAGCCTGCGCAACGACATGCGCGGGGTCTTCCTGGCCAAGGCGCTGGGCGCGCTGACCCTCGCGTTCGGCACCCACGTGACCCCGCTGACCCTGGAGACCATGCGCCCCTTCCCGGCCCTGGACTTCATCTTGCGCGGGGAGCCGGAGATGACGCTGCGGGAGCTGCTGGATGCGTTCGAGGGCAAAACGCCGTCCGACCCGCGGGTGGCGAAGATGGTGGCGGAGACGGGATGGGGAGACGCGGTGACACAGAGAGGGGGAGACAAGGAGACAAGGAGACAGGGGGGCGAGGAGGCGCTTACGGCCCAACCAACGAACTATCGCACTACCGCGCTATCGGACATCCGCGGCCTGGCGTGGCGCGATGCGGGGGAGATCGTGATCAACCCCGACCGGCCGTTTATCCCGTCGCTGGACGACCTGCCGATCCCCCGGCACGAGCTGCTGCCGCTGGCCAAGCAGCGGATGCCCATGATCCGAGGGCCGTTCACCTTCATCGTCACCAGCCGCGGCTGCCCGGCCGGGTGCAAATACTGCATCAAGCACGTGTCCTACCAGAACAGCGTGCGGGTGCGCTCGCCCCAGCTCATCCTGGAGGAGCTCCAGTGCCTGGCCAGGCTGGGCATCCACCACGTACACATGTACGCGGACCTGTTCACCGTACACCGCGAGCAGGTGGTGGAGCTGTGCCGGCTGATCATCGAGAGCGGCCTTAAGGTGAAGTGGACCTGCAACAGCCGGGTGGATTACGTGGACGAGGAGATGTTGCGGCTCATGGGCCAGGCGGGCTGCTGGTACATCTCGTGGGGCATCGAAAGCGCCAACGAGGCGATCCTGAAGCGGGCGCGCAAGGGCTATCGCAAGGAACAGGCCGTGAAGGCGCTAACCTGGGCCAAGCAGGCCAGCATCAACAACTGGGGCTACTTCATCATCGGCCTGCCCGGCGAGACCGAGGAGACCATCCAGGAGACCATCGCCTACGCCAAGTCGCTGCCGCTGGACATCGCGCTGTTCCACATCGCCGCGCCCTACCCCGGCACGCCGTTCTTCTTCGAGGTGGTGCAGAACGGCTGGTTCCGCCCCGGCACCAACTGGGAAGAGGTGGACATGGACCAGTCCACCGTGCTGGACTATGGCGACCTGACCGCGGAGCGGCTGGAGTATTGGCAGAAGCGCGCCACCCGCGAATGGTCCTTCCGCCCCGGCCCCATGCTGACCTTCCTGAAGGGCATGAACAGTTGGGAGGGCTTCAAGAGCGCGGCGAACGTGGGGCTGCAGATGTTGCGGTTTGTGCGGAGTTGACGGGGGGATGGGACGCGGACGAGCGCGGACAAGCGCGGACGCCGGGGGGCAGCGATGGGAAATCCCCGTCTGAACATTTTATGCTGACATACCTTCGCATCTTCGCGGCCCTGGCAGCCGGAGCGCTGTGGTACCTGTTCCCCGGCACCGCCATGTGGCCGCTGGCGGTCGGGCTGGCGCCGTGGGCGGGTGGGCTGGCATGTAGCGCAATCCGCCGGATTGCGCACCCCCACGCAATCCGGCG
>DAOUAT010000519.1:0-13456 GCA_034433275.1 Anaerolineae bacterium
AGCCCCACCGGCCCGGCGTTCGAGGGCGCGCAGATCCGCCACGGCATGCGCGCGGCTCCCGGCGCCATCGAGCGCGTGCGGGTGGACCCCGAGACGCTGGAGGTGCGCGTCAAGGTGATCGGCCGGGAGGATTGGAGTGAGGCGTGGGACGGGGAGATGGGGGGACACGGGGACACGGAGACGCAGAGAGGCGGAGATGAAGAGACGGGCAGCAGCGAAGGTGTGCAACACGCAACACGCAACAGCGCGAAGCCTCCCATTGGGACGCAACACGCAGCACGCAATCCAAAATCCGCAATCCGCAATCCGCAATCCGCAATCCTGGCCGCCGGCATCTGCGGCTCCGGCATCATCGAGGCGGTGGCCGAGCTGTTCATGGCGGGGGTGCTGACGCCCGATGGCCGGTTCGCGCCGGAGATCGCCAGCCCGCGGCTGAGCTGGCAGGGCGCCAAGGCGGAGTTCGTGCTGGCCTGGCCCCATGAAACCAGCACCGGTCGGTCCATCGTCATCACCAGCGATGACGTGCGCAACATCCAGCTCGGCAAGGCGGCCCTCTATTCCGGGGCCAAGCTGCTGATGGAGCGCATGGGGGTTGACCGGGTGGATCGGGTGCTGCTGGCCGGCGCGTTCGGCAGCTACATTGACCCGCGCCACGCGATGGTCATCGGCATGATCCCGGACTGCGACCTGGGCCGCGTCGCCACGGCCGGCAACTCGGCCGGTGACGGCGCGCGCATCGCCTTGTTGAACGTACACGAACGGGAGGAGGCCCGGCGGCTGGCGCGCTGGACCAACTACATCGGCATCGCGTTGGAGCCGCGCTTTCAGGAGGCGTTCGTGGAGGCCATGCCGCTGCCCCACGCGGCCGAGGGCTTCCCCCACCTGACGGATGTGCTGGCCGATGCAGTGGCGCGGCGCCGCGCCCGCGGGGTGGCCGATGTCTTTACTGCCCGGCGCCGTCGAAAGGCCGTGACGGGCGGTTGAAACCCTGAGCCTGATTGTACGGGATCGAGGCTTTAGCTCGGGTCCAGAGTTGGGAGGTAGGGGGCATGACAGAATCCAATGCGTTGACTTGGTCAGCATTGTTGGCTGAGTTGGCGCGGACGCCGGAGCGGCTGCGCATCTTGTTGGCTGAAGCCGATTCGCTGGCCACCGGTCGGCGGTCGGCGCCGGATGCCTGGTCGGCGCGCGATATCGTGTCGCACATGTGCGCGATCGAATCTCCCTATCGCGCGCGGCTGGCACGCATTGTGCTAGAGGACAACCCGCAGGTTGCGCTGATTGATCGCATCACCGGCGGCTATGATCCACAGACGCCGATCAGCATCTTGCTGGACACCTTCGCCCGCCTCCGGGCGGATACGCTGGTGTTCCTACGGTCCCTGCCGCCGGCTGCGCGGGTGCGTCCGGCGGTCCACGCCCAGTTCGGGCCGATCACCCTGCGCGGGCAAGTGGCATCGCTGCTCGAGCACGACCGTGAGCACCTGGCGCAGATCGCGGCGTTGGTGGGCTGGGATAACGTGATTGCGTGAAACGTGATGGTGTGACGTGTGATAGAGTGATGTTCTGAAGCACGCAAGTGAGCGTACGCAGCACACAATACGGGAGAGACCGGATGACAAACACCTTCGATTCATTTTCATCTGAACTGCGCCAGCACTACCTCAACGTGCAGGACGATCTCTACGATGGGCTGACCGCCAACGTGGTTGAGGCGACCAGGCAGGCGCTGGCGTGGGATCAGGCGCCGGCCGAGATTCTGGCGCACGGGCTGGTGGCGGGCATGGACATCGTCGGCAAGGACTTTGGCGCGGGCATCCTGTTCGTGCCGGAGGTGCTGCGCGCGGCCAACGCGATGAAGGCCGCCATGGAGATCCTGCGGCCGCTGCTGACCGAGACCGGCGCGCCCAAGCTGGGCGTGGCCGTGATCGGCACCGTGAAGGGCGACATCCACGACATCGGCAAGAACCTGGTGGGCATGATGTGGGAGGGCGCGGGCTTCGAGGTCCACAACCTGGGCATCAACGTGGACGCGGACAAGTTCATCGCGGCCATCCGAGAGCACAACGCCGATATCCTGGGCATGTCCGCGCTGTTGACCACCACCATGCCCTACATGCTCACCGTAATCCGGCGGCTGAAGGAAGAGGGCCTGCGAGACAAGGTCAAGGTGCTGGTGGGCGGCGCGCCGCTGAACCCTGCGTTCGCCGAAGATATCGAGGCCGACGCCTATTGCAAGGACGCGGCCGAGGCGGTGGCGGTGGCGAGGGTGATGGCGGGGATGTGAAATGTACGATGTACGATGGACGATGTAGATCGTCAGGTTAACATTGGGGGTCGCGTTCTGGAATCGAGGCTTTAGCCGGTCTTTTTGGACGTAGAGCGTGACCGGCGTTGCAGTCGTGCGTATACGCGAACCCCCCGATTCGTTGATTCGCTGATTCGTTGATTCGCTGATTCGCTGATTCGCTTGTCAGGAGGAAGACATGGATAAGTTGATTGCTTTCTTGCACGAGCATCGGTTTGTTCTGGGCGACGGTGCCATGGGGACGATGCTGCAGGCGGCGGGGTTGGAGTCGGGCGGCGCGCCGGAGCTGTGGAACGTGGAGCGGCCGGAGGTGATCCGCGGCATCTACCAGGGGTATATGGACGCGGGCAGCCAGGTGATCACCACCAACACCTTCGGCGGCACGAGCTATCGGCTGGGCCGCGACAACCTGGCGGATCGTGTGTACGAGTTCAACCTGGCCGGCGCGCGGTTGGCCCGCGAAGTGGCCGACGCGGCCGGCCGGCCGGTGCTGGTGGCGGGCGACATGGGCCCCTCCGGCGAGATCTTCGCGCCCCTGGGGGCGCTGGAACCGGCCGACGCGCAGGCCGCGTTCGCCGAGCAGGCGGCCGCGCTGGCCGAGGGTGGCGCGGACTTCATCTTGATCGAGACGATGAGCGCGTTGGAAGAGGTGGAGGCCGCGGTGGCCGGCGCGCGCACCACCGGGCTGCCGGTGGCGGTCACCATGACCTTCGACACCCACTTCCGCACCATGATGGGCGTGAAGCCGGCCCAGGCGGTGAAGGCGCTCCACGGCATGGGCGTGCGCGTCATCGGCGCCAACTGCGGCAACGGCCCGGCCGAGATCGAGCGCATCGCCACCGAGATGGTCGCGGTCAAACCGGACGACGTGTTCCTGATCGCCCAGTCGAACGCGGGCCTGCCCAAATACGACCGGGGCGTCATCCGCTACGACGGCACGCCGGAGGTGATGGCCGAGTACGCGCTGAAGATGAGGGCGTTGGGCATCACCTACATCGGCGCGTGCTGCGGCTCGACGCCGGCGCACATCGCGGCGATGAAGCAGGCGTTAGCCTGAAGAGGAACAGAAACACCTGCACCGTCTTGATTCCTACCATGAAGTTACGACAGCTTCTCTCACACCCTATCGTTTGGATCATCGGCCTGAGCCTGTTCTGGGCCGTTCTGATCGCGTTCAACATCGTGCCCGTGTTGCGCGGCAGCCACGGTTGGCGCTGGCCCTTCGAGCCCGTGCTCGCGCTCCCGCGCATCGCGCCCGTTATCTTGGGGATGGTCGTGTATGTCCCCGTGGCACTCTGGCTGCGCCAGAAGCGATCCGCTGCGGGGCTGCTGTTGTGGGCGATCCTGGGGAGCATCGGGCTGCCGCTTGCCGCTGCGTACGTCCGCGAAGATGTGCTGTATCGGCTGTTCACCGTCACCGTCAGCGGTATGGCCGGCGGCTGGCACATGGCGGCCGCGCGTATCACGGATCTGGTTGAGACGCTTCGCAACTGGCCTGCTTTCATGACGGATGCCAACCAGTTCTCCAGCCATACAGCGATCTCCCCGCCCGGTATCGTCATCGTATACTATGCCGCCAGTTCTCTTTTCGCCCGGTTTCCGCCGCTCGCTGATGCGTTGGCGGCGCCTCTCCGCTTCCTGCAGTGCCACAACATCCCATTGATGACGTACACCAATGCGCAACTGGCCTCCGCCTGGCTCGGGATGCTCACCCCAGTGTGGGGCAGCCTGACCATCGTGGCGCTCCACCGGCTGGGCCAACGTGTGTTCGGGGTGCAGGCCGTGCGCTGGGCGGTGATTTGGTGGCCGCTTGTTCCCAGTTTTCTGCTCTTTTCGCCGCTCCCCCATACGTTTTATCCCCTGCCGGCCCTGATCGCGGTTGACCTGCTGCTGATCGGGCTTAGCCGTAACCGGCCAGTTCCGATGGTGGCCGCCGGCCTCCTGGTGTCGGCGCTCACTTTTCTCACCTTCGCCTTCGCGCCGTTGGTCCTGTTGGCAGGGCTGCTCACGCTGGGCATCTACCGGCAAAACACCAAAGCCAAAGTCACGCGCTTGCCGTGGCACTGGCCTTTTCAGATGGGCCTCTGGTTTGGCCTGGGGTTCTCAAGCCTGTGGCTGCTGTTTCTTGTACTGACCGGCGTCGGCCCGTGGGACATCTGGCGCGCAGCCAGCCCTGTCCATGTCGCGCTCATCCGCCCGTACTGGCCGTGGATCGTGCTGCACCTGAACGATTTCTTCATGTTCACGGGATGGCCCGTGGTGCTCCTGGCCGGCGTGGCGGTGTGGCGCAGTGCCAGGAAGTTTTCTCGGCGCGAGACGCCACGTTTGCGAGATGTCGTCGTCCTGGCCGCCGCCTTGACCGTCTTCCTGGTGGACATCTCCGGCGTGATGCGCGGGGAAACGGGCCGAATCCTGCTGTACCTGGCGCCGTTGGTGGCCCTGATGGCTGCCCGCGCGCTCGACGGCAGCCCTACGTCGGGGCAGGCGCTGACCGTTGTGCAGGGCCTGGTGACGCTGGTGGTGACGATCTGTCTGCACGTCCTGGCCTCCGAACTCACGCCGCCCACGGCCACCCCGCCCGCCCAGGTGACTTCCGCGGGCGCGGGGCTGTCCGATCTGCCCAGCGGCGTCCTCTTTGGGGATAAAGTGCGGCTGCGCGATTTCGCCGGCCAGATCGCGGTGGCGCCTCAGGCCCTGGGGGAGGCCCAGGGCACGCTCAGCCTGTGGCTGAAGTGGTCGCCGCGGCAGCAGATGGACGTCCCCTACTACCTGGCCTTGATCCCGGTCGCGCCTGACGGCGAGGCCGCCGCGTCAGCAACGTTGCTACAGCCCTTCCAGCAGTTGTACCCGACCACTTGCTGGCGGCCCGCTGATGACGGGATGCGAGATCGTGTGGAAGTGCCGTTGTTCAAGGCGGCGGCAGGGGATTGGTGGGTCAGTCTTGCGTTGATTGACGGACAGACCGGCCAAACGCTGGGTGTGTTCACCCCGGATGGCGCGCGCGATCACCAGGTGGGGATCGGCCCCTTCCATTGGGCGGAGACGGCCGGCGGGACGCGTTGACCCGCGGACTCTGCTGCGCGCACGGGAGTGATCCAGCGTTTTGCGGGAGCCAGAGTCATTCTGAGATCCTCGATGCCGCGGCGCGACATGCGTGCCCGCAAGAAACTTTCACCTGTCATGCTGAGCGGGTTAACGACGCAAGTCTCGCTGCGGCGAGTGTCCAGCGAAGCATCGCGGCGCCGGGAGTTTCTAAGCAGCGGGTTGACGACTCAATTCACGTTGCAGCAAGGGTTCAGCGAAGCATCTCGCTGACGGAAGTGCAAGCGTTCAGCGTGTTGATCAGGCCGGTCAGGATCACAGCCGCGGGGGGTGGTTGCGGCGCGCGGAGCGCGGCCAGCTCTGTCTCGCCCAGGCCCGGGTTGAGCGTAGCCAGCGCAGCGATGAGGTAGGTCAGAAAGCGCGACGTGTCGTTGTCGCCCTCATCCGGGGCGAGCCAGGCCAGCGGGAATGCGCGGCCGGCCTCCGACGCGCGCCACTCGCTGAAGAGGGTCGTTTTGCCGTAGCCGGCCGGCGCGGAGATGAGCGTGAGGGGGTGGGCCAGCCCGTCGCCCAGGCGTGCCGTGAGCCGCGGGCGCGGGATCAGGGTGCGCCGCGCGGGCGGCAGGTAGAGCTTGGTGGCGAGCAGGGGCATCGAGCTGGGCACAGGTCGCCTCCCCAGGGGTGAGCTTAACGGGATTGCACCCCAAAAGCGACCTGTGGCCAAACAGCCGTTTAGCGCAGCGTTTCTTTCAGAAACACCACTTCTGCGGGTTGATATGGAGGCCAAAATCCAGCACTTGCGTCGTAACATCGGACGGCAGGAACGGCAGTATTTCCTCCATTACGGTGGCACAGGCCAGAACTATGCGTGCAGGGGGCACAAGACCTCCATTGGTCGTCGCTGGTTGAGAAGTGAGTTGATTCTGTAATATCCTAGGGAACTTGTCAAATCGCGAGATCATGGTATGATATTGCCCTGAAAGTCGTGGTTCAGACCGGTGGCTGCGCCACTCGCGCGCCGCCCGTGGAGACAGACCCGCTATGGTGACACCGCAGATGTCTACCTCACGTGCCCGATCAGCGCGGGGGGTCAACATTGACCGCAATTCGTTCGAACCGCCCTATCACCAACTTGCCCAAATCCTGCGTCAGCAGATCGCAGTGGGCGAGCTCAGGCCGGGCGACCGCGTGCCCTCGGAAGTGCAGTTGTGCGAGCGGTACGAGGTCAGCCCCATGACCGTGCGCCGGGCGATCAACATCCTGCTGGATGAGGGGCTGGTGACGGCGACGCGCGGCCGCGGCACGTTCGTGCGGCCGTTGGTGCTGGGCACGGCCACTTTTGGCTTGCAGGCGTTGGAAAATCTGTTCAACGCCGAAAACACCGTGGTTCGTTTTCTGTCGGTGCGCACAACTCCGGCGACCGTGCGGATCAGCGAGAAGCTGCAGGTGCCGATTGACGACAAAGTAATCTCCATCCGCCGGCTGTTATCGCGCGACGGCGAGCCGGTCGCGTATCACCGCGAGTACCTGATCTTCGACCCGACGCAGCCCATCGTGGAGGCGGAGATGGGCATCACCACCTTGCAGGGCCTGTTTCACGGCCGCGGAGAAACGGTGCTCAAGCGTGGGGATCTGACCATCGAAACGACGGTCATCAATGAAGAAGAAGCGAAGCTACTCGCAGTTCTGGCTGGCCGAGCCGCTTTTCGCATCGAGCACGTTTTTTATGATTTTCAGGATCGGCCGGTGAGCTGGGGTTGGTTCATTGTGCCCGGTGAGCGGTTACGCTTCTGCGCCCGTGTCGGCGTGTAGCGGTCGGAGGGCCAGGCGAGGACAGGGAAATGACGATGGCAAACAATTCGTATGAGGCGCCTTCAGCCGAGCTGGCCGCGGCGCTGGCTGATTTGCGCGAAGGGGAAGTGCTAACTATGGTGCAAGCCCGCCTGGCCCGCGGGGATGATCCATTGCAAATCATCGAGGAGTGCCAGGTCGGCATGCGCGAGGTGGGTGAGCGGTATGCCCAGCGGCGCTACTTCCTTTCAGGCCTGATCATGGCCGGCGAGATCTTGCGCGAGGTGATGGATATCGTGGTGCCCTCGGTCGAGGAGCGCTTTGTGGGCCACACTTCCGGCCGGGTGCTGTTGGGGACAGTGCAAGGTGACATCCATGACCTGGGCAAGAATCTGTTGTTGATGCTGCTCCAGTGTCACGGTTTCACCGTGCTGGACCTGGGCGTGGATGTGGCGCCGGCCCGTTTCGTGACTGAGGCCCGCGCGTTCAAGCCGGACATCATCGGCATGTCAGGGCTGATCACCGCGGCCCACACCACCATGCGCGAGACGGTCCTTGCGCTGCGGGCCATGATGGCCGAAGAAGGCGTGCAAATCCCTATCCTGCTGGGCGGCCAAGTTGATGAGCAGGTGTGCCGCTTCGTCGGCGCGGATTACTGGTCTATTGATGCCATGGAGGGGGTGCGCCTGTGCCAGCGGCTGGTGGGAGAACTGCCCTCCGGTTCAGGGGCAAGCCAAAACCGAACTGCAGAGCGGCCGCAGTGATGTCGCGCCTGTACCGCGGCCTGCGCGCGTACCGGGATCATCTCCAGCTTTTCCGGCCCAACGCCCGCTTATACCTGCTCAACGTGGTGATCACCGGCGCGGCCTTCGGCGTGTTC
The DNA here is from genome assembly GCA_034433275.1 of Anaerolineae bacterium. Taxonomy (GTDB): domain Bacteria; phylum Chloroflexota; class Anaerolineae; order CG2-30-64-16; family CG2-30-64-16; genus DAOUAT01. Next base: position 8,022 of record DAOUAT010000519.1, read on the forward strand.
CGGCTGCTGTTCAACTTCTTCGTGTTGAGCCACGGCTACGACGAAGCGTTGCTGGGCAGCCTGGTGACGACCAGCAGCCTGACCGCGTTGATCGTCGCGCTGCCCATGGGCTACCTGGCTGACCTGTTGGGCCGCAAGCGGTCGCTGCTGCTCTCAGGCGCGTTGGTGGGCGCCGCGGTGGCGGTCATGGTGCTCTGGCCGGTTGCTGTGGTGCTCTTTGCCATGAACATCCTGCTCGGCGCGGCCCAGAGCCTGGCCGGTGTGACCATGAGCCCGTTCCTCATGGAGAACAGCAGCGAGCGCGAGCGCACCTATCTGTTCAGCTTCAGCGCGGGCCTGCAGATGGCGTCCGCGTCGGTGGGCAACTGGATCGGCGGCTCGCTGCCCACCTGGGTGGGGAACTGGCAGGGCGTCGATCCTATGAGCAGCATTGCTTATGGCGGCTCGTTGCTGATCATCGCTGGGGTCGCCAGCCTGGGCCTGATCCCGTTGATCCTGCTGCGCCCGCCCCGGCTGGCGCGGTCGGAGCGATCCGTCTTTGCGCCGCTGACCTATGCCGCGGCCCATCCGGCGCTGTTGACCAAGCTGGTGCTGCCGATGTTGGTCACGTCCATCGGCGCAGGGCTGATCATGCCGTTCATGAACGTCTTCTTTCGCCAGGTCTACCGCCAGCCCGATCCGACCATCGGCGCACTGTTTGCGTGGGGTTCGCTCTCGATGGGCATCGGCCTGCTGCTGGCGCCGCCGCTGGCCGACCGCACGGGTAAGATCCGGCTGGTAGTGATTACCCAGGCGCTCTCCATCCCGTTCCTGATCCTGCTCGGTTTTGCGCCGTGGTTCTGGCTGAGCACCGGGGCCTACCTGGTGCGCGTGGCGCTGATGAACATGAGCGGGCCGGTGTACCAGACCTTCGTGATGGAGCAGGTGGAGCCATCGGCGCGCGCCACGGTGGCCAGCCTGGTGAGCATGTCGTGGAACTTCGGTTGGGCCTTCTCGCCCACGGTCAGCGGGCTGTTGCAGGTGCGCTACGGCTTCGGCCCGCCGTTCATGTTGACCATCGTGCTCTACACGATCTCGACTGTACTCTATTGGGTGTTCTTTGGACGTCGCAAGATGGCGTCTGCCATTCCTGACGAGGCTATCTGATGCAATCCATCCGTGAGCTCTACCGCATCGGCCACGGGCCGTCCAGCAGCCACACCATGGCCCCGCGGCGCGCCGCCGAGACCTTCAAGGCGCGCCACCCTGCTGCCGAGCGTTTCCTGGTGACCCTTTACGGCAGCCTGGCTGCCACCGGCCGCGGCCACCTGACCGACGTCGCCATCGAGGAGGCGCTGGCCCCGGCGCCGGTGGCCATCGCCTGGCTGCCCGAGGTCGAGCTGCCGTTTCATCCCAATGGGATGCGGTTCCAGGCGGTCATGCCTGATGGCGCCAGGTCCGAACCCTGGACGGTCTTCAGCGTGGGCGGCGGCGCGCTGGCGCAAGAGGGCGACCCCGAGCCGCCGGCCGTCTACGACCTGGACACCCTGGCTGCGATCCTGGACCGCTGCAAGCAGACCGGTCAGGCGCTGTGGGAGTACGTCGCCGAGCGAGAGGACCGCTACATCTGGCGCTACTTGCAGCAGATCCTGGACGCCATGCGCGCGGCCATCGCACGCGGCCTGGACCGGGAGGGGGTGCTGCCGGGCGGGTTGGGTGTGGCGCGCCGCGCGTGGGTCATTCACCGCAAGATGACCATCGCGGGCAGCGCGCCGAACCGCTTCGAGCTGCTCTACGCCTACGCCCTGGCCGTGGCCGAGGAGAACGCGTCCGGCGGCCTGGTGGTCACCGCGCCCACGTGCGGCTCCTGCGGCGTGTTGCCGGCCGTGCTGCGTTACGTCCAGGAGATCACCCGCTGTTCCGACGAAGCCATCCTGCGCGCCCTGGCCACCGCGGGGCTGATCGGCAACCTGGTGAAGCACAACGCGTCCATCTCCGGCGCGGAGGTGGGCTGCCAGGGCGAAGTGGGCACGGCGTGCGCCATGGCGGCCGCCGCGGCCGCGCAACTGTTCGGCGGCACCGTCCGCCAGGTCGAGTACGCGGCCGAAATGGGCCTGGAGCACAACCTGGGGCTCACCTGCGACCCGGTGGCGGGCATCGTGCAGATCCCGTGCATCGAGCGCAACGCGTTCGCGGCCTCCAAGGCGTTCAACTGCGCCGATTACGCGCTCCTCTCCGACGGCTCGCACCGCATCCCGTTCGACGACGTGGTGGCCGTGCTGTGGGAGACCGGCAACAACCTGCCGTCGCTCTACCGGGAGACCGCGTCCGGCGGCCTGGCCGAGGCGTATCGCCGGCGGCAGGCCGCCAAGCTGGCGGCGGCCGCGGGTGGATCAGTTCAGGGATTGGAAATCCCTGCCTCAAAGTGAGAAGCGCCCTCAGGCGCTGGCACGTAACCTACCGTCCAGGCCCTGCGGGGCCTTCTCATGTTCAGCCAGGGATTTGCAATCCCTGGGCTTTGGCGCTATCGCACACCTACCGTCCAGGCCCTGCGGGGCCTTCTCATGTTCAGCCAGGGATTTGCAATCCCTGGACAGCTAACACTGATGACATCTGTCACCGACCCACCCCCCATCGCCATGACCCAACCCGGCGCAGGACGCATCTTGCGCCGCTGCCTGGGCTATCTCCGCCCCTACTGGCGCTTGACCGGCGCAGCCTACCTCACCATGCTGGCCGTCACCGGGCTGACGTTGACCATCCCGCAGCTCATCCGCTGGGCCGTGGATCGCGGCATCGGCGGGGGGGATCAACACACGCTGGGCCTGGCCATCCTCGCCATCCTGGGCCTGGGGGTGGCGCGGGCCCTGCTGAACTTCATCCAGGGCCGGGCCACCGAGGTCGCATCGCAAGGGGTGGCCTACGATCTGCGCAACGCGCTGTATAGTAAACTAGCGGCCCTCTCGTTTTCCTACCATGATCACGCCCAGGTGGGGCAACTGCTCTCACGCGCGGTGCAGGACGTGGACCGCATCCGCTTTCTGACCGGCCGCGCGTTCCTGCGCCTGGCTGAGGGACTGGTGCTGCTGATCGGCACCGCGGTTGTGCTGATCGCGATGAACCCGCCCCTGGCCTTGCTGGCGCTGGGCGCCATGCCGTTCCTGGCCCACCGCGCGCTATACGCCAGCAGCCGGCTCCGGCCGTTGTCGCTGGCCGTGCAGCAACAGTTGGCCGTGCTGACCACCCGGCTGGAGCAAAACCTGCGCGGCGCGCGCATCGTCAAGGCGTTTGCGCAAGAGGACGCGGAGATTGAACGTTTCAACGGCCAGAACACGCGCTGGTTCGACCTCTCGGCGGCCGCGGCCCGGCTGCAGGCGCTCAACTCGCCGTTGATGGATCTGATCGCCAACCTGGGCACGGTCTTCATCATCTGGTACGGGGGTTCGCTGGTGGTGCGGGGCGGCCTGACCCTGGGCGAATTGGTGGCGTTCTCCACCTACCTGGGCCAGCTCTTCAACCCGGTGCGGCGGCTGGGGCTGATCCTGCCGGCGGTGGCCATGGCCGCGGCGGCGGGCGAGCGGGTGTTCGAGATCCTGGACGCGCAGTCGGAAGTGACGGACGCGCCGGATGCCGTGCCGCTGCCGCCGGCCGCCGGCCACGTGCGCTTCGAACACGTCTCCTTCAGCTATTTCGGCCGCCATCGGGTGTTGGACGACGTCTCGTTCGAGGCGCGGCCCGGTCAGGTGATCGCCCTGCTGGGGCCCACCGGCTCGGGCAAGTCGTCCATCATCAACCTGATCCCGCGTTTTTACGATCCCACCCGCGGCCGGATTACGGTGGACGGCTACGACCTGCGCGGGGTGCAGCTCAGCACCCTGCGCGACCAGATCGGCATCGTACTGCAGGAGACCGCGCTGTTCGCGACCACGCTGCGGGAGAACATCGCGTTCGGCCGGCCGGACGCCAGCGAGGGCGAGATCATCGCCGCGGCGCAGGCAGCCCAGGCGCACGAGTTCATCGCCGCGCTGCCTCAGGGCTACGAAACCCACATCGGCGAGCGCGGGGTCACGCTGTCGGGCGGGCAGAAGCAGCGGGTCGCTATCGCCCGCGCGCTGCTGCGCGCCCCCCGCATCCTGATCCTGGACGACGCCACCGCCAGCGTGGATACCGAGACCGAGGCGTTGATCCAGGGCGCGCTGGCGCGGCTGATGGTCGGCCGCACGTCGTTCGTGATCGCCCAGCGGCTCAGCACCGTGCGCCGGGCCGACCTGATCCTGGTGTTGGAACGCGGCCGCATCGCCGCCGCCGGCACGCACGCCGACCTGCTGCGCACATCGGAGCTGTACGCGGAGATCTATCATCGGCAGCTCAAGCCGCAGGAAGAACACAACCAGGAGCTGGAATCGAGGCTTTAGCCGGTCACTCTCTCTGCGCAGCAAACCGCCTGAAGGCTCGATTCCGTTGATAATAAAACGGTACAGGACCATCCATGAGTTTCTCCATCGGCGCCAGCACACCCCGCATGGGGCCGGGCGGCATCCTCGAGAGCTTCGGCGACAAGCCGGAGGGCCGGGCGTTCGACCGGCGCATCGCGCTGCGCCTGCTCAACTTCCTCCGCCCCTACCGGCGGCAGATGGCCGCCGCGCTGGCGCTGATGCTGGTCACGTCTCTGCTGTCCCTCGCCACGCCCTACCTGGTCAAGGTCGCCATTGACACCAACATCGCCCAGGGCGACCTGCCGGGCCTCACCCGCACCGCGCTGCTCATCGCCCTCGTGTGGGGCGGCATCTACCTCACCGCCGCGGGCCAGCGCTGGCTCCTCTCATGGGTGGGGCTGCGGGTGCTGGCTAACCTGCGCCGCGACCTGTTCCGCCACCTCCAGGCGCTGCCGCTGGGCTACCACGACACGCATATCGTCGGCGTGACCATCTCGCGCGTCATCAACGATGTGGGCGTGATCAACGACCTGCTCTCGCAAGGGCTGGTGACGCTGGTGGGCGATAGCGTGGTGCTGATCGGCATCGTGATCGTGATGTTCTCCATGAGCCCGGAGCTGGCGCTGCTGGCGTTCACCGTGGTCCCGGTGATGCTGCTGGTGACCACCTGGTTCGCCCGCCACGCGCAAGTGGCCTTCCGCCAGACGCGGGCGCGCATCGCCGAGGTGGTGGGCGACCTGGCCGAGGGGCTGTCGGGCATGCGGATCATCCAGGCGTTCGCGCAGGAGGGCGTGACCCAGGAGCGCTTCGAACGCATCAATCGGGCCAACCGGGACGCCACGGTCTCAGCCATGACCCTATCGTTCATCTTTCTGCCGGTGGTCGAGTTCCTTGGGCTGGCAGCGACTGCGCTTGTGCTGTGGTTCGGCGGTTCGGCCGTGGCCGGCGGCGCGCTGACCCTGGGCGTGGTGGTCGCGTTCCTGGCCTACGTCACCCGCTTCTTCGACCCCATCCAGGAGC
>DAOUAT010000520.1:0-16935 GCA_034433275.1 Anaerolineae bacterium
TAGAAGCCGTATTCGTCCGGCGCTGCGATCATCCACAACGACGAAGGTTGCTCAGCCACCAGGTCAATCTTCACGATGGATTTGATGCTCTTGAAGCCGTACTTCCACGGGACCACCAATCGCAGCGGCGCACCGTTCTGCGGCAACAACTGCTTGCCGTACAGCCCCACCGATAGGAGGGTCAGGTCGTGCAGTGCCTCGTCCAGGCGCAGGCCTTCGACGTAGGGCCACTCGTACCACGAGCTGCGCTGCCCCGGCATCTGCGCAGGGTCATAGAGCGTCTCGAAGCGCACATACCGGGCATCGCCTGTCGGCTCAACCTCCCGCAGCAGATCTCCCAGCGGGAAGCCCAGCCACGGGATCACCATGGACCACGCCTCCACGCAGCGCATGCGATAGATGCGCTCCTCGGTGTGGAACAAGCGGGTCAGATCCTCGATGCCGAAGGTCTTGGGCTTCTTGACCAGCCCGCCCACCGTTAGGGTCCACGGCATGGTGCGGAAGTCCTTGGCCAGGCGGGCAGGGTCGCCTTTGCCGGCGCCGAATTCATAGAAGTTGTTGTACGTCGTCACCGACTCGTAATCGGTCAGCTTGTCGCCCAACTCGTCCTGCGCCCTGCCCGCGGCCGGCTGACCGCTGGCTGGGCGCAGCCCGGCCAACGCGTCATCGCCGCCGGTCGCTGGGGCCGGCGCAGTCGTGGGCGCGGCCGGCACGATCTGGCCGGCCGCGGCGCAGGCTGCCAGCGCCAGTGAGCCGGTCACCAAGCCTAACCCCTGCACGAATCTGCGCCGGTTGAGATAGACCGGCTCGGGCGTGATTTCGGACGATGGGATGCGCGGGATGTTGTTGCCTGCCATGTTGTCTCCGGACAAACGGGATGAGCCCGTCAATCGCTGGCGTCAGTCGGTCGTTGTTTGCGACTTTCAGGGGACAAGGATAGCACAGGGGCAGGATGGTGTCTGTAAGCGGGTTCCCGCGATAGCGCGGTTGGGGGTTGGAGACGACGATGCCGGAGATGTGTGGACATTGGAGCAAACACGGATGTTTTGCGCGGGCGACAACCTAGTTTTCTTGTTCGATTTCTGCTGCGGTCAGGCCCCTGTGGAGCGCCCACGTCGCCACCTGGGTGCGGGAGGCAAACTGGAGTTTGGAGAGGATGTTGCCCATGTGGGCTTCGACGGTGCGCTCGCTCACACACAGCATGTCCGCGATCTGGCTATTGGACAGCCCAGCCGCCACGATGCCGGCGACCTCGCGTTCGCGCGCGGTCAGCCCGCCGCACTGCTGCTTGGCTGCCTGCAGGGGCGTCAGCGTCCGTGAGGGTTGCGGCTGCGTTTCGTCTACCGAGTCAAAGCCGAGCGTCATGGCCTCACCCACCGTCAGGTGACGACCTTCCGCCCAGGCGGCGTTGAACGACGCCGGATCAAGGCTGGCGCGCACGAGGCGTACGGCGCGATCCCAGTCATGCTTCAGCTCCCAATCCAGGAACACTCTGCTGGACTCGCGCATCCTTTCGGCTGCGCCGAGGAGCTGGGCAGCCTGGCGATCTTGCCGCCGGGCGTGCTTCACCAGCGCCAGCATGTGACCGAGGAACGCGAGCCCATTAAGCTCGTCCATATACCCGGCCCCCAACCCCACGGTTCTGACTTCCGCGAACAGAGCAGCGGCCTGGCGAACATCCCCCTTTTCCAGCAGGCAGAGGGCCAGACCATCCAGCATGCGCGTGAGGAAGAGGCCGTTTGCGCGCGCGAGATCGATGCCTTGCCGGTAGTAGGGGATGGCCGCGTCAATCTCACCGGCCATCCGGTGTGCCGACGCCAGAGACTCCGCTGCTTTGCAGATGGCTCGCTGGTTGCCCTCGCTGGTCGCGTCAGCCAGGCAGCGATCGTAGAAAGCCTGGGCGGCGGCATGGTCGCCTGCATTGAGACAAATGTGGCCGAGCTGGACGCGCGATTGGATGGCCGACGCCACATCGCCGTACTTCTCATAGAGAGTCAGGCTCTCCTCGAGCAGCTCACGGGCCAGCCGATCATCGTGGTCACGCCAAGACCACCCGCGCACCCACAGCGCATCGGCTGCGCCCAGCTCATCGCCGCTGGCCCGGAAGAGGGCCAGGCTTTCTGCAGCCAGCGCGCGCGCCTCTGCAGTGTACCAGTTTGATGTGAGCTGGGTTGCCAGCAGCCGCAACGCGCTTGCCAGGCCCTGCTCATGGCCCGGGCCGAGTTCCCGCCAGATCGCCACGCTCTCCCTGACATACCGCTCGCCGGCAACAACACAGGCCTCCTGCACCCAGGCCAGGTCGCTCGCCGCGCACAGGGCCCGGCCGCGCAGCGCTGTGTGCTTCTGCGCGTAGGAAAGGGCCAAAGCCTGCTCGGCCCAGGCCAGGCCTTCCCTGAAGTAACCCCGGACATACCAGTAGGGCTCGAGCGCGGCGACCAGGCGCAGCGCTTGCTCCGTGAAGCCTTCCGATGCCGCCGCCATTTCCAACGCGAAGCGGAGCGCGGCGCGGAGATTGTCGTGCTCTGCAGCGAGCCGCGCGAGCCAGATCATGTGGTCGGCCCGCCTGAGCTGCGGACCGGCTTGCTCGGCCAGGTCCAGGTAGTGTGCCAGGTGCTGGCGGCGCGCGGACTCTGCCTCGCCTGACGCACACAAGCGCTCACCGGCATACTGCCGGATCGTTTCGAGCAGGCGGTAGCGCATCGCGTGGCCGGCCGGCTGCGCGACCACCAGCGACTTGTCCACGAGCCGCGCCAGGAGGTCAATGAGCGCATCGGAAGGCGTCGCGCAATCCTCGCAGACAGCAGCGGCGGCCTCTAACGTCCAGCCACCCCGGAACACGGACAGCCGCCGCAAAGCGCCCCGCGCGGCTTCATCCAGCAGTTGATAGCTCCAGTCAATCGCGCCCGTCATCGTGTGATGGCGTGACAGCCTGATCTGTCCGCCGTTGCTGAGCAGGCTGAGCCCCTCCTGAAGGCGCGCCGCGATCTGCTCCGGGGTCAAAACCTTGACGCGGGCAGCCGCGAGCTCGATCGCGAGTGGCAGACCGTCCAGTCGCTGACAGATAGCGGTAATTGCACTGGCGTTCAGGTCCGTTAGAGAAAAGTCGGGTAGGGCCGCCTGTGCGCGTTGTACAAACAGGCGCACAGCGTCGTACGCTTCGATGTCGCACGCATGAATCCAGGGCGGGTGCTCCTGGCTCTGGCCGACCGGCGGCACAGCCAGCGGGGATACATGCCAGGCGACCTCGCCGGGGACGCCCAGCGGCTCTCGACTCGTCACGAGGAGGCGTAGATCGGGTGAACCCTTGAGGAGCAGGGCTTCGACCAGCGCGGCGCAGCCGGGCAAGAGGTGTTCGCAGTTGTCGAGGATGAGCAGCAGCTCACGCGCGCTGAGATGCTCGATGAGGCGCTCGATGAGGGGTGTGTCGGCCTGGTCGAGGAGGCCCAGGGCGCCTGCGACTGTGCGCGGGACCAGGGCGGGGTCGGCCAGCGAGGCGAGTTCGACCGGCCAGATGCCATCGGGGAACTCGCTGTCCAGGCGGTGCGCGACTTCAAAGGCCAGGCGGCTTTTGCCCGCGCCGCCTGCGCCCGTCAGCGTCACGAGCCGATGCTTCAGGATGAGCGGCTCGACCTGCGCCATCTCGTGCGTCCGGCCAACGAAGCTGCTCAACTGAAACGGCAGGTGATAGGGACGGTTCTTACGAAGCTGGTCTTCCATAGCTCCTCCCGCCCTTGATCAGGCTGATTTGTCCTGGCTCGCTCCCGTTTCGTCTTGTCGCAATGGCCTTCCCGCGTCGCGGGTCTGAGACTCGCGACGCGGGAAGGCGCAATCCAGCGGATTGCGTTACAATGCGCGGCGCAATCCGGCGGATTGCGTTACTTCGTGTGCAGCGCGCGCCAGACGCGTTCCGGCGTCAGCGGGATCACGGGGATCTGCACGCCGGTGGCGTTGAAGACGGCATTCGCGACGGCCGGGCCGACACCATCCAGCGGGATCTCGGCCACGGCTTTTACGCCGAAGGGATGCGTGGGCTCGTAGGTTTGCACGAAGCGCACCACCATCTCTGGCATCTCGTCGGAGGCGAAGATGCGGTAGTCGCCGAAGCGGGGATTCACCAACCGGCCCGCCTCGTCAAACAGCATCTCCTCGCACACGGCATAGCCCAGCGCCTGGGTCATGCCGCCCTCGATCTGCGTCACGGCCGCGGCCGGATTCACGATCATGCCGCAGTCGAGCACCATCACCAGTTTGTTCACGGTCACCTGCCCGGTCTCGGTGTCCACGGTGACATCGGCGAACTGGGCCGCGAAGGGGGGCGGGCTGGCGGGGCTGACGTAGGAGCCCACGGCCATGATCTGGTGCTGGTTGCTGCGGTGCAGGCTGTAAAGCGCCACCTCGGCCAGGGTCACGCTGCGACCGTCGGGCGCCCAGGCCTGGCGCTCGGCCAGCACGATCTCGTCGGCCGGCACGTCCAGCAGGACGGCCGCCACTGCCTTGATCTGCTCGGCCACCTTCTGGGCCGCGTCCACCACGGCCGCGCCGGAGATGTAGGTGGTGCTGGAGGCGTAGGCGCCGACGTCGAACGGGGTGAAATCGGTGTCGGACGAGTAGGTGATGAAGTCCTCCGGCGGGCAGCCCAGGATCTCCGCGGCCATCTGCGTCAGCACGGTGTCCGAGCCGGTCCCCAGGTCGGTGGCGCCGATCAGCAGATTGAAGCTGCCGTCATCGTTCATCTTGATGCTGGCCGCGCCCATGTCCAGGTTGGGGATCGCCGTGCCCTGCATGACCAGCGCGACGCCCTTCCCAGACACGGTGAAGGGGAGACGCGGGGACGCGGGGAGAGCGCTCTCCGTGTCCCTGTGTCCCCGCGTCTCCGTGTCGGGCTCATTCCACCCAATCAACTCCGCCCCCAACCGCGCGCACTCGGCGATGGCGTTGGTGAGGATCATCTCGCCTTTCGCCTCGCGGCCTTCGCTGAACACCTTGGACATCGGGTGCTCTTCGCCGGCCTGCACCACGTTTTTCAAGCGAAACTCCAGCGGATCCAGCCCTAACTCGCATGCGATGCGCTCCATGTGGCTTTCGACCGCGAAGAAGCCCTGGGGCACGCCGTAGCCGCGGTAGGCGCCGGAGGTCGGCTTGTTGGTGTAAACCACATCGGCGACGAAGCGGATGTGCGACTGGCCGTCAGGGCCCTTGTTGGCCGGGTAAAGGGACATGGACTTGTGGCCGGTGTTGCCGTTCACGGTCAGCGCATGGTTGCCGAACGCGCCGGTGTCGGAGAGGGTGCGCATCTCGTTGGCCACCATCCGGCCGTCCTTCATCACACCGGTGCGCATGGTGACGATCATGGGATGGCGCGAGGTGCTGGCCATGAACTGCTCTTCGCGGGTGTACTCCAGCTTGACCGGCCGCTTGGTGGCGATGGTCAGGTGGCCGCAGATGTCCTCGATCATCACCTCTTGCTTGTTGCCGAACCCGCCGCCGACCCGCGGCTTGATGACGCGGATGCGCTTGATGGGCAGGCCCAGCACCGGGGCCAAGATGCGCCGGGCGTGGAACGGCACCTGCGTGCTGGTGCGGAACACCAGGCGGTCGTCCTCGTCCCAGTAGGTGATGCAGACGAACGGCTCGATGGGCGTTTGCTGCACGCGCGGGACTTCGTATTCGGCCTCGAACACGTAATCGGCCGTCTTCAGCGCCTCGTCCACGTCCCCCAGCTCCATGTGGATCTGGGTGGCGATGTTGCGGCTGGGGTCACACTCGGCGAAGGGGACGTAATCCGGCTCGTCGTGGATGATCGGCGCACCCGGTTTCATGGCGTCGCGCGGGTCAAGCACGGCCGGCAACTCCTCGAACTCGACCTCGATAAGGCCCAGGGCGCGCTGCGCGATCTCCTCGGTTTCCGCGGCCACGGCGGCCACCCGGTCGCCCACGAAGCGCATCTTGCGGTCCAGGCTGACGAAATCGAGCGGGCTGGGGATGGGGTGCGATTGCCCCGCGGTGGAGAACACGACACGCGGCACGTCACGGTAGGTCAGCACCGCATGGACGCCGGGCAGCGCGCGCGCTTTGCTGACGTCAATGTGCTTGATCCAGCCGTGCGCGATAGGGCTGTGCAGAATCTTGCCGACCAGCATGCCGCGCATCTCGACATCGGCGACGAACGCGGGCTTGCCCTGGGCCAGCTTGACCGCGTCCACCTTCGGCTCCGACACGCCCACGTGCCGGGTTTCGGGCGCGGCGACGACCATGGTCGGCAGCTTGACCTGGGTTTGGGGCTGATGGCTGATGGCTGATGGCGGATAGCTGCCGGCAGGCGCCTCGAACGGCGGCTCGGCCTCGGGCGGGGCCGGCGGCAGTTCCATCACGTTAATCGGCGGATCCAGGCGGCCGGGCAAGGGCGGCGGCGGCTCCCCGCGCATCTGCGCGGCCGCGCGCAGCACCGCCTCGACCGGCTTGACATAGCCGGAGCAGCGGCACAGCACGCCCGACAGCGCATCGCGCACCTCGGCCTCGGTGGGCCGCGGGTTGTCCTTCAGCAGCGCCTCGGCAGCCAGCAGTTGGGCCGGGGTGCAGTAGCCGCACTGGATGGCGCCGGCCTCGATGAACGCCTGCTGCAGCGGGTGCAGGCCGTCGGTGTGCTTCCAGCCCTGCTCCGGGTGCTCACCCAGCGCCTCAGTGGTCATCACCCCGTGGCCAGCAGCCTGGGAGGCCAGCATGGTGCAGGAGGTGACCGGGACGCCGTCCAGTTGCACGGTGCAAGCGCCGCACTCGCCGGTCTCACAGCCGTGCTTGACGCTGAAGACCGCGTGCCGGCGCAAAGCTTCCAGGAGCGTTTCGTTGGGGGCCACGTCCCAGGTTTGGGGCTTGTTGTTGAGAATGAAATTTAGTTGCATCGTTGCACTCCTTACACCGACTGCCACGCCTGTTTCAAGGCCCGCTCCACCAGCACGCCGGCCATCGCGGCCCGATACTCGCTGCTGCCGCGGAAGTCGCCGGCGGGCTGCACCACGGCGCTTGCCCGCTCACCCGCGGCCGCGATCAACTCGGCGGTGAGCGCCTGGCCTTCCAGCACGGCCTCCACCTCAGGCAGGCGCACGGGCCGATCTGCGACGCCGCCTAGCGCGACCCGTGCACGGGTGCAGCGGCCATCGGCCACCGCCAGCGCCGCCGCCGCGACCACAATGGGCGCGTCGGCCGGGGTGCGCGCCACATCGGCCAGCGCGTAGCCGGCCGCGCTCGCCGGCGGCTGAGGCACGGTGAGGCCGGTGATCACTGCCGGCTGGGCCAGCAGCTCGGCCCGTTTGGCGAGGAGTGCAGCGATGGGGAGCGCCTGCAGACCGCTGCGGGCCGCAAGCAGCACGGTCGCGTCGCAGGCCAGCAGGGCGACGAGCAGCGGATCGTTGTCGGCTGCGGCAGCGATGGCGCCGCCCAGGGTCGCGCGGTTGCGCTGGACGTTGCCGCCCCAGCGCCGCGCGGCCGCAGCGATGATGTGCAACGGCCCCGAACCGGCGTCACCGACCTGGGCCAGCGCGGTGCGGGTAACCATGGCGCCGGCCCGCAACGCCGCGGCGTCCAACCGGGTCTCCAGCGCATCCAGCTCCAACGCTTGTAAATCAACCACAGCTTCGATGCTGAGGTCACCGGAACCGAGCAGCGTATCGCCGCCGCCCAACACGGCCGTGCGGATATCCGACCGCGCCAGCAGCGCCAGGACCCGTTCCAGGCCCTCTTCTTTGGTGGGCCTGTGATATTCGCGTAGGTTCAGCAATTTTTGGCCGATAGGCATTGTGTGTCCTCCCCTCGCACAGCTTTTTGGGACGAGACGTCGTTGGCCCCGTCATTCGTGCAGGATTATACCACTTTTCCGCCCAGACGCATTAATGAGACATGCCAATGGGGCGCGGATGGGCGCGGATGAACGCGGACAGCCTCGCAGATAAGATAACGCCAGATAAAGCGCTGCTGTGGTACAATCAAGATGATCTTCGGGAAACGGTTTCAGTTCCGCATGAAAGGCAAAAACGTGATGAAACGTCGAATCTTGCCCGGCCTGATGACCGCCGGGGCTGCCGCGGCGCTGCTGGCGTTGTACGCCAATCGCTATGAGCGCCAGCGGGTGGCGCTGGCGCGTTACGTTGTGCCGCTCAACCGGCCGGGGCTGCCGGCTGATGGCTTGACGCTGCTGCACCTGTCCGATTTCCACTTCCGGGCCAGCGGCGCGGTGCAGGCGCACAAGATCGCCCAGCTGCGCCGGCTGTTGGCCGATGAAGCCTACGATGTCCTCGTGCTCACCGGCGATCTGATCCACGATCACGCGGGGTTCGCGGTCGCGCTGCGCCTGGTGGAGGCGCTCCGGCCCCGGCTGGCCGCCTTCTACGTGCCGGGCAACCACGATTACGCCGAGTATTCGGTGTGGGGCGTCTTCGGGCACACCTGGCGCGAAAGCGGCGAGCAAGTCCGCCCCGGCCTGGCAGAGCTGATCAACGCCGGCCGCCAGGTCGCCGGCTTCGTCAAGAAGGTCGCGGCCAACCAACTCGTGCGGCTGCCGGTCGGCTTCAACGATGTGCCGGCCATGCTGGCCGAGCTGGCCGCCCGCGGGGTCGAGCCGCTGGTGAACCGGGCCGTACACGTGCGGGGCAGCGGGGCCGACCTGTGGTTCGCGGGCGTGGATGACCTGGTGGAGGGCCGGCCCAACCTGGCCGCCGCGCTGGCCGATGTGCCTGACCGGTCGGCGCTGGTGCTGCTGGCGCACAACCCCGACACCTGGCTGGATCCATTGGCCGCGCGGGCCGACCTGGTGCTGGCCGGTCACACGCACGGCGGGCAGGTGCGGTTGCCGCTGCTCGGCGCCGCGCACACCCAGGGCACGCACCTGCCGCGACATCAGGCAGCCGGCTGGTTCCAGCGGGGGCAGACGCGCCTGTTCGTCAGCCGCGGGCTCGGCGAGAGCATCCCGCTACGCTTCGGCGTGCGGCCCGAAGCCGCGCTGATCCGGTTGATCCCCGCGATCGGGTAATGTTCACGCCGAGACGGCTGGCCATGACCATCCGGAGTCGAGGCTTCAGCCGGTTATAGGCGGGACGCGCCCCGATGTGGAAGCCCGGCTAAAGCCTCGATTCCGGCAGCACCAGTGACTACTCTTCCAACGACCGCCACAGGGCCGGGGGCCGCTCGTAGACCAGGCCCCGCTTCGTGTCCATGACGATGTGCTGGCCGTCGGTGAAGTGCTCGATGCCCTCTTTCACCCCGATGATCGCGGGCAGCCCCGTTTCCAGCGCGGCCAATCGGCAGTGCGCATTGGGGCGGGCGTCGGCGGTGATCAGCGCGGCCGCCCGGTGGAGAAACGGCAGGAACGTGCGGTCGGTGCAAAACGTGACGATGATCTCGTCCTGCTCGATGCGGGTGCCCGGGGGCACGGGCGCGGCCAGCCGGCGCACCCGGCCGATCACCTTGCGGTCGCCCAACCCTTCCCCGCGGCCCAGCACACATTCGATCAGGTGGACTTTCATCAGGTTGGTGGTGCCGCCGCCCCCTTCCACCGAGCCGCCGGTGACCACCACCACGTCCCCTTCCCCGACATAGCCGGCCCGCTGCGCGGTCTCGACGGCGTCGTTGATCACCTCATCGGTGGTGGCGCCCCGGTGCGACATGAGCGGGTAGATGCCCCAGAACAGCACCAGCTCCCGCTGCGTGAATGGGTTGGGCGTGACGGCCACGATGGGGCAGGGCGGCCGGAAACGCGAGATGATGCGCGCGGTCGAGCCGGAGGTCGTCGGCGTGACGATGGCGCGTGCGCTCAGGTCCAGCGCGGTCTCCACCGAGGCGTGGGCCACGGCCTCGGCAAAGGTGCGCCCCGTGCGCGTGGATGAGCGCTGAACTCGCCGGCCCACGGATTGGGATTCGACCTCGCAGGCGATGCGCACCATCGTCTCAACGGCTTCCAACGGATACTTGCCGGATGCGGTCTCGCCGGAGAGCATGATCGCATCGGAGCCATCCAGGATGGCATTGGCGACGTCGCTGGCCTCGGCGCGCGTGGGCCGGGGGTTGCGGATCATGGAATCCAGCATCTGCGTGGCGGTGATCACCGGCTTGCCGGCCGCGTTGCACTTCTGAATGATCATCTTCTGCAGCATGGGCACGGCCTCGGGCGAGATCTCGATGCCCAGATCGCCGCGCGCGACCATGATGCCGTCCACCGCCGCGATGATCTCATCAATGTTGTCAATGGCCTCCGGCTTCTCGATCTTGGCGATCACCGGGGTCTGATGGCCGAACGCCGAGAGCTCACGGATGGCCTGCTTGAGATCCCACACCTCCTGCGCCGTGCGGACAAAGGAGAGCGCGATCCAGTCAATGCCCTGCTCGATGGCGAAGCGCAGGTCCTCCCGATCCTTCTCAGTGATGGCCGGAATGGACAGGGCCGCGCGCGGCAGGTTCAGCCCCTTGTTGGAGCTCAGGATGCCGCCGGTGAGGACGCGGGTCGTGATCTCCTGCCCCGCGACGTCCGTCACCACCAGCTCCAGCAGTCCGTCATCAATCAGGATGCGGTCGCCCGGATCGACCACCTCGGGCAGTTTCTCGTACTGCACCGGCGCCCGGCCCGGTGCGCCGGTGATCGGCTCCGTGGTCAAGATCAGCGTTTCACCGGCCGCCAGCGGCACCCCGCCTTCCTGCATGATGCCGACCCGCAGCTTCGGCCCCTGCAGGTCGCCCAGGATAGCAACAGGTTTCCCTAACGCCGCGGCTGCCTCCCGGATGCGTTGAATGTTCTCGGCATGGAACTCGGCTGTGCCGTGGGAGAAATTCAGCCGTGCGATGCTCATCCCGACCTGCACGAGCCTGGTCAGCATTTCAGGGGCGCGGCTGGTCGGGCCAATGGTGCAGACGATCTTGGTGCGGAGCAGGTGGGGGTTCATGGCGTCTCCTCGTGATGGAAGCTATCCGGTTGATGGTCTGATATCGTTCACTTCGACACTCTCGGCAAGCATGGGCGGCTCAGGGGTTTCGGCGGCGGCTTTGACTGCCGCGGTGATCGCCCGCGCCACCGTTTTAGCAAGACGGGTGATAGGCCGATCGCTGAACTGCTCGGCCAAGGCAGCAGCGACCTCGCGATCGGAGGGCATAGCGCCATAGCGCTCCCGCAGCCGCTCCCGATGATACGCAACCCACAGATAGAGGTCAGCCGCCGTGCGTTGGGGGAACTCCTTCAGCACGGCGCTCTCCTGAATGGCCTGAATGATCGGCAGATAGACAGTATCGTACCAACTGGCCGCGGCCTCAGCCAGGTCAGGCTCGCGGTTCCATTGCAGGCCCAGGTAGTAGCGATGAACTTCGATGTGCTCCAACAGGATGCGATAGCGGCCCGGTTCGGTGAGCACGATCTCCTGATCGGGCCGCGTCTCATCCAGACGCGTCTGCGCCAGGAAATTCGCGTATTCGGCTTTGATGATCAACGCGTCCACATCAACGTCGGGCGTCAATGGCACGCGCGCTTCGATCTCGGTCACATGCGCTTCGATATCCGTCAGGCCATTGGCTCTGGCCACCGACACGCGATGGTTGCCATCGCGCACGAAGTACACCTCGCCGATCTTGTACACATCAATGGGGGGCAGGTTGCGCAGCTCGTTCAGTGCAACATCCAGCCGTTTCCATCGTTCTTGATCGGCGCCACTCAGGGGCAGAAAGGCGCGGTCGAAATCCCGGTAGCGCCCGACACTGCCCACGATATGGCTGATCGGAATCGTCTGCGTGCCACGATCGATCTCGTAACGGTCTCGCAGCAATTCCTGCACCTGGTCGAACGAGAGCAACTTCTCGTCGGGTTTCTGGCTGAATAACCGCAACAATGACGGGATCAACCCACGCGATTGTAGCCGGTGGAGTTTACTGGCGGCTGTTGCCGGCAAGTAAGGCATGCCCGCGCGTTCTTCGTCCATAACGAGCCCTACAACCCCAAATGGTGCAAAAAATAGGGCATCTGCCGGCGCCACCAGGGCCAGTCGTGGCTCACGTCATGGCCCCAGATGTCAATCCAGGCTGACACGCCCTTGGCTTCCAGAATGCCCTTGAGCTGCCGGGCCTCGGCCAGCATGTCCTCGTCCCACGGCCCCTGCCCGGCGCAGACGATGATGTTGCTCTGCCGGTACTGGTCGAGGTACCAGGGGTCGGTCATGTTGGGCAGGTAAGCCAGCGGCGTGTTGAAGTAGACGTTGTCGTCCATGTAGTCGCCGATGAACATGCGCAGCTCCAACAAGCCGCTGAGGCCGATCAGGGTGTCGAACACGTCGGGGTGGCGGAAGAAGAAGTTGGCCGAATGGTAACCGCCCATGCTGCAGCCCGTGGAGATGAACTTGCCGCCGTTGCCCCGGTTGCGGATGAACGGCGCGACCTCGTCCACAATGTAGCGGTCGTAGTCGTTGTGGCGACGCGCCCGGTCGGCCGGGTGCGCGCCCCAGTTGCACCACGATTGGGCGTCAATGCTGTCCACGGTGAACACCTGGACGCGGCCGCCGTCAATGGAGGGCCGGCAGGCTTCGATCATGCCGAAGTCCTCGTATTCGTAGAAACGGCCGGCCTGGGTGGGGAAGACCACGATGGGCTTGCCCGCGTGGCCGTAGACTTTCAGCTCCATGTCGTGCCCCAGACTGGGGCTCCACCACTTGTGATATTCGATGTTCATCGGGTCTCCTGTCTTTTCGGGTTTGTTCAGTGTAGTTACATCGCCTGGATAAACGCTGTCGCGGCCAACATCTCATCCAGGTCTGGCGTGCGCACCAGGTAGGCATAGTCGCCCATCGCCAGCGCGAACACCTTTGGCATCTCCATGTGATGCGCAATGCAGTAGCCGAACGCGTCCATAATCTGCTCGTGCGAGTGGTGATAGGGTTTGCTATATTTGCGGCCGGCGAAGCACACGTGATACTTGCGGGTGTACTCTTCGCCAAACCGGTTGTTCGCTACGATGTTGGCCCACCCCCAATACAGGTCAATGTCGTGCGCATAGTTGAACATATCCACGATGGGCCCGCCGGGCGGCCGCATGTTCACTTCCAGCGCCACGATCTGGCTGTCGTCGTGCTTACGGAAGAACTCAAAATGGAAGAAGCGTTCGCGCACGTCAAACGCCTTCAGCAGGCGGCGGCCCGCGTCTTCCAGGTCGGCTGGGATCTCGCGCAAGTTGTAGAAATACATGTGCCGGTCTTCGTTGACGACTTCCATCACGCCCTGGCTGTAGCGCATGGATGTGAAGAAGACCGGGTTGCCGTCTTTGTCGGTCAGCCCGTCGAAGGTGTGGATGTCGCCCCGGATGTAGGTCTCCAGCAGGTATTCGACCGGCGGCTTGGTCGCCATAAAACGCTCCAGCTCGGCGTCGTTTTCCACGCGAAACGTGTTCGCCGCGCCCACCCCGATATCGGGCTTGGCGACCAGCGGATAGCCCACCTCGTGCGCGAAGTGGCGCGCCTGATCCAGGCTGCGCACCAGGGTGGCGGGTGCAGTGGGCACGCCGGCCTGGTGAAACATCTGCTTCATCAATGACTTGCGCTTGATCGGCGCCAGGTCGGGGACCTTCGGCCCAAAAATATTGAAATCGCTGCGCAGACGGGCCTCGGTCTCCATCCAGTACTCGGTATGGGAGTCAATGCGATCGATCTTGCCGTAGCGATGCGTGAGATAACCGCAGGCACGGAGCATCTGACCGTAATTGTGCATGTCGTCCACGCGGTAGTATTCGTTCAGCGCATCTTTCAGCTCGGGCAACAGCCAGTTATACGGCTCATCGGCGATGCCGAGCACATTGACACCGAGCCGGCGCAAGTGGACGCAGAAATTATGGTAGTTGGGCGGAAAGTGCGGCGATAGATAGACGTGATTCATGGAGGCTCCTGCGAATCAGCGAATGATGACGGACGAACGACGAACGACGAACGACGAACGACGAACGACGAACGACGAGGAGATTGTAACCGGATCAGGATTCCCTGTCAACGCGCTAACCGGTGTGCATGGAATTCCAAAGCGGTTGCTGATAACGCTCTGGAATGAGGGCGGCCGCCGATTTCTGGGCCACGAGGTCGCGTTACTGATCCGCTAAAGCTCAATGAGCAAGGCTTCGATCCCGGGAGGGAATTGGCGCCCTGTTTGACACTACCCGGCGACTCCGCTATGATGCGCGGCGCACACATGTTGTCCCGCGAAACATCTCACCCAGGAGACCATCATGCCGGAACCCGCAGAGCCCCGCGACCGGGCCGCTGAGATCCATCGCCGCCTGCTGGCCGCCTATGGCGAGCCGACCTGGCGGCCCTATTACCAGCCCATGGACGAGCTGGTGCTCACCTTCCTCAGCCAGAACACCAGCGACCTGAACTCCGGCCGCGCGTTCGAGGCGCTGCGGGCGCGCTATCCGGCTTGGCAGGCGGTGCTCGATGCCCCCGTCGCCGAGCTGGCCGACACCATCCGCTCCGGCGGCCTGGCGCAACAGAAGGCCCCGCGCATCCAGAAGGCGCTCCGTTGCATCCTGGAAGAACGTGGGGAGTTCAACATTGACTTCCTGGCCGACCTGCCGGTGGAGGAGGCCACCCGCTGGCTGACCTCGTTCGACGGCATCGGCCACAAGACCGCGTCCATCGTGCTGCTGTTCTGCTTCAACAAACCCGCGTTCCCGGTGGACACCCACGTCGGCCGGGTGACGCGGCGGCTGGGGCTGGCGGGGCCAAAGGAGAGCGAGGAGAAGATCAAGGGGATTTGGGAGCGGCTGGCGCCGGCGGAGTGGTTCTACCCATTGCACCTGAACCTGATCCGGCACGGCCGGGAGGTCTGCCACGCGCAACGGCCAGCGTGTGCGGTGTGCGTGTTGCGCGATGTGTGCCAGTACTATGGGTCAACGCATGAGTCTCTCTGAATAGGTAGGAGGCATAATGACGAGCATATCGGACAATCTGCTGGCCGCGCTGCGTCAGGTCTACGACCGGCCGCAGCCGCCGGCGCCGTGGCGCGACGGCAGCAATCTGCCGTGGGACGACCCCGCGTTCAACGAGCGGATGCTGGCCCAACACCTGGATCAGAGCCACGGCGCGGCCAGCCGGCGACTGCCGGAGATCCGTGGGCAGGTGCAGGTGATGTGGGAGTGGCTGGGGCTGGGCGTCGGCTGCCGGCTGCTGGACGTGACGTGCGGGCCAGGGCTGTACGCGCGCGAGTTCGGCCAGCGCGGGATCATCGTCACCGGCGTTGACTTCGGCCCGGCCTCGCTCCGGTATGCGCGGGAGATCTGCGCGCCGCTGCCGTGCTGGTTCGTGCAGACGGACGTGCGCGAGATGGACTTCGCCGGGCAGGACTTTGAGGCGGCCATCTATCTCTACGGGCAGTTCACTGTGTTGCGGCCGACCGAGTCGCTGGATGTGCTCCGGCGCATCCACGCTGCGCTGCGGCCCGGCGGCCGGCTGCTGATCGAGATCCTGGACGAGGCCCGGTTCGACAAGCGCGATAGCGCCTGGTGGTACACCGACCGGGGCGGCCTGTGGGGCGATTTTCCCTATTTGCACCTGGGCGAGCGCGCCTGGGACCCAGCGCAGCGCGCCGCGGTGGAGCGGTTCCACATCATCAACCTGGACACGGGCGAGGTGCAGGTCTATGGCCTGTCCGACCAGGTCTACACCGCCGCCGAGATGACTGCCATGTTGGTCCAGGCCGGCTTCGGGAACGTCAGCGTCTATCCGGCGTGGGATCACCTGGCGCTGAAGGATGCGGCCGAGTGGGTTGTGTATGTGGCGGAGGCGGTGTAAGTATCGCTGGAGTCGAGGTTTCAACCGATTTCTCTGTCCGATACGAATGACCGG
Source organism: Anaerolineae bacterium (assembly GCA_034433275.1). Taxonomy (GTDB): domain Bacteria; phylum Chloroflexota; class Anaerolineae; order CG2-30-64-16; family CG2-30-64-16; genus DAOUAT01. The sequence continues at coordinate 15,849 of DAOUAT010000520.1, forward strand.
CTACAGCCTCGAATCCGGAGGATTAGAGGGACGATCTGGTTGTCGCCGGCCGCTTTGCCCGATGCGGATGACCGGCTAAAGCCTCGATTCCAGAGGATCAACTAGACTTGCGCGCCCTTGACCAGCAGGTCCGCCCAGACCTGGCCGCGGGTGGCTTCGTCTGTGAAACGCAAATACACGGTTGCCACAACGGGTTTGGGCGATCGCTTGCCCTCCTTGGCGGGCGGGGTGTAGCGGTAGTCAACACGCAGGGCGGGGCCCTTCCGTGGGCCGAACGCCAGACGGCCGGGGGCGATGCGCAGGATATCCTGGGGGCCGAAGAAGATGTACCACATGCCGACGTGCTCATCCGGCAGCCGGCCCAGCAGCAGGAACCGCGAACGGTGAACGATCGCCATCACGGCGTGCTCGCGGCTGCCGAAGGTGCGCCAGTAGGCCAACAGATCGATGAAGAGCCTGATCCTGGTGTTTACCTCAAAGCAGCCGGTGGCGTAAACTTGAACCTTGTCCTCGGGCGCCAAGGTTTGGGCGAGCGGTGCAGCCAGGCCGCTCTCGGCCTGAAAAGCCACGTAACCCTGGCGCTCCGCCCAGGCCCACAGCACCGTGAATCCGACCCCGGCCAGGAGCAGCAGGCCCAGGCTCAACCAGTGCCACGCCGGCAGCCCCGGCCGGCCGCGCAGCACCCATTGCGCCAGGATGATGGCCGCTGCGCCGAACGTCAGGGTCAGGGTCCAGCGCGTCAACGTCCACGCGCCGAAACGGTGCGTGCGCAGCCGATACGCCAACAGCAACAGATACGCCACGTTTCTTCCTATTGTACGCGCCCGCGGCGGGTGACAACCAGGCCGATGAGCACGATGGCTGCGCCCAACAGTTGCAGCGGCCCCAGCGCGTCGCCCAGGGTCAGCCACGCGAAGATGATCGCCACGACCGGGCTGAGATTGGAGTAGACCGCCGTGCGCGCGTTCCCCACGCGCTGCACGCTGGTGTACCAGATCAAGTAGCCGATCACCACGGCGAAGAGCGCGGAGAAGACCATTGCGCTCCAGGCTGCCAGCGACGGCAGTGCCCAGTCCTGTTGCCGCAT
>DAOUAT010000521.1:0-3448 GCA_034433275.1 Anaerolineae bacterium
TGGAGCCCAGCAGCACGATCAACACCACCAGCGTGAACGCGTAGGTGGCGTGCCCCAGCGCCAGCAGCCAGCGCTGGATCAGCGGGATCTCCACGAACAAGAACGCGACGCCCAACAGGCCGAAGTAGGCGAAGATGCGGAGACGGTCGCGCGGCAGCAGATCCCCGTATTCCGGCATCGAGGCTGTGCGATAACCCTCTTTAGGGTCAGCCGGTTTCTCGCGGTGAGAATCAAACCGGCTGAAGCCTCGACTCCAGATAGATGACTTCTCGATCTGCGCAGGCAGATCTCGCAATGGTGGCCGCGACCTCAGTCGCCTGGCTTCCCCGCCCCGCAGCACCAACGGCAACACAATCAGCACCCCGCTCAAGGCCAGCACCAGCGCCAGCAGCGCGAACAGCACCAGGTAGCCGCTGCCGCCGAAAGGCTGCCACGTCCGACCCAGGGTCGCCAACACTTGGGGCGTCTGCCCCCAACGGAAGAAGTGGAAGAAGAAGGGCCGGTCGTCGGTCGGCGGCTCGACCGCATAGGGCCAGCTACGATAGAACGCAGCCCGATCCCCGGCGGCTAGCAGCCCGGCAACGGCCTCATGGTGGCTGGCCGCCGGCATCCGGTTGAAGCGGTTGACCTCGTCCGGCCGGACGTCCGGCGCCCAGACCAGGTCATAGCGCCGCGCGGCTGTGAAATCGCGCACCGCGGCCAGCTCGGGGGCGGTCCAGCCGCCGGGCTTCACCAGCGCGGTAATCGTCTGGATGCCGCGGAAGGCCACCAGCGCGTCGGCCGGTCGGGCGTTGCCGTGGCGCGCGGTGGCTTCCACCAGGGTGGCGATCAGGCGCAGATCCTCGCTGGGCGGGGTTTGCAGCCAGCGGGTGATCACCAGGATGCCATCCGGGCCCAGGCGGGCCAACGCGGCGCTCAACCCCTCCACGGTCAGGCTGTAGGTCTCGGCCAGGCTGTAAGCGCCGCTGGCCACGGGCCGATAGGCATCCGTCAGCGGCAGGAAGACGACGTCGTAGGCTGCGGGATCGCGCGCCAGCCACGCGCGGCCCGGCGCCATCACGACGGCCACGCGGGGCAGCGCGTAGGGGTCGGATGAGGCGGCCTGGGTGACTGCCTGCCGCTCCAGGGGGTTGCCAACAGCCGCGGTAACCTGTCGTGCGCCGCCGGCCACCGCCTGGACCACCGCCAGCCCGCCGCCCGGCTCCAGGATCAAAGTGCGGGCCGCGGGGCGCAGTTGGAAGGCGACCGCCTCGGGCAGGAACGCGGCCGCCTGGAACGCTGCGGGTTCGTCCAGCGGCACGGGCATCATGCTGTCGCCATCCACCGAGAGGCCGAGCTGGCGCGGAGCCGGGCCGGCGTAGGTATAGCTGAGGCCGGGCAGCAGCCGCGTGCCCGCGTCGGCCAACACATCCACGCGGGAGACCGCGTTCCACCGGCCAACGCGCGCGACCGAGCCGGGGTAGTGCTGCGCATGGGCGAGGCCTTTATACGGCGAGAGGGCCAGGCCCAGGAGCCCGCGGCCGGCGAGGTTCAGGGCGGAGAGGAGGATGAGGACTAACAAGCCGATAACGCTGAGCAAAGGGAGCGCGTAACGCTCAGGTCTGAGAACATCCTCTTGCAACGCCGGAATCAAAACTCCAACCGGTTTCGCGCGCGGCGAAGCTAACCGGCTGAAGCCTCGATTCCAGGAAGGCCGGTCTTCAACCAGCGCCGGCAGCAGCGCGATTAAGCCGCTGCCCAGAACTGCGCCCGGCACACCGGCCAGCGCCAGCATGAGGGGGGCCAGCAGCACGCCGGCCGCGGAGCCCAGCAAGTTGGCCGCGTAGACCTGGTGGCTGCGGCCGCGGCTCTCAGTCAGCGCCGCGCCGATCCCCACCCCCGCGGCCAGGAACGGCAGCGTCAGCGCCAGGTAGTAGAGCACGAAGAGGGCGATCTGCCGGCGGTCCCAGGCGATGCTGTAACTGTCGAACGGCAGGAGGTTGACGACCGCGTAAGCGACCAGCGCGGAGAGGGCGAACGCGACGCCGCACCAGGCCAGCAGCCGCGGCAGCGGCGTTCGGCTCAGCGCAGGGACCAGCCCCAGCAAGGAGCCGCTGGCCCCGAAACCGAGCAGCGCCAGGCTGACCACCAGGAAGGCAAAGTGATAGAACTGCGCCACGGCCAGCAGCCGGGTCAGTGAGGTTTCCAACAGCAGCGTGGCCCCGGCCAGCGCGGCCACGGCGAGGGAGGTGCGGCGGAACATCGCTGTCCATCTGTTCAAACTGCGGGCGTCAACTCCCGGAACAGCACCCACGCGCCCTTGCGGTCGGCGCTACCGCGCGGGGCGCGGTCGTAGTACAGGTCGAAGGCCCGGCCATCGGCGGTGCGCACGCGGAAGTAGAACCGGCCCACGCCCCACGAGCCGCGCTTGGCCGCGAGCGCGGCGTGTCCGGGCTCCATGTTGCTCTCGAACCGGCCGCGGCGCCGGTAGTCGCACCATTCGCTGAGCGTCCCGGCCACCATGTGACGCTCCCCGCGCCACTCGAACGCGTCGGGGCAGTGCGGCCGCTTGGAGAACGCCGGCGCCTGCTCGAAGAACACGACGATCGGCTCGTCAATAAATCGAGTGGGGTGTAAAGTAGCCATTGTCTTTTCGGGAAACACACCTTATGTCATGCTGAGCAGATCGAACACTCAAGCTGCACAACGGCGAAAAACCAGCGAAGCATCTCGCCCGCGTTTATCGAGGAAATCTTTCAGTGCAACACGGAGACCCTTCGCTGGTCGCGCGCCGCGAAGGGAGTTGCCTGTTAGACCCGCTCAGGGTGACACCAAAAAGCACCTGGTCTCGGCACTACGCCCCGCGCGACCGGGGATCCAGCGCGTCGCGCAGGCCATCGCCCAGGAAATTGAACCCCAGCACGACGGTCAGCACGGCCAGGCCGGGGAACGCGGTCAGCCACCACTGGTAGAACTTGAAGCGCCCCATGGAGATCATCGCGCCCCACTCCGGCGTCGGCGGCACCGCGCCCAGGCCGATGAAGCTGAGGGCCGCGATAGTCAAGATGGCGCTGCCCGCGTCCAGCGAAGCCTTGATCAGGATGGGGGAGCCGCTGTTGGGCAGGATGTGCCGGCCCAGGATGCGCCAGCGGGGCACCCCCACCGCGGCCGCGGCCGTGACATACTCGTTGTTTTTGACGCTGAGCACCTGCCCGCGCATCAGCCGGGCGTACTCGGGCCACCACACCAGGATCATGGCGATGACCGCGTTCCGCAGGCTGGGGCCCAGCACCGAGGCGATGGCCAACGCCAGTACGATGGACGGGAACGCCAGGGTGATATCGGCCACGCGCATGATGAGCAGGTCAAACAGGCCGCCCAGGTAGCCCGCCAGCGCGCCCACCAGCGCGCCCACCAGCATGGAAAAGGCGATGACCACCAGGCCCACCGGCAGCGAGATGCGCGCGCC
>DAOUAT010000522.1:0-3309 GCA_034433275.1 Anaerolineae bacterium
GCGCATCATCGCCTGCCTGCGCGATGCCTACGGGCTGGCCGGCGCGCAGATCGCGTTTTTGCCCCTGGGGGCCGACGCCAACGCGGCCGTCTATCGCGTCATCGCAGCCGATGGCGCGGCGTACTTCCTGAAGCTGCGCCGCGGGGACTTCGATGAGATCGCCGTTGCCCTGCCCAGGTTCCTCAGCGACCAGGGCATCGGCCAGGTTATCCCGCCCATCCCGACGCAAGAGGGCCAGCTCTGGGCCGATCTGGCCCCATTCCGGGCGATCCTCTACCCATTTGTGGCCGGCCGCAATGGTTACGAGGCCGAGCTGACGGATCAGCACTGGATCACGCTCGGCGCGACGCTCGGGGCGATCCATGCGCTGCGCCTGCCGCTCGCGCTGGCGCAGCGCATCCCGCAGGAAAGCTACAGCCCGCGCTGGCGCGCGGTCGTCAGGGTGTTCCTGGCGCGGGCCGAGGCGGAGACCTTCGCTGATCCCGTGGCGGCGCGGGTCGCGGCGCTGCTGCGCGATCAACAGGCCGCGATCCACGATCTCTTGACGCGGACTGAGCGGCTGGCGGATCTGCTGCGCTCCGATCCATCCGCCATCGTCCTGTGCCATAGCGACGTTCACGCCGGCAACGTGCTGCTTGCCCTCGACGGCTCGCTTTACATCGTGGACTGGGACAACCCTGTTCTTGCGTCCAAGGAGCGCGATCTGATGTACGCGGGGGGCGGGCAGTTCGGCGACCGGCGCAGCCCGGGGGAAGAGGAGCGCCTGTTCTACCAGGGCTACGGCGCCGCGGCGGTTGACTACCGCGCCCTGACCTATTACCGTTACGAGCGGATCATCGAGGACATCGCAGCGTTTTGCGAGCAGTTGCTCCTCAGCGATGCGGGCGGGGAGGATCGGGAGCAATCGCTGCGTTACCTGGCGTCCAATTTCCTGCCCAACGGCACGATCGCGATCGCTTATCGGGGGGATCGGAGTTAAGTGTGGGGGGCATGATGTTAATCGCACAACGGGCGTTATTCGGCGTGGCGGCGGCTTTCTGGCTGCTAACCGGGACGTTGGCCCTGTTCGGCGTGCTGCACCTGGGTGCGACCGGGGCCGGCGCGCGGGTGCTGGGCGTTCTGATGCTGGGCAACGGCGCGGCGTTTGCGCTGGCCGGCTGGCTGGCGCTGCGCGGCTATCGTCTGGTTGATCTCGCCAGCCTGGTGTTGGTCGCGGCCAACGCAGTCCTCAGCGTGACGGACGAGATCGGCCTGGTGGATGTGCTGTCGCTGGGGGTTAATGTTGGGTTGTTGGCACTGCCGGTGGTTAACCTGCGACGCCAATCTGTGATATACTGGAGACGTGAATAAAGACCCATTTGGTCAGGCAAAGAGGGCATCAAGAGGACAGCGAGCGTGTGAGATGAGGAACCTTGACACGGTTACACCACAGCAGGTCATTGACATCGTTATGACGTTACCGCCTGAACGCCTGTTGAGCGTATATGACTTCGCGCTCTTCGTGAAAGGACACCCGCTGCCACCGGCACCCGAAACAGACATTTTCGGTGAGACGCAGGACGAAATCCGGGCGGATGAGGTGCGGTGGGCACAGCAATTCGCCGCGTCCCGCGACGAGTTGAGGGCGATGGCGCGCGAGGCGGCCGCCGAATACCACGCTGGACTTACTCAGCCGATGCCCGCCACGGCTGAAGGATAATCAGCCAGTGAAGTCACACGCGACACCCCGGTTTTGGCAGTTCTACGACAAGCTGCCCGAAACGGTTCAGCGCGATGCCGATCGCGCTTACGCGTTGTGGCAGAATGATCCCCGTCATCCCAGCCTGCAATTCAAGCGCGTTGACCCACAGGAGCCGATCTACTCAGTGAGGGTCAGCAAGGGCCATCGTGCCCTGGGTTGGCTGGAAGGCGATACCGTTGTCTGGTTCTGGATCGGCAGTCATGACGAGTATGAGCGTACATTGAAACGGGCGTGATCCCGAACCATAAACCACCCTTCGCTACTTCACCACAACCTGCGGATCCACTGGTGCCTTCCGCGCGGTCGCCAGCGCGTTGGTCTGCGCGGCCATGCCGACCACGGCCAGCAGCCCGGCGCCGCGCGCCCCGGTCAACCCCGTTCAGGCTGCGGCCGCCAGGATCGCCTTCACCCGCCCCACCCGGCCGTCTTCCAGCATCACCTTGATGCCGTGCGGGTGGGTTGAGCTGCTCGTCAGGATGCGCGCGACGACGCCCGTGGTCAGCGCGCCGCTGCGTTGGTTCTGCTTTTCAACGATCTGCACCCGCAGACCGGGCTGGATTTCGCTGCGTAGCGGTAAGCTCACGTATCCTCCCTGACCTCAGCACCTCATGCTCCGGGCTTCCAGACGATTTCATCGGGAATGTCGGCGCAGCCCGTGGCCGCGCGCAGATCGGCGACGAACGACGTGTGGCGTGACAGCGGTTGGAAGATGAAGTAGGCGCTCAGGTAATTGCAGAGCGCACCCCCGGCCGCTACTTCGCGCCGGCACAGGTCGAGCAGGGCCGGCTTCCACTTAGCGTAGAGGATCCGATTGGCCTGGCGCAGGGCGGCATCCGGGTCCACGGCGTTGTCAACCAGGCTTGCATGGTGGAAGTGGTGTACATAGACCGCGGCCGTGCGCGCGATTTGCCCGCCCCGCGCGCCGATCCGCCAGCACAGATCCACGTCTTCGCTGCCGTAGCCGGCAAACCGGGGATCGGCCACGCCCCCCGCGGCGGCGACGAAATCGGCGTCCAGCAGCGCGCAGCACGTGCCGATGAACGCGGGCGGGCAGGCCTGTGGCGGCAACCCGCCGGCGTGGGTGCTGCACATCAGCTCATCGAACTCGTCAATGGTCAGGCCGCCGGAGTAGGCGTAGAACTGGCGCAGCGGTGACAGGCGCGGCTGCTCGGCTTTCACCCTGAACCAGGCCGCGGCGCTGTCCTCCGGCCCGAACGGGTGGCTGAGCGTCTGATGGTAGTTCAGCGGCGCCAGCAGCTTCACCGCGGGCTGGCGCTTGAACTCCGCCACCAGCCGCGCCAGCCAGCCGTGCGGCACGAGCACGTCGCTGTCCATCAGGCAGAGCGTGCGGCCCTTGGCTGCGGCCGCGCCCTGTCGGTTCGCGTGCCCCGGCCCCAGGTTGGTGTGGTTCTCGATCAGCCGCACCCGCGGATCGCCGGCCGCGGTGGCGCGGAGAAACTGCACGATCTCCGGCCGCGAGCCGTTGTCCACCACGATCAGCTCGAACGGGCCTTCCGTGTGCTGCAACAAGGTCTTCAGACAGAGCCGCACGTGCGCGCCCGCGTTCC
>DAOUAT010000523.1:0-3949 GCA_034433275.1 Anaerolineae bacterium
CATGATGTGTAAGGCTGCGACAATGAGCATCATCAGGAATACGATGATACTGTTCTCGAAGAAGATCGGCCCGATGACCGGTATCTTCGAGAGCAGCGGAATCGAAATCGGCCGGAACACACCTGAGTTGTTCAGCGCGGCGGCATCACGCAGGAAGCGCGACAGGATATAACTGGTTGCCCCCGTGGCAAAGATGTTGATCGCCACGCCACTCACGATCTGATCCACCTTGAAACGGATGGCCAGGACGGCATGCACGGTTGCTAGCAACATGCCCGTCAAGATCGCGGCGCCCAGCCCCACCCACAAGCTGCCAGTCAGGCTGGCCGACACGACGGCGACTTGCGCGGCCATCAGCATCATGCCCTCGATGCCGATGTTCACCACGCCCGCACGTTCGCTGATGACTCCGCACAGGGCGGCCAACGCGATAGGCGTGGCGCTCACTAAAGAGCTGCTCAGGATGCCAAGCAAGTTGAACGATCGGCCGCGCGCCGCCCACGTCAGGAAGGCGAGGACGAAGAAGGTCGCGACAAGCCCGATCACCAGGCCGGCGCGCTTGAAACCGCGTGCGATCTGGGCCGCGCCCAGGAAGATGGACACAGCGGATAGGAGATAGATCGTGGCCGTGGTGGGCACGGTCACATCAGGGACGCGGATCGCCTGGGAGCCGACGCCGGGGTTCAACCCGAATCTTGTGGTCAGCCCGCTTTCGAGTCCAGTCCCGAATAGCAGGAAGATGGTGAGGCCGATCAGTAAGAGCACCACACCGGTGATTCGGCTGCGCCGGATTTCAGCCGGGAGCGCCCTGGTTGCGGTTGCAGTAGTCATGGTCATCTCCTTCCCGTCAGCCTCAAGATCCCCACCCGCGGGTCAGCACAACCTTCTCGCCGGCCAACTTCCGCAGGCGATACAGCCCACGGATGATATCGGGCGCGGCCACGAAGATGATTACCAGGCCCTGGATGATCGAGATGATGTCCATGGGGATGCCGGCCAGTGACTGCATCCGGGTGGCCCCACTGCGCAGAAAGCCGAACAACAAGGCCGCCAGAACAATGCCAAATGGATGGCTCCTGCCAACCAGGGCAATGGCGATGGCGTCGAAACCGTAGCCAGCGGAGAAGCCTTGGCCGACCCAGTAATCCACGCCCAGCACCTGGCTTGCCCCGGCCAGCCCGGCCAGGCCGCCGCTCAACGTCATCGCGAGGACGACCGTGCGGGTGATGCTCATGCCAGCGTAGCGGGCCGCGTCCGGGTTGGCGCCCACCGCGCGGATCGTGAAGCCGACGGTGGTCTTGAAGAGCAGCCAGAAGACCAACCCTGCCACGATCAGAGCCAGGAAGAACCCGACGTTGAAGCGGATTGGATCGCCAAACAGCCGCGGCAGTTCCGCAGATGCTTGGATGTGGGGCGTCACCGGGCGGAAACCGGGCGCCTTCATGGGGCCGTTGATCAGCCAGTCGCTCAGGCGAAAGGCGATCCAGTTCATCATGATGGTGTTGACCACCTCATGGCCACCGGTCTTCGCCTTGAGCCAGCCAGGGATCGCGCCCCAGATCGCGCCAGCGGCAAATCCGCCCAGGATCGCCAGGGGCAGGTGCAGGTACAGCGGCCAACCCACCAGGCTGTAACCGACGAATGCGGCGCCCAGTGAGCCGGCGAGGAACTGGCCCTCAGCGCCGATGTTGAACAGGCCAGCCTTGAAGCCCAGCCCCACGGCGAGGCCGGCAAGAATGTACGGGGTAGAAGTCGTCAGGCTTTCGGTGATGGGCCAGAAGGCCTGCCGCACGGCCGCGGGATCACCGCTCCTCAATGCACTGGCGATCTCATTCAGGCTGCCGAAGGAGCCATAAAACAGCGCACCGTAAGCCGTCGAGATAGACTTCCAAGCTGCAGCGAATGCTGCGCCCGGCGCCTGAAGAAACGTGCCGAAGGCAGCCACCACCTTAGGATCGGTAATGATGATGACGATCGCGCCGATGATCAAGCCCGTCAGCACTGCCAGGAGCGGAACCAATATGTTTTGCAGCGCTCCACCCCGTCGGGCGGGTTGCTTGCTACCGCCGCCACGATCCTTTGTCGAGCCAGCCTGTGAAGCCGGCGTTGGAGCGACTGTGGGTTGAGTATTATCCAACGGTGCCTCCTCGGACGATGGTCCCTAAAATACCCGCTCGACAGCGCCCTGATCGGTAACCGGCTTTGCCACAGCCGCAGTTTCAGCAGGCTTAATGCCGGCCATCAGCAAGCCGAGATACTCCTTGCTGATACCTTTTGCGGGCACAATGTCCAGGATCTTGCCCTTATACATCACTGCGATGCGGTCGGACAACGCCATGATCTCGTCCAGCTCAGAGGAAACGACAAGGACAGCTGTGCCCTCATCGCGCTTCTGGATGATGCGCGAGTGGATGTACTCGATGGATCCCACATCCAGGCCGCGCGTGGGCTGCGAAGCAATCAGGAGTTTGATCGGCCGCGAGAACTCGCGCGCGATGATCACCTTTTGCTGGTTGCCACCGGACAGGGTGGATACGTTTACGTGGACGTTCGGGGTGCGGACATCAAACTGATCAACCAGTTCGTTGGATGCCGCCAGGATCGCGCCCTGCTGCATGTTGAGGCCCCTGGCAAACGGCGGCAGGTAGTAGGTGTTCAACGCGATGTTGTCGGACACCGGGAAACTGAGCACCAGGCCGTGCTTTTGCCGGTCTTCCGGCACGTGCGCCACGCCCCTTTCCGTGATTTGACGTGGGTTCGCCTTGCTGATATCTGTGCCGAGGATGCGCACGGAACCGATTGCCGGTGGGCGCAGGCCGGTCAGCGCATAGACGAGTTCCGTCTGGCCGTTGCCCTGCACGCCAGCCACGCCCATCACCTCGCCCGCGCGCACATCGAACGACACCCCGTTCACTGCGATGTTGTCGCGGTCATCCAGGGCCACCATGTCCTTGACCTCAAGGATCGGTTCGCCGGGGGAGGCCGGATTCTTGTCCACGACCAGGTTGACCTCGCGGCCTACCATCAGGGAAGCCAGGTGCTGCGGATCGGTCGCTTTCGGATCAACCGTACCCACGGTGCGTCCCAGACGGAGCACGGTGATCCGGTCGGCCACCGCCATCACTTCCTTAAGCTTATGGGTGATAAAGATGATGGATTTGCCTTCCGCAATGAGCGAACGCAAGACCTCGATCAGGCCTTCCACCTCCTGTGGCGTCAACACTGCAGTCGGTTCATCCAGGATCAGGATATCCGCATTCCGATACAGCACCTTGATGATCTCGACGCGCTGCTGAAGTCCTACCGGCAAATCCTTGATGTAGGCGCTCGGATCAACTTCCAGCCCATGGTCCTTGCCGATCTCCTCGATGCGCTTCGCCACCTGCTCCCGGTCCAGAAATATCCCGCGCGTCGACTCGACGCCCAGCATCACGTTTTCGGTGACCGTCATCACAGGTACGAGCATGAAATGTTGGTGCACCATGCCGATGCCGCGCGCGATGGCGTCGTTTGGCCCCTGGATATCCACCTTCTCACCGCGGACCAGGATCTCGCCCTCATCCGGCTTGTAAAGACCGTAGAGGACATTCATCAGCGTGGTCTTGCCCGCGCCATTTTCGCCGAGCAGCGCCAGGATTTCGCCCTGCTCCAGCGTCAGGTCAATGTGGTCGTTGGCAAGCACGCCTGGGAAAGCTTTTGTAATCCCGCGCAGTTCCAGTACTGGTGGCATGCCGATCTCCTACCTTGAAAGAGAAAAAGCAAACAGGGCCAGAGGAGCATTCCTTTGGCCCTGTCTACCGTCCGGATTACTTCAGGACGTCATCAATCTTGATCTTGCCGCTGATGATGTCCTGCTTCAGCTGATCCAGCTCAGCCTGTAGGCCGGTTGGGACCTTGCTGGCGTAATCGTGAAATGGTGCGACGCCCACGCCGCCGTCCGACAGGGTGC
>DAOUAT010000524.1:0-1731 GCA_034433275.1 Anaerolineae bacterium
AGCAGGCCCGCCAGCGCGGGGGCGTCGAGGTCGGCCGGCTGCCGGAGCCGGACGTGGCGGGCGCGCTTGCCCGTGCCGGCCAACAGCCCGGCCGGATCGGGCAGCTCGGTCCCGCGCGCGAACATCAGGTTGACGTAGTCCCGCTGCAGCGCGATGCCGCACACCAGGCCCCGGTAGGTGCGGTCGAAGCCGTAGCCGATCAGCCGCGCGGGCGCGTCGAACTGCTCCACCGCGTCGGGCATGGCCGCCAGGATCAGCGCGCGGGCGCGGCGCGCCAGTTTTTGCACTTCAGGCGCGAAGGGTGCGAGGAAGGCGTCGAGTTCGGTGTTCAAAATGATGACTTCTAGCACTTGTGCCATATTCTCGCCCCCATCACGTGACATAGCCTTGCCATCAATACGTCTTTCTTGGACTCTATTCTAGCGCAGATCGGCAGGCATGGTCAAGGCCGTGCGAGCTCGATCCCCCTCACCCCACCGGCCACGCGGGGATCGCGGCGTCGGCCGCGGCCAGCAGGCGGCGCGTCTCGGGCAGGGGCACGATCGTGCGCAGGGAGTGAGTCAGGTCGTCATAGGTGAGATGTTGCTGTTTCTACCGAGGCCGGCGCCTGCTGGATTGCGCTCTCAGCACGTCCAGATAGCGCTCCTGGGCGGAGATCGTCTTCTCAAGTTCGGCGTTTTGCTGTTCAAGGAGACGGATCTTCTCTTCGAGGATTCTTTGAAGCCGCCGCGCCAGGCGATGCGCTATCAGCTGGGGCCGATTGAGCCGCAACAATGCGATGTGAAAGGCGCCTGTTGGTGTTAGTCCGAGGAGGTGTCCGGTGTTTTGGTCTTCGGCTAGATGTGCCGAAACGTTGTCAAGCCAGGGGTGCAAGATGCGACGGCCCTCGGCAAGGTCGGTGTCGTCCGGCCAGAAGTCTCCCTTGTATTGGTTGCACCGCACGCAGGCATATACCAGATTGTCTGGTTCGTCACTCCCACCGGCTGCGCGCGGCCGATAGTGATCCAGGGTGAGCTCGCGCCGGCCGCTACCTCGGTCACGCCGCAGTAACCGCAGGCCCGTTGGTAACGGCTCCGGATGGCCTCAAACAGGGGATGTGACATAACTCTGGCCGCCCAATTCAAGCCCTGTCAGCACCGTGTACGCGCCCTCCAACGTCCAGATCTGCCGGTCAAGCCGATGACTCCTGGTCTGCAGCTGCGCATGCGTTGTTTCCAGGCGCGCCACTTCAGCCTTAAGTTGGCGCAAGAGTTCTAGCTCCGCATCTTGTCCTTTGATTTGTTCTTCGCGATCCAGCGCGGTCAGCCCCGCCTCGTATGCGGCCTGCTCGGCGTCATCCAGGGCTTCCCCCCTGGCGGCCCGCAGGTGCAATTGCCACCACCGCGCGTAGTTTGCCCGATCCATCCTGATAACCTCCCCATGCCCAAGCCAATCCATCTTGCTGGCTGTCTGGATTACTGTAATTGTGTCGGCATCTTGATGCGCTTATAACACGGCGAAGAGCACGCGGCAAGGGGGGGATATGACAACGAATGTGCGGGATTGAACGAATGGCGGTGCGCGCATTCGTTCAATCCCGCTGAACCGCTGTTATCGCTTGCGGCGCAGCCCCGCGCCTGCCAGCGCGGCCAGCGCGAGGGCAGCCAGCCCGGCCAGCGCAGGTTCGACGGCTGAAGCCGTCACTACGAGCGGGCCGGCCAGCCCCACTGCGTTGGGCACGCCTACCGTGAC
>DAOUAT010000525.1:0-13280 GCA_034433275.1 Anaerolineae bacterium
ACCGGCCCGCCGCCCCGGTCGGCCGCAATCACATGGTCGAACAGCGGCGCGGGGCCGCTACCCCGCTCCAGCGCCGCGGCCACATCGGCCAACTCGTGGTCGAGCGACACCGGCCGCTCGATGCGCGCCAGTTGCCCAGCGGCTTCGAGCACGGTCAGATAGGAACGCAAGTTATGAATGTCAGTCATCGTCCTTTCCTTCGTCCTTCGTCTTTCGTCGTTCGTCGTTCGTCACCCGCTCACGGCTTCCCAAACGCCTCGATCGCCTCGGCAATAACCGGCAGGCTAATGCGCCAGCGGTCCAGCGGCACGTTCTCCGAGATCTGGATCTGCAACCGGCCGGTGCGGAAGCGCGCCGGGCCGATGGCCGAGGCCGTGATGTTGTCCACGATGACGATGAACGGCGCCGGTGAGCGTCGGGCGATCTCGAACGTCTGCCGGGCGCGGCGCTCGAGCTGGTCGAGCGTGTGCTCAACGTGTTCGGGCCAATCGGTCAGGTGATACGCCAGTGGCTTCAGCCCCACCCACTCGATCCAGAGCTGCTGCCACGGCGTGCGCTCGATCTCGGTCTTGGGGATGCCGTTGTCGCCCAGCTCGGCGCAGTCGCGGAAGTATTGATGGTCATGCCGTGCAAAGTGGGTTCTCCTCTCCCGCAGTTTCACAACTGGAATCGAGGCTGTGCGAAGCCTCCTTTAGGATCAGCCGGTCTCTCTGGGTCGAGCACTCAACCGGCTAAAGCCTCGATTCCGTCTGCAACCCAGCCGCCTCGTTCAACTCCGCTAGCAGCCTCGCCAGCGCCTCGCCGGAGATGCCCCGCGCCGCGGCCGCCTGGCTGATCGGCTCCCAGAACGGCACGGGGCTGTCGTTGCACGGAATGTTGTATCGCTCGATCACCGCCCGCGTCGCCGGCCAGGCTTCGGCGACGAGCAGGGTGGACATGGCGGGTGTGACCTCTCCCCCTGCCCCCTCTCCTGCCAGGCGAGGGGGAACTTTACCTCCCCCTTCCCTCGCAGGGAAGGGGGCCTGGGGGTTAGGTGACAACAGCAGCGCCGCATTTCCCCCCAAAATGTCCATCCGCACGTCGTCGGGCAGCTCCAGCGCAGCGATCTCCGCCAGGAACGGCCGGAAGTCCGGCTCGGCCTGGCGCCGCGGGTAGAGCCGCAGCGGGTAGTCCGAGCCGTAGAGCAGCTTACGGTGATCCACGCAGCGCAGCGCCACGTCGAAGATGCTGCGCGTAGCATATTGCAGCGGCGACGCGGCGGTGTCGTACCACACGTTGCGCAGCGCCCGCCGCACCTCGGGCATCAACTCGTAGAAGAACAGCCCGCCGCCCCAGTGCGCCAGGATCAGCCTGAGCTCCGGGTAGCGCGTCGCCAGCCGATAGTAGTCGCGCAGCGGGGTCGCGGCCTTGCCGGGATAGAAGCCGCCGACCTCCTCGTTGGTGTGCAGGTTGAGCGGGACGCCGGCGCGGATGCACGCCTCGACCAGGCGCAGGAAGTCGGGATCATCCAGCCGGTAGCCCTGGCCATAGGGGCCAAGCTCACCCACGCCGACCATGCCGCCATCCAGGCAGCGCGCCAGCTCATCCAGCGCGGCCTGGCCGGCCTGCGGCTGGAGGATGGCGAATGCGCTGACCCGATCAGGCCAGCGGCGGATGATCTCGAGCGCCTGATCGTTGCGGGCCACGCACCCCTCGTGCGACCGGCGGTACTCGCCCAGCAGCACCACCCGATCCACGCCGGCCGCGTCCATGTCGGCGATCATGCGCTCGGCTGTGGCCCAGCCCTGAATGCTGCGGCCACCGGCCCGTGGAGCCAGCATCTGGCCCCAGAACGGCTCCTCGCGAATGAACGCGTCCAGGTCGGCGGCCAGGGATGGCGGGGTGTAATGGACGTGCGCGTCAATCAACATCCGAATACCTGCCTCATTCGTTCGCAGTAGTACTGCACATTCTCCCATCTGGCATCCGGCGGGATGCGGTGGTCGGGGCACGGGATGTAGCCGCCCAGATCCACCAACGGCTTCAGCCGTTCGATCTCAGCGTCAATCGCCGCGTAGTCGTAGGCGAAGACCTTCTTGTCCATGCCGCCCACGCCGCGCAGCGCCCGGCCGTATTGCGCCCGCCACGGCGCGAGGCTGGCGTGCCAGGTGCCAACCTCGATGGGGAACATGGTGTTGACGCCGTTCTCCAGCCAGATGGGCAGCAGCCGGTCAATCAGGCCGTCGCAATCCAGCGACACGATGCCGATGCCGTGCTCGTTCAGCAGCTTCGTGATGCGCCGGTAGTGTGGGCCAACGAGCCTTGCAAACAAGCGCGGATTCACCAGCGGGCCGTTTTTGAAGCAGATGTCCTCCCAAAAATGGCCGTAGTCGAAGGGGATCCCCGTGACCAGCGCCGCGGTCGTGCCCTGGTAGCACAGCTCGGCCACCGTCTCGACCATCTCCTGCAGCAGCGCCGGGTCATCCGCGGTCAGGTAGCTCAGGCCGACCACGCCCAGCCAGTTGCGGATGACGCCGAAGAGGCTGCCGCACCACAGGCCGCGCGGGAACGCGGGTTCCTCGGCCAGCAGGTGTTCCCGGCCACCGCGGCCGAAACGGAGCGACCTCACCCCCCTGCCCCGCTCTCCTGCG
Organism: Anaerolineae bacterium; assembly: GCA_034433275.1. GTDB lineage: Bacteria > Chloroflexota > Anaerolineae > CG2-30-64-16 > CG2-30-64-16 > DAOUAT01. The sequence continues at coordinate 2,631 of DAOUAT010000525.1, forward strand.
AGGAGAGGGGGGAGTGAAGGCTCCCCCTCCCTCGCAGGGAGGGGGCTGGGGGGTAGGTTCACCTTCGCGCGCCCCAGCCGTTCCTCGCTATACCGCAGCCGCGGCCGGAAAATACGCTCCCACTCGGCGCGGCCCTTGAGCAGGTGGTCAATCTCGGCCGGGATCGAGACGACGTCATCCTTCTCCAGCACGATCGCGCCGTCCCCGTCGAGCACGTGGCGCGAGCCATCGGGCAGTTCGGCGACGACGCGGCGGCGGAAGGCCGGCTGCAAGCCCAGGTACGGGCCGAAAACGCCGCCCCAGCCGAAGTCGAAGCCCAGCCGCTCGCAGAGGATGCGGTCATAGGCGTTGTTGTCGTACCACCGGGCCGCCAGGGCCTTGCTGATGTGCCCCTCGGCCGCCCACTTCTCCAGCGTCTCGTCCCAATAGCCGAAATGGACGACCGGCAGCCGGTCGTAGGGCTGATAGTTCAGGATCGCCAGGGCGCGTTCGCGGTTGTTCAAGACGTACCCTCCAAGAATTCTCGCTCGATAATCTGGACTCGAGGCTTTAGCCGGTTGCTCTCGCCACCCAAAAAGACCGGCTGATCCTAAAGGAGGCTTCGCACAGCCTCGATTCCGGATCAGGCAGCCCGAATCTTTATCTGACTCACTATAGAACTTAAGTCGTAGGTACACCCACCGCGACCACCCGCCCCTCCAGCCGCGCCTGCTCGGCCGCGAATACCATCAGGTGCGTCTCCAGCGACTCGGCCGGGCCGGACAGGATCAGCGATGGATCGTTCTTGAGCAGCGCGCCGACAAAATGCGTCATCAGCCCCAGGTCGCCGCCGCCATGGCCGCTCAGTATCGAGCCGTCGCTGGCGGTCTCCGCGTCGATCCGCTCCGTCGTGTCGGTCAGGAAGTCGTAGACCTCGCTGAATCGCCCATTGCCGTAGAGCTCCCCCCGCGTCCCGAAGATGCGCGTTTCGCGGTCGCGCTGGCGGTTGAACGCGGTCATGGTGAAGGAGGCCGTGGCGCCACCCGCGAACTGCACGGTGACGACCTGGTGGTCCACCACGTCGTTGTCGCAGGCGTAGACGCAGCGGCCGTAGGGCCCCGTGCGCAGTGCGGCCAGCAGCCCGGCTTCGGTCACATCCGGCGTGAGCACGTTGAGCGGCCAGCCGGTGATGCCGCGCCGCAGGCCGGTCAGGTAGATGCGCGGCGCCGAGTAAGGACAGGTCGCCTCCACCGCGCAGTCCAGGCAGCGGTCGGCCGCGCCGGCAGGCCGGTTTTCGGGCCGGAAGTGCAGCAGGCTGCCGAAGGACGAGACGTGCGTGCAGGGCTTGCCCATCACATGGCGGAGCCAGTCCAGGTCGTGGCACGATTTCGCCAGCAGCATGAACGACGACTCGCGCTCGTTCCGCCAGTTGCCGCGCACGAAGGAGTGCGCCTGGTGCCAAAAGCCCACCGGCTCCAGGTGCTGGATGCTGACGATCTCGCCCAGCCGGCCGGAGTCCACGATCGCCTTGACCTGCTTGGTGTACGCGGTGTAGCGCAGCACGTGGCAAACGGCGAACAGCGCCCCGCTGGCCTGCGCGGCGGCGACGATCTGCCGGCACTCGGCCGCGGTCGGCGCCATGGGCTTTTCCAGCAGGATATGGTAGCCCCGCTCGGCGAACGCCAGCGCCGGCCCGGTGTGCAGCGCATCGGGCGTGGCGATGATGACCGCGTCGGCGAAGCGGGGCCGGTCGGCGGCCTCCCGCCAGTCGGCCCAGACGTTGGCGGCCGGAATGCTGTGCCGGGAGGCCAACGCCGTGCGGTAGTGCTCGCGCGGCTCGGCGACGCCCACAACCTGCGCCTGGTCGGGATGCCAGGCCGCATATTCGGCGTAGTTGGCGCCTCGGCTGCCGGCGCCGATGATGAGGAGTGTAATCGGTGGCATTATCAGTTCATCCTTCTGGCGCCCTGGAAATGCCGACTGACGACTGACGACCGCTGACCGGCACGGGATTTCCATGCGCCGTCGCGCCGCGCGCGGCATGGGCAACTGACTAAACGATATCGCACGTAACGGAATCGAGCCTTCAGGCGGTCTGGCGCTCAGACACAGAGACCGGCTAACCCTGAAGGGGGCTGGCGCACAGCCTCGATTCCAGTCTCCGTCAGAAAGAGCGTGCTCGGGCGCGTTGCAACTGCACCGGGCACGGCCTCGATCAAGGCATCATCCCGCCGCACCTGCTGCGAGCTGACCGACCACGGCGACGGCACGCGCGACCCCATCCTCGGCGCGGATCGCGCGCCCCAACTCGACGGCGCGCTGGCGCATGGCCGGATCGGACACCGCCTGCCGGAGCGCGGCGGCCAGCCGGTCCACGGTGAGCTTTTTCCGCGGGATCGGCGCCGGCCCGGCCCCCAGGTCGGCCACGCGGCGGCCCCAGAACGGCTGATCGCCGAAGAAGGGGACGACGACTGATGGCACGCCCGCCCGCAAGCCGGCCGCGATGGTGCCCGCGCCGCCGTGATGCACCACGGCCGCCATGCGTGGAAAAAGCCAGGCAAAGGGCGCGGCGTCGAGCATGTAGACGGAAGCGGGCAGGTCTGTCACCTGCAACCCGCCCCAGCCCGCCAGCACCACCGCCCGCTGCCCCGTCTGCGCCAGCGCCCGCAGCACCAGGTCGGCCGTTTCGGCCGGGTTGCTGCTGCTCATGCTGCCGAAGCCGACGTAGACCGGCGGCGCGCCGGCCTGCAAGAACTCGGCCAGGGCGGGCGGCGGCGTCCAGTCCTCGTTCGGATCCAGGACCCAGTAGCCGGTGACGTGGACATCGGGCCCCCAATCGGGCGGCGGCGGGATGACGGTGGGGCTGTAGCCGTAGATCACGGGCATGCCGCGCACCGCCGCCGCGTCGAACGGCCCCCGCAACGGCGCGGCGGGCAGGTCGAGCGCCTGGCGTCGCGCCAGCCCGTCCGCCGGCCGGAACGCCTGCCACAACATCTGCTGGGCCAAGGTGTACGACGCGCGGTTCAGCCGGCCGCCGAGCCGGGCCAGGGGCCGGGGCGCCAGGAAACTGGGATACGCGGCCGTCGGTGTAAACGGGATGTAGTAGGCCTGCAACAGCGGCAGGTGCAGCTTCTCGGCCAGCGCCAGGCCCACGAACAGCCCGCCGATCCCCGCCAGCACCAGGTCAACCCCGCGGCAGGCGGCCAGGCCGGCCCGCGCCGCGTTGAGTGCGGCGCTCCGCGCGTCCTTGCCCATCTGCGACAGGATGGCCAGGAAGTTGCCGCGCTCCAGCAGCGCGCCCATGCCCTGGGCGATCTCCTGCACGCGGCCCTCGATGGGGTAGAACGCCAGGCCGTGCGCTGCCGCCAGCGGCGCGAAGTCGGCGTGCGAGACCAGCCGCACCCCATGGCCGGCCCGCGCCAGCCCCACGCCCAGGGCGATGTACGGCTCCACATCCCCGCGACTGCCGGGGGCGATGATCGCGATGTGCATCGCTATTCCTTTCCCGCGAACACGGCCAGCAGCGCCCGGTCGCGCACGAAGACCGGGATGTGCGCCAGTGGCGCGTCAACGATCAGCGTGGCCCCCCCGGCCTGCGCCTGGCCTGTCCAGGCATCATACCACGTCGCCCCGCCGGGCAGATAAACGGTCCGTGTGGTCGCGCCCGCGTGCAGCACCGGCGCCACCAGGATATCCGGCCCGAACATGAACTGGTCTTCGACCGCGTAACCGGTCGGATCATCTGGGAAATCGAAAAACAGTGGTCGCATGGGCGGCGCGCCCGTCTCCGCGGCCGCGGCCATCTGACGCCCGATGTAGGGTTTGAGCCGCTCACGCAGGAACAGCAGGTCGCGGATAGTGGCATACGCCTCGTCGCCGAACGACCAGGCCTCGTTCGGGCCGCCGGCATCCCAACCCACCGTCGGCTGGCGCATGCCGTGCAGCCGGAACAACGGACAGAAGACGCCGTACTGGAACCAGCGCACGATCAGCTCGCGAAAGGCGGGGCTGGCCGGGTCGCCGCCGTGGAAGCCGCCGATGTCGGTGGTCCACCACGGGATGCCGCTGAGGCCGATGTTCAGCCCGGCACGCACCTGGGCGCGCAGCGCCTCGAAGGTGGAGGGGATGTCGCCCGACCAAACTGCCGCGCCGTAGCGCTGGCTGCCGGCCCACGCCGAACGGCACAGCGTCACGACGTCCGCCTCTTCCTCGGCCCGCATCCCCTCCCAAAAGCCCTGTTGGTGCAGCAGCGGGTAGAGGCCGGCCACCTCCAGCCCGTTGCCCAGGTGATAGCGCAGGTTCTCGTGGTCGGGCGGGTAGACCTCGGGCTCGCACGCGTCCAGCCACCAAACCTTGATCCCGTGGCGGTGGTAGCCCTCCCGCACCCGCTCCCAAATGAAGCGCCGCGCCTCCGGGTGGGTGGCGTCGTAGTAACGCAGGTGCACCGGGCCGTTCGCGCCCACATCGGTGAACGCCATGTGGCTGGGCTGGCCCCGCTCGGCGCGCACCAGCAGCCCGCGGCGCTCCATATCGTCGTAAGTTTCCGCGGCCGGGTTCACCGCCGGCCAGATCGAGACCATCAGCTTGACCCCCAGGTCTTCCAGCTCACGCACCATCGCCGCCGGATCGGGCCAGGCGGCCGGATCGAAGCGCCACTCGCCCATGCGTGTCCAGTGGAAGAAGTCGGCGACGATCACATCCAGCGGCAGGCCGCGGCGGTAATACTCGCGGGCGACCTCGAGCAACTCCTCCTGGGTGCGATAGCGCAGTTTGCACTGCCAGAAACCGGCCGCCCACTCGGGCAGCACGGGCGCGTGGCCGGTGGCATCGGCGTAGTGCGCCATGATCTCGGCATACGAGCCGGCCGTGACCCAGTAATCTGTCTGGCGGGCCGCCTCGGCCACCCAGCGCGTGCCGTTGCGGCCCAACTCCACGCGACCGACCGCCGGGTTGTGCCACAGGAAGCCGTAGCCGCGGCTGGAGACCAGGAACGGGATGCTCACCTCGGTGTTGCGGTGCCACAGGTCAACCACGCAACCTTTCTGGTCCAGCCGGCCGTGCTGGTGCTGGCCCAGGCCGTAGAAGCGCTCCCCCTCCGCGGGCTGAAACTCGACCGAGATGTGGTGCAGGTCGCTGCCCAGCGGCTTGAACCAGCGCGCCGGCGGCCGGATGAAGCGCGGCTGGGGCTCGGTCAGCAGCGCCGCGCCAGTCGCAGTGTCGAAGAAGCTGATGCGCCCCTCGGCGGTCACCTCGGCGCGGAGGCGTCCGGCCCGAATAGTGGCAAGCTCTGACCCAACCGTGATCTCGGCCTCGACCGGTGCAGGAGGGAGCAGCGCGCCGGGCAGATCGTCGCGGATATCCGCGCTGTGGGTGGCGCGCACGCGCAGGCTGTCCGCGCCCCACGGCTCGATGCGCACAGTCTCGTGCCCGCCCCGCCAGATCAGGGCGTTGGGTTGGTGGGTAAATGACATAGGATTTCCCAGGAGCAAATCATGCTCTGGAATCGAGGCTTTAGCCGGTCTGTCTCATCACCGGCAGCAACCGGCTGAAGCCTCGATTCCGGAGGGATGGTCGCACGCACGGCCTGGAGTCGAGGCTTTAGCCGGTCTGTCTCATCAACAGGAGTAACCGGCTGAAGCCTCGATTTCAGATATTCCGATGACACACGGGAAACCGCACCAATCATGATACCCCCTCCACGCCCGCGCCGTTTCGTACATGGCCGCCAGATCTGCGGCAGGGGTGCTCGGGGCCAGGTTGTTCGCCTCCCGCAGCACGAACCGACCGCCGCACTAGCCACGCCTCCCGGTTAGGCGGCATGCCGATGGGATCGTCGCAGTAGGGCGCGATGTGCTCGGCGCGCCACACGGCCGCGCGAAGCTGGAAGTCCAACATGATGTCCGCATCGGTGCAGTAGCGCTCCCAATCCACTGCGGCGCCGGGGTTCACCGCATCGTTGTAGATGAAGAACTGCGTCGCGGTGCCCAGCGCGACCGGCGGCCGGATGGGCCTGCCCGCGTTGAACGCATCCCACACGGCCTGGGCTTCGGTGTTGTGTTCATCACTCAAGGACATGTGGGCTCCGTGGTGCATGGTGCTACATACTGCATACTGCGTGAGATGCCAGGCCAGGGAATACCCTGAGTTCCCTCCGTTCCCTGAGTTCCCTCATTTCCATGACCTCGCCCATCCGCTGATTCGTCATTCGATCAACCTCTCCGCCCGAAGCGCCTCAACGCACGCGGCGGCCTGCTCTGGCATCAGGAAGCCGTCGTCGCCGGTCAGGCAGAAGGCGAAGCCCTTGCCGCCAAGCTCCCGCGCGATGGTCAGAGCACCCTCGGGTGACACGAAGAGCTGGCACAGCTTGCCGCCATCACGGATGCGCTTCAACAGCGGCAGCCACTCCTCCGGCGGCGGCGCGCCGTCACCGGGGATCCACTGGATGCCGCGCAAGCGCTCGATGGCGAGCAGCATGTCCAGGTGCTTGATCTCGCCCTTGCCATCCAGGTGATAGAAGGGATATTCCAGCACGTCGCAGCACGCCGTCAGGTCGGGCAGAATCAGGCGCTCGAACATGCGCGGGGAGATCATATAGGAAAAGTCGCTTTGCAGCATGTAGCACGCACCCGGCGCCCACAGCGGGCTCCAGCAGGACGTGCCGCTCCTTCGACTTTGCTCAGGACAAGGGTTGGTGGCGGCCACCAGGCGGTGAAATTCGTCGTAGTAGCGCAGCCAGATCGGCGTGATCTGCCGGGCAAGGCGGTCCACCTCCTCCGGCGCATCGTACAGGTCGAGTAAGAGCTGCTGGGTGCCGCGCAGCGAGGCCAGGATGTCCAGGTTGCCGCCCAGGTCGGTGTGACCGATCACCACGCGGTCGCCCCAGCGGGCCACGGCCGCGCGCGTGACCGCGGCGACGCGCTGCCACCAGGGGTTGTCCAGCGTGAAGGCCAGATTCGTCTCGGCCAGCGACGTGATGCCGCTGGGGTAAAACCAGGTGGTGCCCTCGGACGCGCCCACAGGCGACCCCAGGAACGCCGCGATGACGCCCGGCCCGAAGTTGGGCCACCACTTGGGGAACGCATCGCCGGCCCACAGCAGCGCATCCATCTCCGCGGCGTAGTGGTCAATCACCGCCTCGGCGGTCACGCTCAGCGGGAACCCGGTGATGTGATCCCACCACGCGCCGCCGCGATCCCGCCGGCTGGCCATGGCCTCGATGACGACCATGGGCCGGTCGAGTTCGCCCTGCCACCAGGCGGTCCAATGGCGCGCAATGCGTTCCCAGTCAGCTTCATCGAATTGTTGATAGCTCTTCATGGTATTCTCTCAACAAGCTGGGGCAGGCAAGCCCAAAGGGGGGGTCTGTGACCCCCGCCTGACCCGCCGCCCGGATTGGCCAGCGACGCCGGTCACAGACCGGCTGGAAGCACCGCACTTGCGGTTTCCGGCGTCGGGCCGGTCGTCTCGCCGACCGTGAATCCTGGCGCCAACAGGATCCCTTCGCCGTCGGATGAGCCTGCCAACATGGCCAGCAGCATCTCGGCCGCGCGGCGGGCCAGCTCTTCGGGGCGAACGTCCACGAATGTCGGATGAAAAGGCACGAGATTGCCGATATTCGACTGGTCATGGCAGACGATCGAAAGGTCGGCTGGGACGCGGCGGCCCGCCGCGGACGCGGCCTGTGCTGCCCCCCATGCCGCCAGGTCGTTCCACACGATCACACCCGTGGTCTCGGGATGCTCTTGCAACAGGGTCGTAATAGCCTGCCGCCCGCCCTCCGTGGACAACCCGCACGGCCGGACCACCGGCGTCAAGCCATGGGCCGCGCAACTCGCCCGGTACCCGGCCAACATGCGCGCGCCGAAGCCGAATCCCGGGTCGTCCTGGTGTAAGCAGGCGATGTGGCGGTGGCCCAACCCCACGAGATGCGCCACGCTCTGCGCCATCGCGGACAGAATGTCAACGTCCACATACGCCAGGCCGGTGTTGTCCGCGGTCTGGCCGATGAGCACGAAGGGCAAGCCGGCCGCTTGCAGGGCCGCGATGCGGGGATCCTGCTGGCGCACGTACATCAGGATGACGCCATCGAGCAGGCCGCTGTGAAAAAACGGCGCCAGTCCATCGCCGGCCCGGTCGGGCTGGGTGAGCAGCACGAACGCGTAGCCCGCCTGGCTGACCGTGTTGGCCGCGGCCGAGATGAACCGCATCTCATAGCCGGCGATCTGCGGCGCGTACAGCGGATAGACGAACCCGATGGCCCGTGACCGTCCGGCCGCCAGGCGTTGAGCGATGGGGTTGGGATAAAAGCTGAGTTCCGCGATCGCCTGTTCAATACGCTGCCGAGTCTCAACCGCCACCGGCCGTTTGCCACTGAGCGCGTGGGACACGGTGCTCTTGGTGACGCCCGCGCGGGCCGCGACATCGGCGATGGTGGCTCGTGCCATGATGCTCCCTGGTGCATGATGCGTGGCAAATACAATCGGAGAGGCGCGAAGACTTGCTTGCGCAAACCGGTTTGAGGATAGCACAAACCGGTTTGATTGTCAAGAGGCAACAAGCCGCCCTCGGCCAGCAGCCAGGGCCGGGGGGCGGCGTTGGGGTGAAAGTGCCAAATCCGAGGTGGCTGCTCGGCGCTGGCCGATCTTTTTGCCTCAGCCCCTTCGCGCTGCCAAAAAACCGAAGGGGCCCTGCAACCACGCGGGGCCTGTCAGCGAACGCCCGGTCGCACCAGGATGATCCGCTGTCCGGCTGCCAGCCAGGCGGCCACGCGAGGGGCCTCGGCCGGGTCTACGGCCACATCTACGCGCTCCGCAGCCACCGCCAGGATCACCGCGGGCGCGGACAGCTTCTCATCGCCCACCAGGCGCACGGCATCACCCACGGCCAGGGCTTGCAGGGTGTTGCTCACCGGCACGGTCAACAACCAGGCGTCGGCCGGCGCGGCCACGGCGTTGGCCTGCGTGACCGCCTCCCCCTTTTTCAGCGCGGTCACCAGCAGCCGATCTTGCACTTGCGCGGTGTCGGTGAATGCGCCGGTCGCGGCGACGCGCTGTTTGATGACCACATGCCGCGCGGAATCAAGCCGGGTGTAGGCGGGCAGCGCTTGCTCGGCGACCACCACATCCTGGGTAGGCGACGCAGGGGGCGCAGGCCACAGCAGCAAGACGACGCCCAGCAGCAGGCCGATGCAGAGCACGACGAAGAGCAGGCCACTCAACGGTTGCAGCAGCGCATGCCAGCGCCGGGGCAGCGCGCTCAATGCGTTCAGCAGTTCACGCCACCGCTGGGGCAACCCACGCACGGGTTTGAGCAGCGCACGCAGTCGTCGCGGCAGCGCCCCCAACGGCTGGAGGAGCGCACTGAGCTTCTCTCGCAGGCCATCGAAAAAGCGTCTCATGGCTGCGCCTCCTTCTGCACGATGGTCACCGTGGGTGCGCCTTGCAGGGTCAGCGTGATCTGTTGGGGCGTTGCCGGCGGTGATGGCGGCGCCGGGTCCTTGTGCGTGTCATATTTGAAGGGGTCGGTGGCCGGCGCCTGCGCGGGATCCGGGGGCCAGCCGATCTCCCAGGGCGGGGTGTAGTAGTAGATCCACTGGTTCAGCTTGTCCCACAGGTAGCTCTCGTCGCGCAAGGTGGTGGGGCGGGGGATGTGCATGGACTCCAGCACCTTGTGGCGGTAGAGGTCGAACGCGACCCGGATCAGATCGCCGTAGGCCATGGCCTGGCTGTTGGCCGCCAGGTAGCTGAGCCAGGCCAGCAGCAGCCCGCCGGCCCATACCAGCAGGAAGAGCCACACCGGCTGCGCGTGGCCCAGGCGGTGGGCGATCACCAGCCCGGCGCCCCCGCCCACGGCCAGCACCCCCAGCAGCGCGCTCAGGTTGAGCAGAGAGAGCACGGGGGTCAGGGCCGCGTCCAACTGCTTGCTGAAGCTCTCCGGCAATTGGGTGTTCAAGCGCGGCCACCACAGGACCGTGTCCATGCGATAGGTTTGATAGGCGTATTCTTCGGCCGCGCGCAGGGTGTTGCCCAGGCGGGTGGGCAGTATGAGGTCCTCATCGCGGGGGTAGCCGAAGTAGCGGGCGCGGTAGCTGCTCCTGTCCGCCCTCTTCTCCAGCCCCTCGACGCGGGCCCGGTGCGCCGTCACCCCACGCACGACCAGTCTCTGCCAGCGGCGGGGCCAGTAACCCTCGAAAAAGCGCACGATGGGCGTGGTCGCGGCCTGCAGCAGGAAGGCCAGCACGGTCACGCTGATCAGCGCGCTGAGCGCCAACACGGCCTGCAAGCCCGCCGTCAGTTTGGCCCAGGCCGCGACCAGGGCTGCCACGCCCGCGCCGGCCGTCGCTATCAACAGGGCGCCGGCGGCCGCGGCTACGAAGGCGGGGGCCCAGTAGGCCAGCAGGAAGCGGCGGTCGAACAGGCCGCCCAGCTCTTTGAAGTAGGTGGCTAACATACGCGCTCCTCCTTACGGACAGGGGCCGTCCTGGGGCGTCATGGGCGTGTCGTGATCCGGGCAGAGGGGCCGGCTGTAGGCGTCCCGCCGCCTCACCTGCGCAGGCGTGATATAGTGGCCGCCGACCTCGCAATGATAGCAGAGGGGTTTGGGATCGGTGATGGGATTGCCGTAGATGCCGTGGGCCCGCTCCGGCAGATCCACACCCAACAACTCGCGCAC
>DAOUAT010000526.1:0-4509 GCA_034433275.1 Anaerolineae bacterium
GCCGAGCTGGAGGAGATAGGGCGCGACCACATCCATGATGGTGTCCGGCTCCTCCGACAGCGCGGCCGCGATGGTCTCCAGGCCGACCGGACCGCCACGGAAGTCGCGGATCAGCCGGCCCAACACGCCCCGATCCAACGCATCCAGGCCCAGGGCGTCAATATCCAGCAGCGCCAACGCCAGGCCCGCGCTCTCGCCGGTGATCGCGCCGTCCCCGCGCACCTGGGCGTAGTCCCGCGCCCGGCGCAGGAGGCGCAGCGCCACGCGCGGGGTGCCGCGGCCGCGCCGCGCGATCTCGCCGATGCCGTCCACCGTGATGGGCGCCTGCAGCAGCCGCGCTGCCCGCGCGACGATGGCCTCCATCGCGGGCAGGTCGTAGAAGTCAAACCGGTACACGGCGCCGAACCGGGCGCGCAGCGGCGCGGTCATCAGCGCCAGCCGGGTCGTCGCACCGATCAGGGTGAAGCGGGGCAGCTTGAGCCGGATGTTACGCGCGCTGGGCCCCTTGCCGATGACGATATCGAGCGCGAAGTCCTCCATGGCCGGGTAGAGCACCTCCTCGACCGCGCGGCCCAGGCGGTGGACCTCGTCAATGAACAGGATGTCGCCCGCGCGCAGGTTGGTGAGGATGGCCGCCAGGTCGCCGGCGCGCTCGATGGCCGGGCCGGCCGTCACCTTCAGGCCCACGCCCATTTCGTTGCTCAACACGTGCGCCAGCGTGGTTTTCCCCAGGCCCGGCGGGCCATAGAACAGCACGTGGTCCAACGGCTCGTTGCGGGTCTTCGCGGCCTGGATCAGGATGCCCAAGTTCTCGCGCAGGCGGTCCTGCCCCACCATCTCGGCCAGAACGCGCGGCCGCAGCGCGGCGTCCACCACCACTTCTTCCGGTCGGCTCTGCGGCGATATCGTTCGCTCGGTCATGCTCACCTTTCAACTCGTTGGGAACGAGAGCCTCCACTGGGTTCTTGCTGCAACCAGCTCCTGGAGCCACCCGTTCAGAGCTTGCCCTGAGTGTCGCGCGGGGTGACAAGCGCACTATGACAGCGTAGTCATTATACCAACAGTGCGCACATTGACGCAACCGGCGTTCTGTGGTATAAATGCACAGCTTTTGACGTGGAACGCCTCACCGGATATGGGCGCGGCACAGCACAAAGGAGATTCAACATGCCGACACGACCGCAGATCATTACACGCGAACGCCACAAACTGCTGGAAGAACAGAAGCGCGTCGCCGGGGAGTTGGAACGCCTGCGCGAGGCCCTCAAGGTTGAGGTGGACGTGGATGCCGAGGAAGGCGACCCGGACCTGATCGAACGCGAGAAGAACGTCGCCCTGGTCAGCCAGTTGGAGATAAAACAGACGCGCCTGCAGGCCGCGCTGCGCGCCATCGAAAAGGGCAAGTACGGGATCTGCGAGCGGTGCAGCAAGGAGATCCCCACGGAGCGGCTGGATGTACGGCCCGACGCGACCCTGTGCGTCACCTGTCAGGTCGAGGTCGAGAAGTTGATCAAGCGCGGGCTGCTGGCGCGGGCCCAGCCGGAAATCCAATGAGACCAACCTTTCAGCGCGTCTCCGCGCGCTGCGCCACACCGTGAGAGACGGGTCAGGCCATCCCAGCGCCCTGGGGGTCTGGCCCGTTTTTTGTCGCAATTCCATCATCGGAGGAGGTTCCCCCCATGTTACCTGAGAATGTGTTTGTCTCCGGCCATCCGCTGATCCAACACAAGCTATCCATCCTGCGCGATAAGCGCACCGAGCCAAAGAAGTTCCGCGAGCTGATTCGCGAGATCTCGATCCTGTTGGCCTACGAAGCCACCGCGGACCTGGGGCTGACGCCACGCAGCGTGGAGACGCCGATGGGCATGGCGCCGTGCAGTGAGCTTACCGAAGCCATCGGCCTGGTGCCCATCCTGCGCGCGGGCCTGGGCATGGTGGAAGGCATCTGGGAGATGATGCCGGGGGCCGAGGTGTGGCACATCGGCCTGTTTCGCGATGAGCGCACCTTGCGGCCGGTGCAGTACTACAACAAGCTGCCGGTGGCCCCCACCGTTCAGGTGTGCCTGATCCTGGATCCCATGCTGGCAACCGGCGGCTCGGCCGTGGCCACCGTGGACATCCTGAAGACGTGGGGCGCGCAACGGGTCAAGTACGTGGGCATCATCGGCGCGCCCGAGGGCGTGCGGCGCCTGCACGGCGCGCACCCCGACGTGCCCATCCACCTGGCCGCGATCGATGAGCGCCTGAACGACATCGGCTACATCGTGCCGGGCCTGGGCGACGCCGGCGACCGGCAGTTCGGGACGGGGTGAGGGATTGCCGATTGCAGATTGCGGATTGCGAATTATGGATTACTGATTCGCCACACGCTATCCGCCATTCACCGCCATTCGTCATTCGTCTTGATCTCATGGAGCGCTATTCATGGCAGACACTACCCACGCTCGCCCGTCCTGGGACGCGTACTTCATGGACATCACCCGCCAGGTGGCGCAGCGGGGCACGTGTGACCGCGCGCGCGTGGGCGCGATCATCGTGAAAGACCGCCGCATCCTGACCACGGGCTACAACGGCGCGCCGGCCGGGCTGCCGCACTGCGACGAGATCGGCCACCTGATGATCGGCGGGCACTGCGTGCGCACGCTGCACGCGGAGCAAAACGCCATCATCCAGGCCGCGTTGCACGGCGTCAGCGTGGCCGGCGGCACCATCTACGTGACGCACCAACCGTGCCTCACCTGCGCCAAGATGATCATCAACGCGGGCCTCAAGCGCGTGGTCTATGCTGGGAATTATCCCGACGAAAACGCGGTCGCGTTCCTGCGCGAAGCAGGCGTCGCGCTGCAACGCTGGGGGCCGCCGCCGGAGGCATGAGGCCGCCCTGTAAGGATGAGCAACCGATGACGAACAACGCACTTCTTCGCTTCCCCGACGGCTTCCGCTGGGGTGTGGCCACGGCCGCGCACCAAAACGAGGGCGGCAACCACAACAATCAGTGGGCCGCCTGGGAACAGCAGCCGGGCCACATCCACGAAGGGGCCACGGCGGAACGGGCGACCGGCTGGTGGGACCTGGAGACCGCCGCGGCCGACTTTGACCGCGCCGCCGACCTGGGGCTGAACAGCTTGCGCCTGTCGGTGGAATGGAGCCGCATCGAGCCGGCGCCGGGCGTCTTCGACCAGGCCGCGCTGCGCCATTACGCCGAGATGATCGGCCTGCTGCGCGCCCGCGGCATCGAGCCCATGGTCAGCCTGCACCACTTCACCGACCCGCTCTGGCTGGCCGCGCTGGGCGGCTGGGAGAACCCGCTGATCACGGATTATTTCTCCCGGTTCACGGCCCATGTGGTCGAGGCGTTGGGCGACCAGGTGACGCTGTGGTGTACGATCAACGAACCCATCGTCTACGCGCACGGCGGCTACCTGGGCGGGACCTTCCCGCCCGGCGTGGACAGCCTGCCCCGCGGCCTCCGGGTGCTGCGCCACATGCTGCTGGCCCACGGCCGCGCCTATCGCACCATCCACCGGCTGCAGAACGGCGCACGCGTCGGCCTGGCGCATCACATGCGCCTGTTCCTGCCCGCGAACCCCCATCGCGCGGCCGACCGCCGCGCGGCCGCGCTGCTCGACCAGGCCACCAACCGTGCCACCCTGGAGGCCATCACCCACGGCCGCCTGACGCCGCTGATCGGCCTGGGCGAACAGGTTACGCAGCTCATTGACGCCAGCGACTATATCGGGCTGAACTACTACACCACCGTGCGCGTCGCGTTCGACCCGGCGCGGCCGGCCGGGATCTTCGCGCGGCAATTCATGGATCCCAACGCCGAGCTCAGCGAGATCACGCCCGAGGGTGAGCCGTACAGCGAGATCAACCCCCAAGGCATCTACCTGGCCCTGCAGCGACTGGCGGCTTACGGCAAGCCGATCTACATCACCGAGAACGGCCTGCCCGACCGGGAGGACGAGGTGCGACCGCGCTTCCTGGCCACCTACCTGGCCGAGGTCTGGCGCGCGATCCAGGAGGGCGCAGATGTGCGGGGGTATTACCACTGGACGTTGGTGGATAACTTCGAGTGGGCCGCGGGGTGGAGCCTGCGCTTCGGCCTGTTCGAGCTGGATCCGGAGACCGGCGCCCGCGTCGCCCGGCCCAGCGCGGCCGTCTACAGCCGCATCGCCCAGGCCAACGGCGTGCCGAGGAGCTTGTTGGCGAAGGTCGCGCCGGGGGCGGACGCCGCGTATTTTGGGTGATCGCGAAAATGTGCTATACTCTGAACCTGTCGGGCGCGTAGCTCAATTGGCAGAGCAGCGGCCTTTTAAGCCGCGGGTTTAGGGTTCGATTCCCTACGCGCTCATAGCCCCGTCATGGCGTCAATCTGCTGTGTAGTAGGGGCAAAAAAACACGGCCCCGTGCTACGCCCTTTGTGCGTAACCTGGAACCGTGGTAGAATCCCTCTAGACGGTTCCCAGTGGTTACGCACTGGCGACCTACAGCCGGTTTGATGTTGCA
>DAOUAT010000527.1:0-3591 GCA_034433275.1 Anaerolineae bacterium
GGCGACGGCCATCGGCCTGTTGCTCGCGCTGGCGCCTGGCCGGTGGCAGCGCTGGGCCGCGTTGGCCGTCGGGGGTGGGCTGCTGCTGGCCGCGTTGCCGTCCCTCTACCCGCAATATCAGCACGTCTACGCGCTCTCTGCGCCGCCTTACGACCTGGCCGACGTGCGCGCTATGGAGATTCGCCACCACGGCACCGCGCTGACCGCGTTCGGCGAGTTTACGCCGCTCGCCCGGGCCGCGCCCTTCGACCAGGCGCTCTTGGACGACCTGGGCGCGGGGTTCGATGCGGCTGCGCGGCCCCTGGCCAACCCGGACGCCGGGCTCCAGGTGCGGGCGGCGCAGGTGCGCGCTCAGGCCTGGGACCTCGACCTGGCCGCGACGCAACCCGTCACCGCCACACTGCACCTGCTGTACTACCCGCGCTGGCAGGCGCGGCTCGATGGCCGGCCCATCCCCCTGGCTGCGCAGGCGGATACGGGCTACGTCCAGGTTGCCGTCCCCGCCGGCGAGCATCACCTGACGTTACGTTACGGCGCCACCCCGTTCGAGTCGGCCGGCCTGGCGCTCAGCGGGCTGACCGCGCTGGCGCTGTTGGGTGTCATGCTGATCGGTTCCCAGCCCCTGCGGGGGCTTCTCACCTTGAGGCGGGGATTTTCAATCCCTGAGCCGGTTGCGCAGTTTCGGAACCGCACCCTTCGACTGCGCCGGGGGCCCTACCCCGGCTCCGCTCAGGATGCTCCGCACACTGGTGAACTTGCGCCGGCGCTTTGGCTCCTGCTCGGCCTGACCGCGCTGCTGGCGCTCAAGGTCGCCGTCATTGACCCGCACACGACCGCCCTCCGCGCAGCTTCCACCTGTGACGCGATCCGCGGGGCCGCTGTGCAGACAGACGTGACCTTCGGCGGCCGCGTCCGGCTGTGCGGCTATGACCTGCCCCGGACGACGCTGCGCGCCGGCGACTGGCTGACCATCACCCTGGTCTGGCAGATTGACGCCCCCTTTGATCTGCCGGCGTACAGCTTCGCGCACCTGCTCGGCCCCTTCAATCCGGCCGCGGGCAACCCGCTGTGGGGCCAGCACGACAAGACCGCGCCCGCCGGGTTCACCATGATGGAGTGGCAGACGGGCAAGCTGTATTGGGATCGCTATCGGTTTCAGGTTGACCCGACCGCGCAGCCCGTCGCCTATCAGCTCGAGATCGGCTGGTGGCAGACCGGCCTGGAACAGCGGCTCCTGCCGACCATCGCCACCGACATGGAACCGCTGTCGGTCTCACCGTATGATTCGTTGCTGATTGATGGGATCGTGATTCGATAGAAGATCGAAATGGCGGATAGCAAGGGCGGCGGCCGGGAATTCCCGGCCGCCGCCTGTGTTGTGCGATTCAGTTGTGGTGGGTGTGATTACCCTCTCCGGCCCCGGCCCTGGCCCGACCAGCCCGGCCGGCCGCTGGTGTCACGGAGGGTGATGGTGGCGCCGTCGCCCAGGTTGGTCACCTGGCCGATCTTGAACTCGCCGTCCTCATCGAAGCCGTGGAGGCTGATCGCATCACCGACCTGAACGGCGAACCCTTGCTGCAGGGCGTAGCGCAGCGGTTGGCCCTCGAACGGGATGATCTCGCCCGCCGCAGTCTGGATTTCGACCAGGTCGTCGGCCGCGCTGCTGACGATGCCCTCGACCGTGACCCACTCGGCAGGAAGCACGTCCGCCTGGGGGATGCCGCTGCCAAACGGCGCCTGGGTGCTGTTGCCTTGCGCCCAGCGCCCGCCGCCCTGGCCAGTCACGCCCTGGGGTGCCGACTGCTGGCTCCAGCGACCGCCGTTGCCGCCGCCCAGGTAGGCCTGCACTTCAGCCGCGGCCTCTGCCGCCGTTGTTTCCGTCGTCCGGCCGTGGCGTCCGCCCTCGCCGGCTGTTTCGTTGCTCTTTGCGTTCGTCCGTATCACTGCGCCCATGACCAGCACGGTCACCAGACCGGTCAGCAGGACGCCGAGTGCGATGCTCTTCAACATGGTAGGTATCCTTTCGTTCTTAGAGTAATTGTTAGTTTGTGGTGTTTTGCGTTGGGCTGTGGTCAAGCTCCCAACTGGCCCCGCACGACCCCGCTGGCGGGCGCTGGCAGTGGCCGGCGCAGGCGGAGCACGTTGCGGGTCACCTTGGTCACCCAGCGCCAGTGGATGGCGAAGTGGATGACCGCGGCGCTGATCAGGGCCACGCCGGACCAGGTGTGGATCAGGTCCCACGTTGTCCGGGTGAAGATGAAGCCGGCGTTGGCAGTCCAACCGCTGCCGGGCGCAAACAAGAAGTAGATGCCCGAGAGCGCAGCCAGCAGGAAGCTGAGGCCCACGGTCGCGTTGATCGCGACATTGAAGTAGCCATAGCGGTTCATGCGCGCACCTTTGCCGACCAGCGACTTCGCCATGCGCAGCGTCATGCTCTTGATCCACTGCCAGTGGATGGCGATGTGTACGGCCGCGGCCGCGATCATCAGGACGCCGAACCAGGTGTGCAGGTCGTCCCAGGTGTGCCGCTCGAACAGGATCGTGATGCCGTACAGCGGGTTGCGGCCCCCCTGGTAGCCGCCCGAGGGCAGGTAGAGAAAGTAGATGCCGGTAATGGCTGCCACCAGGCCGCCGATGAAGATGGCGGCGTCAATCAGCCAGTTATTGCGTGTCTTGGTGGAGACGGTGCCTTTGGTCATATCGCTCTCCCACAGTGTGATGGGTGTTGGCTCATGCGCCGTTCGGCTGAGCTTACGCCGAAGCCTACCAGAGTCAACGCCCTGAACTGTCTTGAGTATATCGGAGGTGTGTGAAGGCGATATGCCGGAGTTGTGAAGAAGTTGTGCGGATCGGCTACGCTGCCAGTTGGTGTTCGGCGAGGATGATGCGTCGGATGCCGGTTTCTGAACGCAGGAGGATCGAGGCCGTCTCGGCGCGCGAGCCATGATAGCGCACCCCAGCGAGCAGCGGGTTATCGGTGATAGCGGTGGCGGCGAAGAAGACGTGCGGGCTGCTGACGAGTTCATCTACCGTGCGGACGCGGCGATTTTCGGGTGGTCCCGCGCGCACTGCGGCGACTTCAGCCTCGGTTTGGGGCGCCAGCCGGCCCAACATCCCTCCCCGGGCCGCCTTGACCGCGCACGCGGCCAGCAGACCTTGGGGCACGCCGCCCATGCCCATCAGCGCATCCACCTTGCCTTCGCGCAGGCCGGCCAGCATCGCGCCAGCGGTGTCGCCGCCGGATCGCAGCAGGACATGGGCGCCGGCCGCACGGATTTCGGCCACCAGGTCGGCGTGCCGGGTGCGATCCAGCACAAAGACGACCAGGTCGCGCACCGGTTTGCCCTTCGCGCGCGCAATGAGCGCCAGCGTCCACGCTGCCGGCGCGTCCAGACATTCTGGCACCAGCGCGGGCGCCACGTCGGCATTAACCACGATGTGCTCCATGTAACGCGTCGCCGTCGGGAACCAGATTGATCCCCGCGGGGCCACGGCGATGAGCGATAGCGCGCCAGGATACCCGCCGGCCAATAGCCGCCGGCCATCGCAGGCATCCGCCAACACATCCACGACGGGGCCGCGGCCCGTGCC
>DAOUAT010000528.1:0-4267 GCA_034433275.1 Anaerolineae bacterium
GCGAAGACCAGCGAGGTTCCCGCCCGTATGGTGACGGCCAGGATGGAGATGATGAGCAGTTCTGTGGTCATGGTCGGTCTCCTGCCAGGCGGGTCTTAGACGGCCTTTCGATGCGGAGGCGGTATTGCGTGAAGATTTCGCCGCCCAGCACCAGGAACAGGATGATGCCCTGCAGCACCAGGGCCACCGATGCCGGCAGCCCCATGGTGATTTGAATCTGGTCACCGCCGACCAGCAGGCCGGCCAGCAGCACCGCTACCAGCAGCACAGCCCACGGGTTCAGTTTGCCCAGCCAGGCCACGATGATGGCCGTGTAGCCGTAACCCACGGTCAGCCCCTTTTGCAAGCGGTGGGAGATGCCGGCCACCTCGCCCATGCCGGCCAACCCGGCCAGCCCGGCCGAGAGCAGCATCACCAGCAAGATGTTGCGCGCCCGGTTGATGCCGGCATAGCGCGCGGCGTTGGGGTTCTCGCCGATGACGCGGATTTCGTAGCCCCACTTGGTGCGGGCCAGGATGATCCAAAGCGCGATGGCCGCGATGATGGCGATGACAATCCCCAGGTGGACGCGGGTGCCGAAGAAGCGGGGCAACCAGGTGAATTCCGGGAACTCGGCCGTGCCGGGGAAGCCGAACCCTTTGGGGTCCTTCCACGGGCCGTAGAACAGGTACTCCACCCACAGGATGGCGATGTAGTTCATCATCAACGTGGTGATGATCTCGTTAACGCCGATGTAGGCCTTTAGCGCGGCCGGGATGACGCCCCAGATCGCGCCGGCCACAAACCCGGCCAGGATGACGCCCGGCAGGCCCAGCCACGGCGGCAGGTTGGGCGCCACGAACAGCGCGAACCCGGCCGAGGCGAACCCGCCCATGGCCAACTGCCCCTCCGCGCCGATGTTCCAGAACAGCATGCGGAACGCGATGGAGACGCCCAGGCCGGTCAACATTAACGGGATGGCCTTGACCAGGGTTTCCGAGACGGCATAGCGGGTGCCGAAGGCGCCCAGGAGCATGGCCTTGTAGGTGGCAAAGGGGTTCGCACCGGCCAGGGCCAACAGGATGCCGCCCATCACCAGCGCCAACACCAGGGAAAGGACGGGGACCAGGATGGCCGCCGTGCGGGAACGTTGGAGGCGTTTCTCGAAACGGATTTTCATGGCTGCCCTGCCTTCTTCCCGGCCATCATCAGGCCGATCTCTTCCACATTCGCCGCTTCGGCCGGGAAGCTGCCCATGATCTCGCCACCATGGATCACGGCGACGCGATCGCTCACCGCCAGCAGTTCTTCCAGATCCTCAGAGATCAGCAGGATGGCCGCGCCCGCGCAACGCTGCTCGATGAGCACCTTGCGCACCGATTCGGTGGCGCCCACATCGAGGCCGCGGGTGGGGTGGACCGCGACCAGCAAGGCCCGATGGCCGTTTTCGGCGGCGCCACCCCCGGCAAGGGCTTCATCGGCCGACAAGATCTCGCGCCCCAGGATGACCTTTTGCAGGTTGCCGCCGGAGAGCAACTTAACCTGGGTGTTGTAACCGGGCGCGCTGACGGAAAAGCTCTCGATGAGGTGCTTGGCAAAACGGGTGATGGCGTTGCGATTCAGGAAGGGGCCGCGGGCCAGGGGTGCGTGGCGGTAGCCTTTCAGGGCGGTGTTATCGGCGATGGAGAGGTTGGGCACCAGCCCCATCCCCAGCCGGTCCTCCGGCACGTGGCTGACCCCCTGCTGGATGATGCGCAGCGGTGAGTTGTTGGTCACGTCTTTGTCGAGCACACGCACGCGGCCGTTGGTGGCTTTGCGCAGCCCGGTGATCACCTCGGCCAGCTCGCGTTGCCCGTTGCCGGCCACCCCCGCGATGCCCAGGATCTCGCCCGCGTGGATGGTGAGCGAGAGGTCGCGCAGCGCGGGCAGGCCCTTGTCGTTCTGCGCGCACACCTTTTCGACGACCAGAACGGGCCGGCCCAGCTCGGCGCACGGCTTATCCACGCGGAAGAGCACCTCGCGGCCCACCATCATGCGCGCCAGCTCGGCCTCGGTGGTCTCCTGTGGCGAGGTGGTGCCCACGACTTTGCCCCCGCGCAACACGGTGACGCGGTGTGCGCTGTCGTAGACCTCGTTCATCTTGTGGGTGATGAAGATGACCGATTTGCCCTCGCCCACCAGGCGCCGCACCGTGCCATAGAGCTGGTCGGCCTCCTGGGGGGTCAACACCGCGGTGGGCTCGTCCAGCACCAGGATGTCCGCGCCCACGTACAGCGCCTTGAGGATCTCGACCCGCTGCTGCTCGCCGACCGAGAGCTGCCAGATGCGCGCGGCCGGGTCAACGTCCATGCCGTAGCGCTCCGACATGGCCGCGACGTTCTTTTCGACCTGCTTCATGTCCAACATGAAGCGCGGCTGATCCAGCCCCAGGATGATGTTCTCGCTGACGGTCTGGGATTCGACCAGCATGAAGTGCTGGTGCACCATGCCGATGCCGGCAGCGATGGCGTCACGGGGGGAGCGGAAGGTCACGGGCTTGCCGTGAATCAAGACTTCGCCTTCGTCCGGCCGGTAGAGGCCGGCCAGGATGTTCATCAGGGTGCTCTTGCCGGCGCCGTTCTCGCCCAGCAGCGCATGGATTTCGCCCCTCTCGACGATCAGATCCACGTGATCGTTCGCCAATACGCCTGGGAACCGTTTCACGATGCCGCGCATTTGGACGGCGGGAGCAGGGTTGTCCAATGCAGTCCTCCTGAGAATAAGAATGTGCAACAGGGGGCGGGGGAGATTCGGGAAACAAGGGAAACAGGGAAACTGGGGGCAAGGCAGGGAACTGAGGGAACTGGCACTGCCAGTTCCCTCAGTTCCTTTAGTTCTTTATCGTTCCTTCAGTTCCTCGAAGTTCCCTTGGGTCCTTATCGTTCCGGGGAACGAATTTTTACTTCGGGATCGTTCCCTTCACACCCTCGACCAGCCAGTTGAAGGCCAGCTTTTCGTCATCGGTCATGGCGACACCGGCCTTGACGCGTTCTGCGCCGGCATTGTCCTTGAGAGGGCCGACGAAGATGTCGAACTCACCGCTGACGATGCGCGCCTTCTCCTTTTCAACCAGCGCTTGCACGTCCGCGGGCACCATCTTGCCGAACGGGGCCAGGTCCAACAGGCCGTCCTGGATGCCCCACCAGACCGGCGTCGAGGTCCAGGCGCCGGCCCTCACCTGCTGCACCGCCTGCTTGTAGTACACGCCCCAGTTCCAGATGGGCGCGGTCAAAACCGCGTTGGGGGCCACGTCGGCCGAGACGGCGTTGTAACCGACCGCGTAAACGCCCTCTTGCTCCGCCAGCTTGTCGGGTTCCACCGAGTCGCTCTCACGGGCGATGACGTCGGCGCCCTGGTCAATCAGCGCCTGGGCCGCTTCGCGCTCCTTGGCCGGGTCGAACCAGGAGAAGATCCAGATGGGAATCACGGTCGCTTGGGGGTTGACCGAGCGGGCGCCCAGCGCAAAGGCGTTCATGTTGCGGACGACTTCGGGGATGGGGTAGGGCGCCACGTAGCCCAGCACGTTCTTCTTCGTCGCCTTACCGGCCGCGATGCCCGCCAGGTACCAGCCCTGGTAGCCGCGGCCGTCGTAGATGCCCACGTTGTCGGCCGTCTTGTAGCCGGTTGCGTGCAGGAAGACGATGTTCGGGTAGTCCTTGGCGACGTTGAGCAC
Source organism: Anaerolineae bacterium (assembly GCA_034433275.1). Lineage (GTDB taxonomy): Bacteria > Chloroflexota > Anaerolineae > CG2-30-64-16 > CG2-30-64-16 > DAOUAT01. The sequence continues at coordinate 3,692 of DAOUAT010000528.1, forward strand.
CGAATCCATGTAGCCGAAGGAGGTGGCGAAGATGATGTTGTAGCCCTTCTGCGCGTAATCGCGGATCACGCGCTCGGCGTCCGGGCCTTCAGCCACCAACTCGCTGATGGCGGTCTCGACGCCTAGTTCCTTCTCCAGCACCAGGCGGCCCTGGTCGTGCGCATAGCTCCAGCCCAGATCGCCCACCGGGCCAACGTAGACGAACGCTACCTTGGGGTTGGGGATCGGCGCGCGCATGCCGACCGGCAGCGGCTCGCCCTGAAGCTGGCGGCCTTTGCTGGCCTCACCGCGCACACCCTGGATGAAGAAGTCCATGCCCAGCTTCTCCTCCAGGGTCGTGCACTTGCCCGCAGGCAGCACTTCCACGCCATCCGCGCTCTTGAACGGGCCGCAGAAGACGTTGAACTTGCCGTCAACCAGGGCCTGTTTGCGTTGTTCGACGAGGGTCTTGACATCGGCAGGGACGCGCGCGCTGAGGGGCGCCAGGTCGAAGGTGCCGTCCTTGAGCAGGCCGTAGAACGACTCGGTCTGGTACGTCCCGGCCTGCACCCGCTTGACGATGTCAATGTACTTCGG
>DAOUAT010000529.1:0-3531 GCA_034433275.1 Anaerolineae bacterium
GCGCACGCTGGTCAGCCGGGCCGCGGCATCGTAGCTGGTGGTGTCGGCCAGCTCGCCCAGCTGGCTGGAGCTCAGGCTGCTGGGCTGGCCGGCCGCAGCGTAGGCCGTGGTGAAGTGCTCGCCGTCGGGATAGGTGATGCGCGTGACGCGCTCCGCCGCAGCGTAGGCGTATGCGGTGGTGTAACTGACGTCATCCACGGTGCGCGTGGCGGCCACGACCCGGCCGCGCGCATCGTAGCGTTGCGCCAGCGTGTTGATCACTGGCGGCGCGCCACTCCATTCATCCGGGTAGATGTAGGCCTCGGCCCGCGTGCGCCGCCCCAGGTGGCTGTAACCGGCCTGCGCCTCGTCGTAGACATGGCGCGCGAGCAACGGGCCGCCCGCGCCGCCCTCCCGCTGCTCGGTCAGCCGGCCCAGGCCATCGTAGCCGAACCACAGGGTCACGCCCCGCGCGTCGGTCTGCGTCACCAGATTGCCGCCTGCAGCGTACGTGTAGCGCCACGTGCTCAGGTCCGGGTCGGTCATGGCGGTCTTACGGCCCAGCAGGTCATACGTCAAGACGACCGTAGCACGCCCCGCCGGCCCAGCGCCATCCGGATCGGGGCCAGCAACTTGCGCCACGTGATCGGTCACAGTATACCCATAGTCGGCCTGGACATACGGCGTCGCGTGCCAGGCCGGCGCCGGCGGGTTCTTGGCATACACGCCGGTGTATTGCTTGACGCTGACCAGCCGGCCGAACGCATCCACCTCCTGGATGGTCTGGCGCCCCAGCGCGTCCAGGGCCGCGGTCCGCCGGCCGTGATACACGGTGTCGGTCCACGTCCCGTCCGGCGCGGTCACCCGTGTCACCCGCCCCAGGCCATCGTAGGTCGTCGTCGTGGTCTGGCCGGCCCAATCGCCGGCCGCCAGCGGCTGGTAGCCGCCGATGGCCGCGCCGAAGTAGGGCACGGTCTGGCGTGTGGCCCGGCCCAGGGCATCGTATTGCGTGCTGATCAGCACCCCCTGGGCCGGCGCCGCGCCCTCGGCTTGCGTCTGGATGGCCTGGCCCAGGCCGTCGTAGAAGATGTAGGTCTCGTGGTAGCTGGCGGCCGCGGGCAGCACGGCGTCCGGCTGGGCGTCGTCCCGCACCCGGTGCTGGAGCCGGTACGGCGCGCTGTCTTGATAATCGTAGCGCTCGGTGGCCGCACAGGCAAAGCCGCTGCACGGCGGCGCATAGCCTGGCGGCTGCACGGCCGGTTGGCGCAGTTCGGTCGGCCGGCCATAGCCATCGTAGCTGTAGCGCGTGGTAGCGCCGTTGGGGTCGGTCACGCTCTGTAACTGGCCGGCCAGCCCGCTGCCACCCGGCTCAGCGTTGACGCCGTAGTACTTGTTGACTGTCGTCAGGGTCGGCCCGCCGCCGGGTCCGGGCTGCACGGTGACCGAGACCGGGTAGACGCGGAACACACTGTCATAGGTCGTGGTGATCGTCGCGCCGTTGGCCATGGTCTCAGCAACGCGGTTGCCGTAGCCGTCGTAGCCGTAAGCCACGCGGCGCACCCAATCGGCCGGGTTGGCGCTGCCGCAGATCTGTGCCTGCCAGACCTCGCGCAACAAGCCCTGGGTGGGCGGCGCCTGCTGTTGGTTGAACCCGGTTGTGTCGTAGATCTGCCGTGTCTGCGCCTGGCAGACGCCGCTGGCGTCCAGCAGCCGCTCCTCGGCCAGCCGATTGACGATGTACCGGCCCTGGGCGGGGTTAACCTGGGGATAGTACCAGCGCTCAGTCGCGCGATACAGGGTGCTGCCCGCATCACTATACTCTAACAGGCGCGTCGGGAGGCCGTACTGCGCGCCCCCTTGCTGGCTGGTGGCATACTCGTAGCGGGTGCGCTGCGTCTGCGCGACGGTGCCGGTCGCATCATAGACGATGGCATCTGCGTATGCCGGGACAACGATGCTGGCATTGTCGTACACCCCGGCCGTGAGCTTGGTCCACTGCCGGCGCGTCTCGCTCTGTTTCACGCCGTTCAGGCGCACGATCTGCACATCCTCTTTGCCCACATAACCCACCACGCCGTTGTCCGTGGCGTTGTTGGTGTGATCCAGAAAGTGATGATAGACCGTGATCCCGGCGCCCAGGCTGGCCGGCAGGGTCTCGGTGGTCTCGCGGAAGCCTTCGCCTGAGTAACCGTTAATCGCGCCGGCGTAAGTGTACTGCCATTGATTGACCTGGTTCGTGACCGTGTCGGTGACGGTGCGCGTGACCACCACCCGACCGTTGCCATCGTTACCGTAATACGTGAACCCCACCAGGCCACCGTAGCCGTTGTCCGCTTGCAGCAACGAGCCGTTCCCATTGCCTGTGAAGCGATTGGTATAGGTGGTCGGCGGGAGACAGGCCTGCAACCCCGCATCAGCGCAGCGCCTGATGGACGCCAGCGCAGTCAAGGGGCGATAGCCGCCAGCGCCTGGCCCCACGACATACGCCAGCTTGTAGCCCGCCACGAGCTGGCCATTCTGGCGCACCCGGATTTCTGTGACCACCCGTGTGGTGAAGAAGGCCCAGGTCTCGGCCGGATTCGCGATCTCAGGCGCATCGCTGCGGCCAGCCAGGGTGAAATCAATGACCGTGGCCCCGCCGTTGTAGCGGATCTGGCGCAGATTGATCTGGGATAGGTAGTTGATATCTTTGTTGGCGTTGTTGCAGTAGCCCTTGTAAGTGCGATAACGCGGTCCCAGGCCATCGCTGTAGGCGGTCGGCGTCGCATCCACCGCCAACGGATTCACCGGCAAGGCGCTATCGTAGATGAAATCAATACGGTTGCCGACGGGATCCTGGATATATTGCAGGACCTGCTTGGCCGCCCGTTGGTGCCACACCTCTGTCTCACCGGGCGGCTTGTTACAATACCAATCGTACAGCGCGGGTTCGAAGTGATAGCGGGTGCCATCCGGCGCATAGATGTCGCCGTAGACCCGCCAGTCGGGCGCCTCGATGAGATGTTCCCCGCGCAACGTATAGGTCGCGCCGGCGATCCGATACGTGGCCGGGGCGCCGGGCAAAAACTGTGGAAACCACTGAAAACTATCGGTCGTCAGCTTCCAGCCGGCGCCCAACAAGGAGGCGTGGCCGGCGTCTTCGCCGCGGCTGACGCTGTTGAATTGCAGCGCCAGATAGGGCGTCAACCCGCCGCGGCCTGGCGGCACAGGGATCACATAGGCAATACTCGCCGCGCCGGTGAACAGGTCGGTTTGGAGCCCCCGGATGCTCGGCATGACCTCCGGCACATAGACTGCGCCCGCAGTCACCGCCAACAGCGCCGGCTGCAGCAGCGCCGCCTGCACCTGCCGCGGGCCGCGCACCCGCTGCCCCGGCAGCGCCCGCCACTGCTGCGTCGCCCCATCGAAAACGTGCAGCGTCAACGGCGCGCTGGCGGTCGGGTCGGCCCAGGTCAGCGCCAGCGGCCCGGCGAACTGCCGTACGGCCGCGCCGGCCTCGTCGTACGCCGCCAGGGTGAACGCCGCGCGCAGCTGCGCCAGCGGCGCCTGCGG
>DAOUAT010000530.1:0-6714 GCA_034433275.1 Anaerolineae bacterium
GGAACACCGCCTCGAACGGCACGATGCCCGCGCCGAACGGCACCCCCCGCACCACTTTGGGCAGCCCATCCTTCACATGGACGGCGACCAGATGCCCTGCGCAAAGCGCGAGCTCGGCCACAGGATCGTAGTCCATGGCGGCTACGTTTGCCATGTCCGGGTAGATCTGGAACCAGAGCGAGTTGACCTGGCGCACGATGTCCATGCTGGCGGCCAGCGACCCGGTCAGCGGGACGTCCACGTTCTCCAGCGCCAGCATGACGCCAGCCGCCGCGGCCCATTCCGCACCCCGGCACAGGCCATCCACGTAACGCGCCACCGTCCCGGCGTCGCTCGGCTCGTAGAACACATCGTAGCCCGAGACCTGGACGATGCGCACGCCTACATCCACTGAGAACTCGATGGCCCGGCGCATGATGTCCAGCGCCTGGTCCCGCACCTGGGGTGACCGCGCACCCAGTGGGAACTTGCGGTGTCCGCTGAGGCACATAGTTGCGATGTGGACGCCGCTGTCCGCGATGGCTTTGCGCAACGCGGCCCGCTCCGCCGCGCCCCACTCCAGCCGGGCCAGCCGCGGGTCAGACTCGTCAATCGAGATCTCGACCAGGTTGTAGCCGGCTTCGGCCGCAGACGCCAGGCGCCGGTCCCAGGCCCACTCGGCCGGGAGCGCCTTTTCGTAGAGGCCCACCGGCAGCGTCAGGATGTCGGGCATCACAGCACCCGCTTCTCGGTGATGGCATCGAACAGGAAGAAGCGGTCGGGCGCCACCACCAGGGAGACCGGTTCATCCATGTCTACCTTCAAGGTGTCTTCCGTCAGGATTGACACGATCTCTTTGCCAACGCGAACGCGCACCAACTGCTCAGCGCCGAGCGGCTCGCTGACGTAGACCGTGCCGGTGACGATGTTTTGGCCGTTGCCTTGCAGCGCACCGTGATGCACGGTGATGTGTTGGGGCCGCGCGCCGAACAGCATCTCCGGGTTCGGGGTTTGCTCCAGCACCCTTTGGCGCGCCTGGGGGGTCAGTGTGACGTGCATGCCGTCGCCCACCAGGTAAGTTTTGTCGCCCTCAGATTGCATCTTGCAGGGGAGCAGGTTCATCGAAGGCTCACCGATGAAACGGGCGACGAAGACGTTGTTGGGTTGCCCGAACAACTCCTGCGGCGTGCCGTGCTGCTGCAAGACGCCCAGGTTCATCACAGCCACGCGGTCGGCCATGGTGATCGCCTCTAGCTGGTCGTGGGTGACGAACACCGTCGTGATGCCCAGATCCTTCTGCAGGCGCTTGAGCTCGGCGCGCATGTAGGCGCGCAGCTTGGCATCCAGGTGCGACAGCGGCTCGTCCATGGCGAAGGCCGACGGCTCGCGCACCAACGCCCGCGCGATGCCCACACGCTGCTTCTGGCCGCCAGAGATCTCCTTGGGGTAACGATCCAGCAGCGGATCGATCTCCAGCAGCTTGGCCGCGTGGCGCACCTTCTGTTCGATCTGGCTCTTGGGCAGGTTGAGCAGCTCCAACGGGTAGGAGATGTTCTTGTAGACCGTGCGGTGCGGGTAGAGCGCGTAGTTCTCGAACACCATGGCGATGTTGCGCTCGCGCGGGGCCAGGTGATTGATCGGCTTATCGTCGAAGTAGATGGCGCCCCTGGTTGGCGTCTCCAGGCCGGCGGTCATGCGCAGCGTGGTGGTCTTGCCGCACCCGGAAGGGCCGAGCAGGGCCAGGAACTCACCATCTTTACAATCCAGGTTGAGTTCTTTGACCGCGATGACCCGGCCAAAGTCCTTGGTGACGTTCTCCCATCGAATACTTGCCATAGGTGTCTCCTCAATTGGAATGATTTCGTTTAGCTGGCGTGTTACGTGTTGCGTGTTGCGTAGTTCGTATTCGTGATTCGTTGATTCGCTGATTCGCTACTCCCGGATCGCGCCGTAGCTGAGGCCGCGGACGATGTATTTCTGCAAGTACCAGGCCCCAACAACGATGGGAATGATGACCAGCAGGCCGATGGCAGCGATGGCGCCCCAGTGGGGCTCGACGTGACCGATGTTGATGCCGGGTACGATCTTGGTGAACGGCGTGATGGTGCGGCCGGTGAGCAGGGTGGCGAAAAGCAGCTCGTTCCAGGCGAAGATAAAAGCGAACAGGGAGACGGCGACCAGGCCCGGCGCGGCCAATGGCAGCATATGATCCCGAAATAGCCGCGGCCAGGATGCTCCATCCACCTGTGCGGCTTCTTCAATGGAGTAGGGGATTTCTTCGAAGAAGCCTTTCATGATCCAGATCACGAACGGGATGATCGCCATGCAGTTGACGATGATCAACAAGAAGTAAGTATCGAAAATCCCCAACCAGTTGGCGATCATGAACAGCGCGACCACCGGCACGATGGGCGGCATGAAGCGAAAGGACAAGATGGTGAACGACAGGTTGTCGCCGCCCGTTTTGTAGCGCGCGATGCTGTACGCGGCAGGAACGCCGACCACCATAGACACCATGAACGTGCCTGCGGCAATCACCAGGCTGTCCAACAAGGCCGGCAGCCCGCGCTGCCGGATCAACGCCTCGGTGAAGTTATCCAGCGTCCAGGTGGTGGGCCAGAATGTGGGTGGATAGGTCATGAATTCGTTCAGTGGTTTGAACGCGGTGATGAAGAGCCAGTAGAGCGGGAAGATGGTCCAGATCAGCACCAGGATCACGACCGCGTAGGCCGCGCCATCAGCGAGCGAGAACTTTTTCTTGTCCATCTTATCACCCCTGATTCTGGGTTGAAACGCGGCTCAATTGCCCCAACAGCGCCTTGCCGAGGAAAATGATGATCAGCAGTTGGATGAAGCTCAGCGCGGCCGCGTACCCCTGTTCAAAATAAGTGAAGCCGATTTTGTAGGTATACCAGGCGATGCTCTCAGTGAAATCGCCTGGCCCGCCCCGGGTGACGCCATAAATTAAATCGAAAGTCTTGAAGGCGTCAATCATCCGCAAGAACACGGCCAGAAAGATGAATGGCTTCATCAGAGGCAACGTCATGTTCTTGAAAGCCTGCCAGGCCTTGGAGCCGTCCACGTAGGCCGCCTCGAAGATTTCTTTCGGCAGGCTTTGTAACCCGGCCAGGAGCAGGATGGTGATGAATGGCGTCCATTCCCAGATATCGGCGATCATCAGCCCGGCCAACGCAGCGGTCCGATCGGCCAGCCAATCCGGACCCTGGATGCCGAAGACTTGCTCCAGAAAATAGTTCAGGGCGCCGTAGCGGGCCTTGAAAATCATCTTCCACAACACGCCGACGACGGTCGGCGCGATCATCATCGGCACCAACATGATCGCAGTGGCGATCCGGCGAAACTTGGGGTTGACGCGCTGGAGCGATAGGGCGGTGATGAAGCCCAGGACAAGCTGCACCCCGATGGAGAAGAACACAAACCAGCCGGTGACGTACAAGCCGTGCCAGAACCGGGGAGTCGAAAAGGCGCGGATGAAGTTCCGCAGGCCGACGAAAACCAGTGGCTCGCCGGGCGAGTACTTGGTGAACGATAGGATCAGCACAAAAAGGGTGGGCCCAATGACAACCGGGATCAGGACGAGCAGCGCCGGCAGCATGAGCGACCATGAGAAGAGGCCTTTGTCTTCCAGCCAGCGCTGAAACCGGCTCACCCAGGACTCTCGCCGGGCGGCTTGCCCCGGCAGGGTCGGCCGAATCACTGATGAGGCCATTGCAGTCACTCCTTCAGGCCAGAGCCTCGGCACGCGCAGTCAGTAAGTGTTCAATTTCGATTAGATCCTCATCCGTGAGGACATAATCTCCTGCGCCAGCGGTTTCTTCGATCTGCGCGGGCTTGCGTGCGCCGACGATAGCCGCGGTCACCTCCGGCCGGCGCAGCACCCAGGCGATGGCAGCTTCCCCGACGCTCCGATTGTGACGCGCCGCGATCTGGCGCAGCCCTTCGACCAGCGTGATGTTGGCGCTCAACGCCGGCTCTCTGAACTCGGGGTTGTACTCGCGGCGCCAGTCATCGGCCGGCAGGGCCGCGGCCCACGCGCGCGTCACTTTGCCGGTCAGCAGCCCGTTGTGCATCGGGCTGTAGGCCACCACGCCGATGTTGTGCTGGGCGCAGAACGGCAGCAGCTCCGCCTCGACCCCGCGCGCTAACATGCTGTAGGGCGGCTGCAGCGAAGCAATGGGGTGGATCGGTTGGATGCGCTGCATCTGGGCGACCGTGAAGTTGGACACGCCCGCGTAGCGCACCTTGCCCGCTTGGACGAGATCGGCGATGGCGCCCCAGGCTTCTTCCAGGTGCGCTTCATCGTGCGGCCAGTGGATCTGGTACAGGTCAATGACGTCCACGCCCAGGCGGCGCAGGCTGGCCTCGCACTCGGCGCGCACGCTGGCAGCCGTGAGCCGCCCGAAGATGTCTCGGCTGCCAGCTTCCCACACGAGCCCGCACTTGGTGGCGATGATGACATCGCGGCGGCCTGCCAACGCCTTGCCCAACACCTCTTCGGCGTGGCCCAGGCCGTAGGCCGCGGCGCAGTCCACCCAGTTGATGCCCAGATCCAACCCGCGGCGGAGCGCAGCCATCGAGGCTTCGTCGTCCTGCGCGCCCCACGCCCATTGCCATCCGCCACCACCGATAGCCCATGTGCCCAATCCCACAATGGTCAGATGGAGGTCGGTATACCCCAGTCTGCGCGTTTGCATGGCCACTCCTCTTTGTTTTCTGAAAGGGGAACACTCAAAGTTAGTTATGAGCACCCTGAGCGGAGGTCCGTCGTCGTTCGCGGCCCGTAGTCGAAGGGCGCGGCCTGGCTTGAAAGCCGCTGCGTATCCCTTCGGCTTCGCTCAGGGCAGGCTCGTCGCCTGCGTGGCGAAACGAGCGCCACTTCGCTCAGGATGCTCCGCTCGGTTGGTCCATAGCTGACTTTGAATTCACCCCTCTGGAATCGAGGCTTTAGCCGGTTACACTGATGATTCAGCGCAACCGGCTGAAGCCCCTAAGTCAGTCTGTCGCCAAAATCAACTCACGGGTAGAGATTCTTTGGCTTCAGCACCGTGTCAACGTAGCTCTGATACTCTTTGATCTGAGCATCGCGGCCGATTTCGTCGGTGATCTGATCGAATTCCTTCGCGATGTTGGTGCAGGCTTCCTCGGGTGTGGTCTGGCCCGCCCAAGCCTTCTTGCCCCAGCGTTCCAACACCTCTTCATACCGGCCGGAGCCAGGGATCTGCAGGGCGGGGTAGCCGTTGGCGGTTCCCATATTGATGGCGTCAATGTAGCCCTGTTGGTTGTCCGGGCAATCTTTCGCCAGGTTGCCCATGTTGGCCTTTTCGAGGTGCGACTTGCGGTACGGGTCCAGCCAGGTGTCGTTGTTGAAGACCAACTGCTTGGTGCGTTCTTTCTTGCTGAACCACACCAGGGTCTTGTAGGCGGCTTCCTTCTGCTTGGAAGCCTTGTTGATGACCAAAACGCGGCCGCCGTTCTCCTCCGGCCGATGCACGGTCTTGCCATCCGCGCCCTTGAAACCAGGCAGCTCCGCCGCCCAGACGTTGCAGTAGGCGGTCTTGCTGGCCAGGGCCGGGTCATTGGCCCACTTCCAGACATCAGGCCACTGGATCATCATGGCAACGCGATCCTCGGTGATGATCTGGTTGCGCGCATCTTCGAATTCGAACGACTTGGCTTCCGGGGGCGAGAACTTGCTGAAGGTGTCCTGGCCGTTCCGCACTGCTTTCTTGCAGATGTCCATGTTGGACTCGCCCGTCGCGCCGACCCCACCGAACCCCTTCATCTGCTCGTAGTCGAACAGGTGGCCGCCCATGCCCTTGATACGGTCTTTGAGGGTGAAGGCGCCCAGGAAGCCGGCGATTTCTGCCGCGCCGTAGAAGTTCTTGTCGGGTCGGGTAAAGAACTCGGCCACATTGAGGTACTGGTCCCAGGTCAGGCTGTTGATGTTGAGATCGTAGCCGTACTTGGCTTTGAAGGCTTCCTTTTCCTGGGGATTGGTGACGAGGTCATACCGGTAGTTCAGCAGCTTGACATCGCCATCGTAATGCGTGGCGTACTGGATGCCCTTGTAGCTGTAAACCCACTCGTAACCGGCCTGGATATCAGCCATTTCCAGATCTTTGGTGACCGCGTCTTGGCCGCCCGGCGTGATGTTTTTCAGCGGCACCAACCACTTGTAGAAGTCCGCGGTGTACATGGGCCAGTAGGAGAGGATGTCATACTGCCCGGCACCCGAGGAAAGGTCCAGGTACTGGATCTGGAATTGTTCGGAGAAGGGATGCGCGACGACCTGCAGGTCAATATTCATTTCCTTCAAAAGCTCGGCGTGGAAAGAAATGAAGGTCTTCTCCTGCGCGCCGGATTCGACGGAGAGGACGATGGTGGTCTTCTCCTTCATCGGTTGTGCGGCCCAGTCGGCGGGTACGGCGGCCGGTTCGGCCGGCTTGGCCGGCTCTTGTGCGGGCGCTGGCGCCGAGGCCGGCGCAGCGCAACTGATCAGCAGCATCGAGAAAATCACGATCAGGCTGATGAACGTCAACAACTTCCGAGACATTTGGCTCCTCCTTGCCTGTGTGCTTTTTGGGTAAGGGTTGATAAACAGGAGACTCATCATCGAGAACGGGAGCCAGTCTTTTAGCGCACCACATCACCTCCTTTCACCACGTGGATCACGTTCCGACCTCGAGCACAACCTTGCCGAATTGCCCTCCGGCG
>DAOUAT010000531.1:0-3361 GCA_034433275.1 Anaerolineae bacterium
ATATGATTCTCCGATGTACCGATGAGACACTCGAGCATCCTGAGACACTCGAGCATCCTGAGATACTCGAGCATCCTGAGCGGAGTCGGGGTAGGGCCCCCGACGTAGTCGAAGGATGCGGCCTCGCACTGCGGCCCCTCCGCATCCTTCGACTACGGGCTGCGGCCCTCCGCTCAGGATGCTCCGCTCGGGCATTAGCTACTGCTGCCCGTCAATCCACGCCTGCTCCCGCTCGACGATGGCCTGGATCTGCGCCTGCACTTCGGCGGGCAGCGGTTGGGTCTTGTGCGTCGCCAGGATCTTGTCCACCATCTTCGCGGCGCGCTGCTCCATGGTGGTCGCGCCTCGATCGTGCCAGTTCGAGTAGGGGCCCTTGTCGGCCAGCTTGGAGTAGAACGGCTCCCGGTAGTGCCGGATGGTGTGGTCGTGGCTCAGGTAGCTGCCGGTGGGGCCCAGCTCCTCGATCACATCCAGGGCCAGCGTCTCGTCATCCACCACGACGCCGGCAGTCATGGCGCGCAGGAAGCCGATAGTGTCGTTGCACATCACCTGGAGCTGGAGCGACCCCTGCAAACCTGAGTCCATGAAGCCCACATCGTGGACGATGTTGGCGCCGTGCAACAGCGCGGTCATCAGGCTCACCGTGGCCTCCATGCCGGTCTGGTGATCCAGCACCTTGGCATCGGTCGAGCCGCCCAGTCCGAACACCGGCAGGTTGTAGTACTTGCCCATGCTGGTCGGCACGCCCTGCTCGTCGGCCAGTACGTAGTTGCCGACCATGGTCTTCAGGTTGTACGGGCCGCCGTTCCAGCCCGGCACTGCCACCGGCGCGCCCGGCTGCACGAGCTGCGCCAGCACGACGCCGAGCAGGATGCCGGCGTTCATCGAGGCCGTGCAGCCGGCGGTGGTCACGGGAGAGTTGACGCCGCCCGCGTTGAGGGGGATCCAGAGCTGCGGCAGCCCCTTCTCGGCCAGGTAGATGCACTTTTGCAGCGCCTCCGCGTTGGCGATCAGGCCGGAGGTGACGTTGATGTAGCAGGTGGCGAACGGCTTGCGGCGGAACGCGTCGGCGCCCCCTGCAACCGCCTCGCACATCGCCACCGCGGCCACGCAGCCCTCGAAGTCGGGCGTGACGAACACGATGGGCTTGGTGGTGTGGTTCAGCATCACCTGCATCTGGTAGCGGTCGTAGATGCGCTGATCCACATCCTCGGGCAGGAACAGCGACATCACGAAGTCGAGCTCAGGCAGCGCGTCCATCACCGTGGCCGCCTCGGTGCAGTCTTGCAGCGTTGGCTTGCGCCGCTGGCCGGTGCGGTGGTCCAGGATGTTCAGGCAGTCGGATCCGCCGCCGTAGTAGGTGTTGTAGCCGCCCGCGCGCATGGCGACTTTGCCGTTGCGGTCGTACAAGGTGATGAACTGGGGCGCGGTGCTCAGCGCCCGCGCCACCATGTAAGCCGGGATGCGCACCCGCAGGCCATCGGCTTCTGCGCCGCCGGCCGTCAGTATCTGGCGCGCGCGCTCGTCGTGGACATCCACCCCCACCCGCGCCAGGATTTCCAAGGTGGCGTGGTGGATCTGCTCGCACTCCTGCTGCCCCAGGCGCGCATAATGCGCGCTGGTCATGCGCATGCCATGCGTTGAAATCATACAAACAACTCCTCTCGGGCGATCGGTGTGGAAACCGGGGATTGCGCTATACTGCACGCGCTATTATACGTCTGATCTTACAGGTGTCAATATCTGAAATATCAAGTCACTGCAATGGCATATCAAAAGACTTGTTTAGACATTTTAGGACTTGCACTCTAAAACATAGTGTGGTATAGTGCTCCCACCAACACAGACAGGCGAGGGGCAGCATGTCGGACACCGCAGGCGACAGCACGTCCAAGGGCCGGGCTTACCGTGAATTGCGACGCTCTATCATCATGGGGCATCGCCGCCCCGGTGAGCGCCTGAGCCTGAATGAACTCGTCAAGACTTACAAGAGCAGCATCACACCGCTGCGCGACGCCCTCCAAATGCTGAGCCAGGAGGGCCTGGTGACCATCCGGCCTCGCTCCGGCTATTTTGTGCGGAGCATCACCCTCAAAGAGCTTCACGAATTGTTCGAGGTGCGCGAGATCCTCGAGTTGGCCGCAGTCGAACGGGCTGCACAACGCATCACCGAGGAGGCTTTACAGGAACTGGAACACATTCATGCTGGCTACACCGGCGATGACGATGAGTCATACGACCGCTACACCGACGAGAACCGCCGTTTTCACTTCCTGGTGGCCCAGGCCTCGGGCAACCAGGCGTTGGCGACCATGTTGGGCCACCTGCACGACCGGCTGGCGCGCTTCATGGTGCTACGGGGAGCTGGCAAAACTCAGGAGTACACGCACGCCGACATCATCCAAGCGTTGCGCGCACACGATGTCACGGCCTCACGCCAGGCGATGTTGGCCGAGATCAGCGGCACGCGTGACACCATTCTCGATCGAGTGATTCGGGCCGAAGGCTCGACCTGGCGCCTTGAGGCCTGAATCCCTCCGCCCGGTGCAACGGCTCAGCGTCAGAGCCAGGGAGGTCCACACTACTCACACCAACACGACTCACTGCCACGACATCGTTGCCTGCACGATGGGATTCGCGCAATTCCGTGACTGCAAAAACCAACACAGGAGAAGTGACCAATGGAGATCCTCAAGAAGAAGCCCAGCAACGGCTTGCACCCATGGGTGCCTGAACTGCAGGAGCAACTGCGCCAGGGCAAGATCAGCCGCCGCGAGTTCCTGCGCTATGCCACCCTGTTGGGTGTCTCAGTAGGCGGCGCAACGGCGCTCGCCGCCTGCGGCACGCCGGCCACGCCCGCCGCGCCGGCCGCAACCGCCATGCCGGCGGCGCCGGTGGCGACGGCGGTTCCCGTCGTGGCCGGCCCCAAACGCGGCGGCACGCTCACCATCGCCACCCGCGTGCAACGCGTTGACCATCCTGCCCGTTTCTCATGGATCGAGGGCGTCAACCAGATGCGTCAGGTGTGCGAGTATCTCACCTACTCCGGCTACGACAACATCACCGTGCCGTGGCTGCTGGAGAAATGGGAGGCCAGCCCGGACGTCAAGGAATGGACCCTCTTCCTGCAGAAAGGCATCAAGTTCAACGATGGCCAGGAGTTCACCGCCGATGACGTGATTTTCAACATGGGGCAGTGGCTCAATCCCGACGTCGGTTCGTCAATGTTGGGCCTGATGAGCTACCTGCGGCCGGCCAACATCCAGAAGGTGGACGACTACACCGTCAAGCTCTTCCTGGATGCCCCACAGATCGCCGTGCCGGAGCACCTGTTCCACTACCCGGCCATGATCGTGCCCAA
>DAOUAT010000532.1:0-1677 GCA_034433275.1 Anaerolineae bacterium
AAGGGGCCGAGAAATCCTGTCAGAGATGAGGTTGCCGCCTCCCGGGCATGCTGTCCAAATCGATGCCGCGAGAAGCAGGGTTCGTGTTCGCCACAGATGCCTTCAGAAGGCATCTGCAAGAAGCGCTGAGGGCAACAATTTCAATCGCGACAGGGTCTTGGGCGGGGACGGCTGAACTGCGCAGGCTCATGCAGATTGCACCGTGCGTTTCGCCCAGCGTTGCACAAACTCCATCAACCACTCTAAGTTGCATGAGGCGCAATGGTCGTCTCCGGCAACGTCTACAGTCTTCGATACGAGAAACCGCCTTGTGGCGCGGATCATGTCCGCGGTCTTGTTCAGGCGATCCATGTCGGCGCGGTTCGGGGAGGTCGTCAGCTTAACTTCGGCGGCCCAGAGTTCCTTGCCGAGATCCAACACCAGGTCAAGTTCGTACTGGTCGCTGGTTCGGAACCAGTAGGCGTCGCAGTGAATGCCCGATGCCGACGCGATCCCCAGTACCTGCTCAATGATTAAGCCTTCCCAGCTTTTGCCAACCCGGGGTTGAACCAGCAGCGTCTGCTCGTCGCCCACATTCATCAGGGCATGCAGCAGCCCGACATCCCTCCAGTAAACCTTGGGTCTTTTAACCAAACGCTTGCGGATGTTGGTCTGATACGGCGGCAGGCAGCGTATCAGGAATGCGCCAACCAGGTAATCCAAGTAGCTGTTGACGGTCTTATAGTCCAGTCCCAGGCTTTGCCCCAATTGCGATGCGTTCCAGGCTTCGCCGTGCACTGCTGCCAGCATCCGCAGGAGGCGTTGTATAACCTGTGGCTTGGCCGGCAGTCCCCACAGGGGCAAGTCTCGCTGTGTCAGCAACGTCAGGTAGTCCTTCTGCCACTGCGGGAACTGCTTGGGTGCAAGCACCCCGCCATCCGGATACCCCCCACACAGCCAGAAGCGGTCACGCGCCGCTGCTGTCGGCAGCTCAGACCAGAGGAATGGCGTCAGCTCCACCAATGAAAGTCGCCCTGCCAGTGACTCCGATACATGGACCGTTAGCGCCGGCGAGACCGACCCCAGAAGCAGAAATCGCCCATTGCGTTTGCGGTCCTTGTCAATAGCGCTCCGCAAACGGGGAAACACTTCGGGCCAGGACTGTGCCTCATCGAGGATCACCAGGTCGGCCCCGGCAGTCAGGGCTTCCCACTCCAAGTCAAGGCGGAGTCGTTCCGGCTCTTGCTCCAGGTCGAAGTACCGTCCGGCGAATGATTGTCCCAGAGTAGTCTTACCGCACTGGCGCGGCCCGATCAGCGCGACGGCCGGGCTGGAAGCCAGCCGGTCGCGAAGGCGCAAACGCACATGACGATGAATCATGTTTTGCATTATAGGATTGACTTCCTATTTTGCAAGGCCATATTTTTCTGCTCTTTCTCGCCCCATTTGCGGTGTCGCTGCGGCTGATCTTGGGAGGAGGAAACTCTCTTATGACATGCAGACATTCCGGCTGACGCCGGACGAGCAGCCTCGTATCCTTGTGCATGCCCAGTGGCCCCTGGATGGCAAGCCGGCCTTCTTGTTGAGCGCGTGGATCCGCTCCGAACCGGAAATGCAGGTCGAAGAGGTTCAGTCGCGGCCCTCGGCCCGGATGCGCAGGTGTCCGGCGGCATGAGCGGCAGTGAGCGGCCTCCGGCT
>DAOUAT010000533.1:0-32652 GCA_034433275.1 Anaerolineae bacterium
GATAAGGTGCTGGCCGACGGCGACGTGCTGTACATCACCGACCAGGTCGCGGTGCAGTTCCGGGGCGCCATCGGCTTCGTGACCGCGCCGGCCGAGCAGAAGGCGACGCCCACGCCGACCAAAGCAGTGGGCCTGCCCACCGACGAGGAGCCGGTGCGCATCGGCCGCGCGCCCGACAACCAAATCGTGCTGGATCATCCCCAGGTCAGCCGCTACCACGCGGTGATCGAGCGCATGGGCATCGGCCGCTACCGCATCCATGACCTGAAGAGCACCAACGGTGTTTACGTCAACAACCAGCGTATCGAGCGGGAGGTCTGGCTCAAAGAGGGCGATGAAATCCAGATCGGCCCCTTCCGGCTGGACATGCGCGAGGGCAACATCCGCCAGATGGCGGACCGCGGTGTCCGGTTGGACGTCATGCACCTGCAGAAATGGGTCTCCAAGGAGAAGAACCTGCTGCAGGACATCTCACTCGCCATCTACCCGCAGGAGTTCGTGGCGCTAGTAGGGCTGTCGGGCGCGGGCAAGTCCACCCTGATGAACGCCATGAACGGCTTCTGGCCGGCTACTCACGGCGGCGTCTTCGTCAACGATGTGGACCTCTACAAGAACTTCGACCTGTTCCGCAACGAGATGGGCTACGTGCCGCAGAAGGACATCGTCCACGCCGAGCTGACCGTGTACAGCGCGTTGGATTACGTGGCCCAACTGCGGATGCCGGCCGACACCACCCCGGCCGAACGGCACACGCGCATCATGGAAGTGCTGGAGGATCTGGACCTGACCGAACGCAAGGACCTGCCCATCCACAAGCTCTCCGGCGGCCAGCTCAAGCGGGTGTCCATCGGCGTGGAGCTATTGACCAAGCCCCGCCTCTTCTTCCTGGACGAGCCGACCTCGGGCCTGGACCCCGGCACCGAATACAACATGATGAAGCTGATGCGCCGCCTGGCCGACCAGGGCCGCACCGTGGTGCTGATCACCCATGCCACCAAGAACGTGATGATGTGCGACAAGGTGATCTTCCTGGTGCGGGGCGGCCACGTGGCCTTCTACGGCCCGCCGGAAGAGGCGCTGGTCTACTTCGACCGCTACCGCACCGACCGCGAGCGCCGCGAGAAGGACATGGAGTTCGACAGCATCTATATCGTATTGGAGGACGAGGCGCGCGGCTCGCCCAAAGAGTGGGCCGAGCGCTACCGCGCCTCGCCAGAGTATCACAAATACGTGGTGGAGCGGCTGCGCCAGCGCAAGCATCAAACGCCCGGGGGCCAAGACGTCGGCCCGTCCAGCCAGATCCGTCGCGTGGCCACCGGCGGCGCCCGCCGCGTTAACGCCTTGCAGCAGCTGCGCATCCTGTCCGCCCGTAATATCAGTATTCTGCTGCGCGACAAGCTCAGCCTGGCCTTGATGCTGCTGCTGGCGCCCGGCATCGGCCTCATGGACTTCATGTGGGGCCGTGAGCTCTTTGATCCGGTGAAAGGCGACCCGGCCAAGATCATCACCATGCTCTTCATGGCCGGCCTGATCACCATCCTCACCGGCGCGCTCAGCTCGGTGCTGCAGATCGTCCGAGAGGCCGACATCTACAAACGGGAGCGCACGGTTGGGCTAAAGATCGGGCCGTACATCCTGTCCAAGCTCTGGATCGGCCTCATCCTGGCCCTGTACCAGGCGGTCATCTTCCTACTCTTCAAAGTCTTCCTTGTCAGTCCTGACTTGCCGGGGCCTGGGGCATACCTGGCGATCTACATCACTCTGTTCCTGGGCACCCTCTCCGGCTATTTGTTCGGCTTGGCGATCTCCGCGGCCGCGCCCAACCTGAATGTAGCGCTGCTGCTGGTCATCGTGGTGCTGGTGCCGCAATTCCTGTTCGCCGGCGCGCTGCTGCCCCTGGATCTGATCCCCGGCGGCGAGACGATCAGCGTTGTGGCGTCCACCCGCTGGGCCTTCGAGGCCATGGTCAAGCTAACCGGGTTCGGCGACAAGCTGGTGGACGACCCCTGTTGGGGCGACCGGCCCAAGAACGACGAGGATGGCACGGTAGGCTGGAACACCATCCTGAACGCCGACGACGCGCGCAAAGAGGCCGAGGGGTGCGTCTGCATGGGTTCGGCCATCTTCGAGAAGTGCAACGACTTCCCGGGCATCCAGAACCCCGACTACTACACGGCTGCGGCGCAGATCAAGCTCCAAGAGCCTGAGCCGGTCAAACCGTCCATGCCCACGCCTTACCCATCACCCACACCCTATCCATCGCCCACGCCCTATCCCACCCCTGCTGACCCGCGCGAGCTGGGTGACTACATGGAACGCCGGGCCGACCAGGGGGCCGCGTACCAGGACCGCCGCCAACAGCAAGGTGATGAATATCAGGAACTGCGCAAGGAACAGGGCGATGAATACGCCGACCTGATGACCGCCTACGGTGACGAGAAGGCGGAATGGCAGCGGGCGCGCGAGCGCGCCATCCAGGGCGCCGAGGGCCTGCTGAAGAGCATTTTCGAAAATTACGGCCGCACTTTTAAGGGCACCGTTGCGACGCGATGGCTGGCCATGTCTGCAATCATGGCCGCCCTGTTGGGGTTAATAATCTTCTTCCAGAAACGGAAGGATGTGGTATAGTAGGCCTATGGAATCTTTGATCGGAAAACGCTTCAACAAATACGAGATCCAGGCCGAGATCGGCCGTGGCGGCATGGGCGTGGTCTACCTCGGCTACGACACCATGCTCAAACGACCGGTGGCCATCAAGGTGCTGCCGCCGACGTTCAGCTTCGACCAGGAATTCGTCGAACGCTTTCACCGCGAGGCGGTCCTGGCAGCCAACCTGCACCACCCCAACATCGTCACGATCCACGACGTGGGCGAGCAGGAGGGCTATCACTACATCGTGATGGAGTACCTGGAGGGCGAGACGCTGGATCAATGGCTGCGTCACAACGGCGCGATGTCGCCCCAACAAGCCGCCCCGGTCCTCCAGCAACTGGCCAGCGCGCTGGACTACGCCCACAGCCGCGGCGTGGTACATCGTGACGTCAAGCCCTCCAACGTCATGATCGCGCCCGATGGCCGGGCCAAGCTCATGGACTTCGGCCTGGTGCGGGCAGGCGAGGGTTCCAATCTGACGCGCAGCGGCGTGGTGTTGGGCACGCCGGAATATATGGCGCCAGAGCAGGCCCTGGGCGAACGCGTGGACGGCCGCACCGACATCTACGCACTGGGCGTGGTCCTCTTTCGCCTGTTGACGGGACACGCACCCTTCACTCGGACCACACCCTACGCAGTGACTTACGCCCACATCCACGAGACGCCGCCCGCACTGCGCAGCCTGCGGCCAGACCTGCCACCGGCGGTCGAATCCGTAATGCTCAAGGCCCTGGCCAAGAACCCAGCTGACCGCTATCAGCGCGCCAGCTTCCTGGCCCAAAACTTCGAGGCGGCAACGATCCCCGGGCCAGACCCGGATGCCACGCGCCAGGCCGGCAGCGATCAGACCAGGAAGACGCCCACCGGTCGGACACCGACCCCTGCGCCTGCCCCGGCCCGCGAGCAGCGCTCCCTGGTGCCGCTGCTCATCGGGCTGACCGCCCTGCTGCTGGTCGTGGTCATCGGCATATTCTTGATCCTGAATCCGCCGTGGGTCCCCCAAGTAACGCCGACGCTGCCGCCAGTTGCCACTGAGCCTCCGGCTACCGGCCTCGCCACGTCGAACCCACAGCCTTCCCCATTGCCGACGCGGGCCCCGGTTGCCACGCCCACCCCAAAGCCCACGCAACCGACCCCGCGGCCTTCGCCCACGACCGTGACCCGCACACCCCGGCCGACGGCTACGGCTACGCCAGCGCGAACGCCCACCACTCGGCCCACAGCCACACCCATCGCGGCGTCGCCCACAACAACGGCTTCGCCCACCCGGCCACCGGCCACGGCCACGAAAACGGCCACCCCGAACCCCACGTCGCCGCCCACGCCGGGCGTGATCCTCGATTTCGAGGACTTCGGCACGTGGAAACGTGGAAATCAGCCGTATGGCACGTTCACGCAGACGCGCGAACAGGTACACGGCGGCAACTATGCGGCGAAGTTAAGCTATGACGTTCCGAATGTCGCGGACAGCTTCGTGGTCTTCTCGAGAATTCCCGCCGCGCCCATACCGGGCCAACCCCAGACTTTGACCATGTGGGTGTATGGTGACGGATCCAACCACTTTCTCAATGCCTGGGTGCAGGACAGCCAGAACGAGGTGCGCCAATTCACCTTCGGACGCCTTACGCACGCCGGCAGTTGGCAGCCCATGACCTTGCTATTGGACACAACGGCCCCCTGGCCGCAGGGCCACACCGACGTCGCCGGCCCAGACAACGGCCGTCTGGATTACCCCATCCGGTTGTACGCCATCGTGCTGGACGCCGTGGCATCCGAACGCGTCACCGGCGCCATCTATCTGGACGATCTGGCCGTGGGATCGGGAGTGGTTCCCACCCCTGGGCCCACCGCAACGCCCTCACCCACAGCCATCAGCACTACTGGTGGGGAGAACCTTTCGGGCCACATCGTCTACGCCTCGGGCGGCAACACCATCACGGTGCTGGAGGCAGCGACCGGCAAGACTTGGCCCATCGCCAGCAACGCGCGCCAGCCCGACATCCACGGCGATGGCCTGGTCGTGGCCGATGGCATCGGCGGCGGCCGGGACAATCTGTTCGTGGTGAACCTGAACGGCGGCGAACGCGTCATCAGCCTGCATCCCGAAGACAACTATCCCAGCTGGAATCCGGCCGGCGATGGCGTCGTCTTTCACTCGACGCAGCAAGGAGATGGCAACGAGCGCATCTACATCCAATGGAGCACCGGTTCCGCCCAGGAGCCGACTCGGCTAAGGGTCGGGGCGACCGAAGTCTTCGGCCGCAACGCCACCTGGCTGGCGGATGGCCGCATCGCGTTCAGCGGCTGCGCTTACTGGCAGAACGGTGGCGGCAGCCTCTGCGGCATCTGGAGCATCGGCCCGGATGGCGGCAGCCCGTTCCGGCTCACAGAGCGCGCCAACGACATCAGCAGCGATAGTTGGGGCAGCCAGGTGCTCTTCAATTCTTCAGTCACCGGCAACTGGGAGGTGTACGCGATCCCCCTCGGCGGCGGTGCAGCGCGCAACCTCACCAACAGCCCCAGCCAGGATGCGGCCGCCACCTTTTCGCCCAATGGTCAGCACATTGCGTTCATCTCTGAGCGCGACGGCGGGTGGGGCATCTGGGTCATGAACGCCGACGGCGGCAGCCCGCGCAAACTGGCGACTGTGCCGACCGGCTTCGGCCAGTTCTGGTACAACGAACGGCTGGCTTGGGGGCCGTGATGACAGCGCCGCGCGGCGCCACAGGCCACCATCCAATAACACCTGAGTGGCAACGAAAGAGCAAGTGATGGATATCCCTGAAAACTACCAACTCCGCGACTTTTGGGAGCTGGCGGCCGCTGAGCGCGAAAACGTCCTGCTGGACGCCATCTTCCGCGCCCACGCCTGGCACTATCCGCGCAACACAGCCTACCGGCAGACCGTGTCAGCGCGCGGCGTCGGCCCGGCCGCTGACCTGGCCGATCTGCCCCGGCTGCTGCGCCCCACGGCCCAGGCCTTCAAGTCCTACATTGACCTGCTGGGGCCGTTTCCCCAGGATCATCCGGCCGCGTTTCTGGCCTGGCTGGCCGATCAGCTTTCCATCGAGCTGCCCCGCGAACGGTTCGCCCGGTTCCGGCCCCGCTACCCCTCGCTGGAGGCGCTGCTGGCCGACCTGGAGCGCATCTACGCCGACTTGGGTTTGGAGGTGCTCACCTCCAGCGGCACATCGGGCCGGGCCACCATCATGGTGCGCGACCAGGACGGGCTGGCCCGCACCACCGAGAGCTTCTACCTGTGCTTCCAACGCTACTTCGGCATGCAGGCCGACCATCGCGCCATTTTCTTCATGCCGCAGCGGACGCGTATCGCCATGGCGCGCATGGCCGCGTTCAGCGTGACCCGCGTGTGGACCAATGAGGCGCGCATCCATTTCACCATCCCCTTCCCCGCCTACCCCGACCAGGTGCGGGTGCGCGCCGGTCGCACCCTGCGCCCCGGCCTGGCCGGGGAGATCGAACGGCGCTTGCTGCACCCCTTCATGGCCTGGATGAACGACCACGCCGTGACCCCGGCCGCAGTGCGCAAGACGGTCAGCCTGCTACGCCGCAGCGCGGCCGCGGGCGAAAAGGTGCTGCTGTTCGGCGGGCTGGTGCAACTGCACGCCGTGGCGTTGGCGCTCCAGGCACGCGGTGAACGCCTGATCCTCGCGCCCGGCAGCCTGCTGGGCACGGGCGGCGGCCTGAAAGAACAGTACGCCATTCCCCCGGACGACATTCGCGCCACCCTGGCCCAGGTGTTCGCGCTCAGCGACGGCCGGCCCATCCCCATCGTGGACACCTACGGCATGGCCGAAGGCAACTGGGCGGCCATGCAGTGCCGCGCGGGCAACTACCACCTGCCGCCCTGGCTCTACGCCGCGACGCTGGATGCCGACGACCGCCTGCAGGCCGGGCCAGACACCACGGGCCTCCTGGCGTTTTTCGATCCCTTCGGCGGCGGCAACCTTTACCCGCCCTTCTTCCGGGCCGCGGATCGCGTCCGCCTGATCCGCGGGGACCGGCCGGACTGGCAGTGTCCCTGCGGCGACCCCGGCGCATACCTGGCGCGGGCCTCTATCCAGCGGGTTGACCTGCTGGACGAGGCCGGCTGCGCGGCGCAGGTGTAGGGGTGGACATGGAAGGATTCTGGCTGCCCCAAGACCTGCGCCGGCGCCTGCTGTCGGCGGAGACGCCGATGGCCTCCGCCACCATGCGCAACGGGGCGCCGGCCTCGCCCCAGGCAGCCGGCAGCGTGACCGCGCACTGGCCCCAATTCGACCACGATCAATGGCGCGCGCTGCTGGCTGCGCTACGTGAGAATCGTCGGCGGCTGCCGGCCGGGCCGGCGCTGTGGGATCGCCTGCAGGCGGCCCTGGCCCGCGCCGGCGCTCGGCTGGCCGACCCCAACGACCCCTGCCACCAACAGGCTGTCGCCACATTGCCCGCCTACACCGGCTACTCGGAGGCCATGATCCGGTTTGCGCTGCGGGCGATGGGGTTGATGGCGCTGGATCAGCTACCCCAGGCCTTGGAACTGGCCCCGGATGGCCGCGGGATCACGAATTGGCAGCCGCTGGGCGGCATGCCGGGCCGCTGGCGCTTCTACCCGGAGAGCCGCTGGCGCCAGGCGTTGGGCCGGTTGTCAGCGCTCTCAGGTCGCTCCCTGTTCGGGCCGATCGACGCGCCGGAACTTGTGGTGGGCTACGGCGCGGGCAACGTGCCGGGCGCCGCGCTGCTCATCACCTTCCTGGGGCTGGCGGCCGGGCTGGTGGGTGAATATCCGCCCGCTATCGTGGTCAAGAACTCGCGGCAGGAGCCGATCTTCGCGCCCCTGGTGCTGAACGCGCTGGAGGCCGAAGATCCTGAGCTCGTCTCAGCGGCCGCTGTCCTGATCTGGGACTACGAGGACGCCGATTTGCAGCGGCTGCTGTTGGGCCAGGCAGACCTGGTGATGGCCGCCGCCAGTGATGAGACGATCGCGCAGATCCGGCGCGGCCTGGCCGCTGCCCGGCCTGAACGGCCGGCCCGTTTCCATGCCCACGGCCACAAAGTCAGCTTTTCCCTCATCGGCCGCGAAGTCCTGACCAGGGGCGGCGCCATCAACGCCGGACAACCGTTGTTGGACGCGGTCGCTTCGCTGGCTGCGCTGGATTCGGCGTTTTGGGATCAGAACGGCTGCTTGTCGTCGCGCATTCATTTCGTTGAAGCAGGAACCAAGGCCAGCCACACAGCAGAGGAGTACGCAGCCGCATTGGCCGCTCAACTGCGCCTGCTGGCCCTGGCCCTGCCGCGCGGCGCCTGGCCGCAGCACCAGCTCCACGACCGCTTCGACCGCTACAAGGTGCTGGAAGCCGCGGGCCAGGCGCAGGTGCTGAGCGGCTACGATGACCAGTTCGTCGTGGTGGTGGACCGGCGGCCGTTGGTGCGAACCGCGTCAGGCGCGGCCGCGTTTCACTCGACGGTGAACGACTGCCAGGGGCGGGTCATCATCGTGCGGGCCGTGCCGGATTTGATGGAAGTGCCAGAGTGCTATTTGGCGCTGCTGCCGCCGGCCAACCTGCAATCGTTTAGCGTGGCTGTGGGCCGTGCTGGCGAGGGCCTGACCGCGCGCTTCCTGGCTTTTGCCGAGGCGTGCGGCCGCCGCGGCGTCACTGCCATCCGCACGGCCGGCCGCGGCGCGTTTCCGCAGTTGGCGTATTCGTGGGACGGGCTCATGCCCCCCGATCTGGTGCGATCCAGGCCGGCCGGCCATTTCACCACCATCGAATTCGACGCGCCGTATGAGCAAATGTTGGCGACTTACCAGACGCTAACATCACAATGATCCAAACCACCGCCACCCTCATCGCCCGCACGACCGCCGGCCCGGCACAGGAGCTGACCCTGCTGGCGCCGGAGCTGGCGCGCGGCCTCGGCCCCGGCCAGGCGGCCCTGGTGCGGTGCGGCTGGGGCCAGGCGCCATACCTGCGCCGCACGTTCCACCCGATCGCGCTCGGCAACGAGACCTGGACGCTGCGCGTGCCGCCCAGCGGGGATTGGGGCCACGCCTGGCTGTCCGCCGCGCCGGTCGGTGCCGAGTTGGATTGCCTGGGCCCGGTGGGGATCGGGTTCAGCGTGCCGCTGGGCGTACGCAACGTGCTGTGCATCGGCGCGGGCGAGCCGGCGTGGACCCTGCTGCCCGTGGTCGCGGTGGCCGAGGCGCGCGGGCTCTCGGTGGCGCTGGCAGTGGAGGCCCGCACGGCCCGCGAGCTGATCCCGCCCCAACGGCTGCCCGCTTCGGTCGAGTACCACACCCTGACCGCGGACGGCGGCCGCGTGGCGAACCAGTGGGCTGACCTGCTGGCGGGTTCGTCCGCCATGCCGGGGCCAGGCCTGCTGGCCTGGGCCGACGTGGTGCTGGCGGCCGGGCCGCTGTCGTTCTACAGCCAACTGGCCGCCGGGGTGAAGGCTGTCCGCTTCGAGATCAGCCGCGGCTTCGTCCAGGCGCTCTACCCCGCCACTTTCCTGTGCGGCGCGGGCGCGTGCCAGGCCTGCGTCGCCGACATCGCCACCGGCCGCCGCCGCATCTGCCTGCGCGGGCCGGTGATGGATTTGTTAGAAGTTGGAGGTTAGAGGTTGGATGGACGATGTGGAATGTGGGATGTAGAATGTGGAATGTGCAAGCTGACGCCTGACCACTGACGCCTGACCATGATCGAACTTGCGCCGAACAACAAACAAGGCCTGAGCCTGGCTTCGCCGCTGATCGCTGGCAGCGGCGCGGTGGGCTATGCGGACGCGTGGCCGCCGGGGGTGACACCGGCGCTATTCGGCGCGCTTGTGACGCCGCCGATCTCGTGGCGGCCGCGGCGCGGGAACGCGGCTCCGCGGCTGGCCGAGATTCCCGGCGGGTTCCTGCTGGCGGCCGGCGATCACAACCCCGGCTACCGCCGCGTGATCCAGGAGCACGACGCGGCCTGGCGGCGCCTGGGCGTGCCGGTGATCGTCGCGCTCGCCGCCAGCACGCCGGAGGATTGGGGCCGGCTGGGCGCGCTGCTGGAGGAGGAATCCGGCGCGGCCGGCCTGGAGCTGCACCTGCCGCACATCGCGCACCGCAACGACGCCGCAGCCTGGATCGGCGCGGTCCGCCGCGCGTGTACGCTGCCGCTGCTGATCAAGCTGCCCACCCCCCGCGCAGTCGCCCTGGCGGCCACCTGCGCCAGCGCCGGCGCGGATGCGCTGGTGATCGGCACGGCGGCCCTGGCCCGCGCCCCCGCGGCCGACGGGACGCTGGTCTCCGGCCCCATGGCCGGCCCGGCCGCGTTCCCGCTGACCCTCTACGCGCTGGCGGCCGTGGCCGAGCTGGGATTGGGACTGCCGCTGATCGCGGCCGGCGGGATCACCCAGGCGGAGGACGTGCAGCGCTGCTTCGACGCGGGAGCGCTGGCGGTCCAGGTGCGGAGTTTGCTGTGGACGGATCCTGGGGCGGTGGGGCAATTGACCTCAGAATAGAACGCGGACGACGCGGACGACGCGGAGGACGCGGATAAAACTAAATCTGTCCGCGTTGTCTGCGTCGTCCGCGTCCCACGTCTGATTCTGTCGGCGTACCGCTAATTCCGTCCGTTAATCAAATTCACCACCACATTGATGATCACCGCCTTCTCCGCGGGCTCGCTGACCGCGACGAGCAGGGTGATCGCCACCAGCGCGTTGTCCGCGATGCGCCGCATCCCATCGGCGCGGCGGAGCATGGCGTTTTTCTCCATGAACCACAGGAACAGCGCGGCCGCGATGCGCTTGTTGCCATCCACGAAGCTGTGATTCTTTACCAGGAAATAGAGCAGGTGCGCGGCCTTTTCCTCCAGGCTGGGGTAAAGGTCGTGTCCGTCGAAGGTCTGCATGATCGCGTTGAGCGAGCTGTGCAGGCTCTCGTCCTTCTCCAGCCCGAACAGGGCGGACGCGCCGAACTTTTCGCGCAGTTGGCCGATGACCCCGCGCGCCTCGCGTAGCCGATGCCGACCGCCAGGCCCGTCCCGGTCGCCTCCGCTGCCACCCGCTGATGGTCGTAGTCATCCAGTAGATCCAGCGCGTAGGCGTAATCGGTCACCACGCGCAGCAGCGCGGTCGCCTCTTCGGCCGAGACCGCATCCCCGGTCAGCGCGTGCTCCACCAGCCGCAGCGATTGCCGCAGCTCCGCCAGCCGGCGCTCGTTGGCCGTGTAGCCCCGCACCAGGTGACCCCGCAGCACGTTGGTGGCCCAGATGCGGAACTGCGTGCCCCGGCGGGAGTTGACGCGGTAGCCGACGGAGAGGATCATATCCAGGTTATAGAGATCCATCTGCCGGATCTTGCCGTCCGCGGCAACCTGTGCATTTTTTGCACAGGTTGCTTCCGGGGCCAGCTCGCCTGTCGCGTAGACATTCCGGATGTGCCGCACGATCACGGTGCGGTCGCGCTCGAACAGCTCGGCCATCTGATGCGCATCCAGCCAGATGGTGTCCTTTTCGACCCGCACGTCCAGGCGCGGCCCACCCGCTGCTGACTGGTAGATGACGATCTCCCCGCCCATCACGTTGTTCAGCGTATTGACTGGCATGGCTGCACCTCTCTAGACCATCGGGGGCACATCATCGGGGGGAGTGCGATGGGCCTACAGACCAGAACTCCTTGTCGGGCTTTATTATACTCGAGTTTCCAGTTGAGCTACAACAAGATCCCCACCGCCAACGCCACTGCATACGCCACCGCCAACTGGGCGGCGCCGGCCAGGGTCCGGTTCAGCGCGGGGCCGAGGATGGTGAAGACGGCGCGGGTTTGGCGGTAGGCCAGGGGCAGGGTGAGCCAGGCCAGCAGCGCGCCGGGGCGATAGCCCAGGGCCAGCCAGAGGATGAGGGGGATCGCGTAGGCGATGACGAGCAGCAGGAGGTACTCGATGCGCGCGCCGCGACGGCCCAGCAGCACGGCCAACGTGCGCTTGCCCGCGGCCCGGTCGGTGTCCGCGTCGCGGATGTTGTTCACCACCAGGATGTTGGTGATCAGGCAGCCCATCGCCACGCCGCCCAGCCAGGCAGCCGGTGTGACCGCGTGGGCCTGGACGTAATACGTTCCCACGACGGCGATCAGCCCAAAGAAGACAAACGTGCCGAGGTCGCCCAGACCGTAATAGCCAAACGGCGCGGGGCCGATGGTGTAAGCCATCGCGGCCGCGATCGAAAGCAGGCCCACCAGCAAGATCGGCCAGCCGCCCAGGGTGATCAGGTAGATCCCGCACAGCGCGGCCAGGCCGAACACCACGACCATACCGGCCTCCACCTGCCGCGGGGTCAGCAGCCCCGCGGTGGTGACGCGCGTCGGGCCGACGCGGCCATGTCGATCGGCGCCGCGGCGGAAATCGCCGAGGTCGTTGGCGAAGTTCGAGCCGATCTGGATTAACAACGCGGCAACGAGCGCCGCGAGCGCGGCCAATGGTCGGAACACGCCGGCCTGGATCGCCAGCCCAGTGCCCACGATCACCGGTGCGATCGAGGCGGGCAGTGTGCGCGGCCGGCTCGCCATGATCCACGCGCGGCGGCGATTATTGGATGCCGTGGGCGGTGCTGTGTTTGACATGCGATCAATGCTCCGCAAGAGGAATCCGCCTGATTTCTGGAATCGAGGCTTTAGCCGGTCTGATGCTCAACGCGAGCTTCTCAGGGGATGCAATCCCCCGTCTGAATCTGAAAAGCCGCCGCAGCGGCTCAATTCCAGCGCCTGCGGGCGCTTCTCAGCTTGAGACAGGGGTTTGCAACCCCTGAACGCCTGCCTGCTTCCCCAAAAAGTACAGTGCGGTGCTGCCGTACTGCCGGCGGTCCACCACGCGCAGGTGCGCCAGCGCGGGCTCGGTCCACTCCTTGGGAAAAATCTGCACGATGACCAGGCCTTCTTCGGTCAGCAGCTCGGGCCGGGCGTCCACCGCTTGCAGCGCGCGCAGCCACAGCCCTTGATACTGCGGCGGCGCGATGTAGATCACGTCGAACGAGGCCACGTTCGGCCGCGCCAGGTAGCCGAACGCGTCGCCTGGCACGACGGACGCCCGGTCGGCCACGCCGGCCGCGGCCAGGTTGCGCTGCAGCACGCGCAGCGCAACGCGATCCCGCTCACAAAAGACAACCTCGGCCGCGCCGCGGCTCAGCGCCTCGATGCCGACCGCGCCGGTGCCGCCGAACAGGTCCAGGTAGCGGCAACCTTCGATCTGCTCCTGCGAGGTGAGGATGCTGAAGAGCGCGGACTTGACGCGGTCAGTAATCGGCCGCGTGCTATCGCCCGGCACAGAGGCCAGGGTCAGTCCTTTGGCGCTGCCTGCGATGATGCGCATATGAGTACTCGGTATCAGAGCTTCTGGATTCGAGGCTTTAGCCGGTTATTCCCACGACCGGAAGACCGGCTGAAGCCTCGATTCCGGAGAATGACAATCTGCCCCACGATGGCAAACCGCCCCGTGCGGAGCCAGGCCTTCAGCCGGTCGCGCCGCCACAACCTGCGATCCCATACGAACCAGGCCAGCAGCCCCAGGCCGATGACCTCGAACGCGACGATGATCGGCGTGGTGCGGATGATGTGCAGGTACGCGTCCAGCATGGCCTGGGGCACGCCTACGTGCATCCACGGGTGCCAGTAGCCCGCGCCCAGCGGATAGAACAGGCTCTCCTGGAACCCCCACATCCGGTCGGCCAGCAGGTGGCCGGAAAAGGCCAGGAGATAGGGCAGAGACCCTTCACTGGTCACACGCCGCAGCCAACGTTGGGCGAAAGACCCGTTCAGGGTGACACCAGGAACGTTTTCGGTTCTCACGCCAACTCGCCGGCTCCATGCCCGCGCAATCAGCCAGACGCCCAGGTGGAACCACAAGTTGTGGCCCCAAAACAGCGCCGCGTCGGTGTCCCGGTAGACCGTGAGCGCCAGCGGCTTGTCCAGCAGGTCGGGCGCGAGCGCGGCCAGCGCGACCAGGCGATAATCCGCGTTGCGAAACAGGCCGGCCTTGCGCTGCAGCAGGTTCAGGGCCGCCCAGGTGAACTCGATGTGCCCGGTGGGTAACATGCGCCCGGCTCACCCGCGATGGAGCAGGGTGCGATAGACCGCCGTGTCCACGCCGCCGAAGCGGTGCTTGTAATCCTCGTTCCCCTGCAGGAAGTCGAACCGGGCGCGGCTCAGTGCGATCGCGTGTTGGATGAGCTGCGCCAACAGCACCCAGCCGGGGCTGAGCTGCGGCACGGCGGCCGGGTCGTAACCGGAGTTGTAGACCAAGATCGCGTCGCCGTAGTCGAAGCAGAAATAGGTCGCGACCGGCTTGCCCGCCACTTCCAGGAACGAGAGCTGCAGCCAACCCCGTTCGGCCAGCGCAGCGGCGATGGCGCGGAAGTACGCCTGCATCTCGTCGGTCATAAACGCGTGTTTGTCGGCCCGGCTGAAGCGGTGGAGCGCGATGAAGTCGTCCATCGCGGCCGCCAGGTCGGGGCCGGCGGTCACGAAGCGGAGCCGCGCATCGGGCGCTTCGCGCTCCATGCGGCGCAGCTTGCGGCGGATCTCGTGCCGCTCCTTTTTGTCTAGCCCGGCCAGGTAGAGCTCCCACGCAGCTTCGAGGCCGGCCGAGTCGTCGGTGGGCGGCCGGGGCAGGTCGATCACCGGGCAGACGTCCTCTTGGGCCACGTCGGCCTGGAAACCGGCCGCGCGCGCCAGCTCGGGCAGCCGCGTGTGCGACAGCGAGGCCGCAGGCTGGTTGCACAGGTCAACCACGGTCCAGGGCGGGGCCTGAGGACCGGCCAGCCAGGCCAGGAACGCCGCGTAGACCGCGTCCTCCTGCCCGGCCTCGATGATCAGGTCCAGGTAATCGGAGACCTCGATGCAGCCGACGACGTTCAGGGCGACATCGTCCTCACTGCGGCTTTCGTACAAGGGCAGGATGCCCACCAGTCGGCCGTCCTGCCGCGCGGCCAGGAGATAGAGCGGCCCCCGGCGCCGGCCCAGGTGCTGCCACCAGGTGTACTGCCACTCCCAGGTCAGGAAAACAGTGTCGAAGCGGCTGCGGCGCAGCAGGTCGTTCCACTCGGGCTGCAAGGCAGTGAAGCCGATTTCATCACGGTAGAGGGTGAGATCCAAACTCGGTTCCTTTCCAAAAACAACAGTGTGAATGACCAGGGGCGGGGTGCGCCGTGCTGCGGTCAGATCTCCACCCACGATATCCTACGCACGGATCACAGCACGCACCCACCCCGCCGCTACGGCGTTCTGGCGGCGCGCATCAGCAAAAAGAACAGGCCGGCCACGATCACGACCGCACCCACGGCCAGCAGCCACGGCTGGCTGAGCTGGGTCAGGATTTTGCTCAGCAGCCCTGGGGCTACAGGTGTGGGTGTGGAGGTGGCGGTCGGGGTGGCTGTCGCCAGCGTGCGGCCTGCGAAAGCCTCGGTGGGCACATCAATCGCGACGCGCGTCATCTGCCCCCACGGGGTGGCGACGGCGTCGATCGCGCTCGGTTCGCGTGCGATCGGGGTCGAGATGCTGCCTCCGGCGCCTATCGCAGAAGGGCCTTCCTTCAACTCGTCCGGGTACTCGCCGGCCGTGCAGCCCCACAACTGGACCTTGTCCACGAACAGCGCCGTGCGGCCGCCGACGCCGTCATTGTAGGCGTTGAAGTACAGGTCGAACGTCTGCCCGGCCGCGCCGATGATGTCGAACACGTACTGCTGCCAGCTCTGCGCGTCCTCCAGCACCGACCACGGCAGCGCCCACACCGTATCATCCGTGCCCAGCACGGCGAACTGCTGGCGGTCGGCGTCGGCCAGCGACTCGGCCCAGGTGTAGGCCCAGAAGCTGACCAGCACGCGCGGCCGGCCCCAGGGCGCCGTCACCGTCTGGCGGATGGAAGAGTAGGTGTTGCGGTTCTCATATTGCGAGCCCAGGCGGACGGCATATCCGCCTTCGTAAACAGGTTCGCCGACTACAGTGGGGGGCAGCAAGCTCGTGCCAGGCCGCCACGGCAGCAGGCCGGACTCGAAATCGCCGTTGTGTTGCAGCTCCACACAGCCGGCCGGCACGGTCGTGTAGGTCGGTGCAATACCCGTAGGCGTCCGGGTCGCGGTGGGCGCAGGCGTGCCCGTAGCCACGGGCGTATTTGTGGGCGTCGGGACGGGGGTGCAGGCCCGAATCAGCACATCATCCAGGTACATCGCGGCGCGGCCGCCGCCCCCGTCGTTGTTAACCCCGAATCGCAAGAACACGGTCTGACCGGCGTAAGCCGCCAGGTCAACCTCTCGCCGTTCCCAGGCGCGTTTGTCGGTCGCCTCGTTCCAGAGGACCACCAACGGGTTGCCGGAGGTGTTCAATAGCTCAGCGCGTTGGTAATCGTTGCCCGGGTTGGCTTCCAGGAACGTATACGTCCAAAACTCCAGCTTCACCTTGCTGAACCCCGCCGGGATGGTGATCTGCTGGCGCACCGACGTGAAGTCGTTGATGCTCTGGTCCAGCGCACCCAGGCGCAGCGCCGTGCTGCCGGTGTGCGGCGCGCTGGTGCTCAAGGCAACGCCGCGCGGGTCGCCCTGGGGCTCCCAGGCCGTCAGCCCGCTCTCGAAGCCGCCGTTGATCACCGCGGTGGTGCAGCCGGGTGTGGGGCTGGGGGCCACTGTAGCCGTCGGCGCGGCCGTCGGGCTGGCCGCGGGTGTGCCGGTGGGCGCAGGGGTGACGCCCGAGCACGCTTGCAGCGAGACGTCGTCCAGGAACAGGGCCGCGGCGCCGCCCAGGCCGTCGTTGTACACGTTGAAGTAGACCTGCACCGTTTGGCCGCGCCAGGGCGTCAGGTCGAACGAGAGCTGGTTCCACAGCCGGCTATCGTTGTGCGACTGCCACGGCTTGGCCAGGATGACCCCGCCCGCGTCCAGCAGCACCACTTCCATGTAGTCAGTGGTGGCTGGTGAGCTGGCCAGGGCGTAGAACCAGAAGGTCAGCGTGGCCTGCGTGATCGCGGCCGGGATCGTCACCGTCTGCCGCGCCGACGAGAAGCTGGCCACGTTGGCGCCGCTAGTGATGCCCAACGCCAGCGCCCGGTTGCCGCTGTGTTTGGTGTAGGTCACATACTGCGGCATGATGGGGCTCACGCCGAGAGCCCATGCATCAGCGGTCTCAAAACCGCCGTTGGCGATGAGCTCCGTGCAGCCATCAGCGGCCGCGTGCATCGGCGCCGCGCCGATCAGCAGCGCTGCCATCAGCGCAGCCAGGCACCAGCCGCTCACAAAACGCATCGCCGTTCTCATATCATCGGCTCCTGATCTGAAAATTCACAAGCACCCTGAGCGGGTCTACAAGCCAACGTGCACGACAAACAATGACCAGTCGAAGGGTGCGTCTTACGCGTTGACCGCCCCCCTTCGACCGCGCTCAGACATGCTTCAACTGCGGGCTGCGTCCCCTTTGGTTCGGCTCAGGACATGCTTCGACTCCGCACTGCGGTGCTTCGCTCAGGATGCCAGCCCTCTGCTCAGGGTGCTCAACCATGGATGAATAGTCCCGTCATTCTAACACGAAGGCCGCGCCAGAGCAATTGACCCGCTATCGTGCCCCGTGCTATAATAGCGCCTACCTATGAGTGAAGCGCCGAACGCCCCCCTCGACCTGGGCATCGTCATCGTCAACTACAACACCAGCACGCTGCTGCGTGCGTGCCTGCGCTCCGTGTTCGCCAGCACCGGCGGCCTGCGGCTGGCGGTCTGCGTGGTGGATAACGCCTCGCCCGACGACAGCGTGGCCATGGTTCGTGCTGATTTTCCGCAGGTCCACGTCATCGCCAACGCTGACAACGTCGGCTACCCCGCGGCCAACAACCAGGGGCTGCGCTGGTTCGGGTTCACCGACCTCACCCCTGCGCCCCTCCCCCGTCGCGACGGGGGAGGGGCTGGGGGTGGGGGCCTCCCCCGCTTCGCGCTGCTGCTGAACCCCGACACCGTGCTGCCGCCGGACGCGCTGGCCGAGATGCTGGCGTTTATGGCCGAGCATCCACGCGCGGGCGCGGCCGGGCCGAAGCTGGTGCGCCTCGATGGCTCGCTGGACAAAGCGTGCCGGCGCTCGTTCCCCACGCCGGCCACGTCCCTCTATCACCTGCTGAAGCTGGACCGGCTATTCCCGCGCAGCCCGCGCTTCGCCCGCTACGATCTGTCATACCTCGATCCCGACACGGTAACGCGGGTGGACGCCATCGTGGGCGCGTTCATGTTGGTGCGCGGGGAGGCGATCGGCCAGGCCGGGCTGCTGGACGAGACCTTCTTCATGTACGGCGAAGACCTGGATTGGGCCAAGCGGATCACCGACGCCGGCTGGCAAGTGTGGTATAATCCGCGCGTCACCGTGCAGCACGTCAAAGAGGCGGCCAGCCGCCACTCGCACCGGGCACGGGTCGAGTTCTATCGGGCGATGACGATCTTCTACGAAAAGCACTACCGGGCGACCACGCCGTTCTGGCTGGACTGGCTGATCCGTGGCGGCATAGCTTTTTTTGGCAGGCTCGACCTGTTCTTGCGCCGCCTCCAGGGACGCTATCGTGAAGCCGCGTCCGGCGCCAAGGGGCAGATAGCATGAGACGGCCGCGCGTCTGGTTCACGCTGACATTGGTGCTCGTGGACGCAGCCATGAGCATGTTGGCCTTTTTCCTGGCATACGGGTTTCGTCGCTGGGTGCAGGGCGCCGAGACCGGCCCGAGCACCAGCTACTTGCTGTTGGCCGGCATCCAGACCGTTAACACGCTGCTAATCTTCTTTTTCTATAAATTCTACCACCGCCGGCACGCTGCACTGCTCACCGACGAAACCTACCGCATCTTCAGCGGTGTGTCCATCGCCACCCTCCTCACCATCGCGTTCATCGCCTTTGCGCTGCGCGACACGCTGCAATACCAACGCTCCACGGTGGTGATAGCCTGGGCCGCCGGGCTGCTCACCCTCACCCTCGGCCGGCTTGTACACAGCCGCGTGCAGCGTGCCCTCCAGCGCCGCGGCATCGCCGCCGAGCGCGTGCTCATCGTGGGCACGGGCGAGGTGGGCCGCATGTTGCTGCAAAAGATCCAATATACGCCGGGATTGGGCTACCGCGTGGTAGGGTTCGTGGACGGCCAAACCAACGACGCCGGCAGCGCAGCCGGGGGCAAGGTGATGGGTCTGCCCGTGCTGGGCCTGGTCGAGGACCTGCCGCAGATCATTGAGGCGCAAGGGATCAGCGAGGTGATCATCGGCCTGCCCGAAGCCACCCACCAGGAGTTGGTCGGCATCGTCTCCCAGTGCGAGCGTGAAAAGGTCAGCATCCGAGTCTTCCCCGACGTCTTCCAGATCATGGCGTCTGAGGTGACCATCAGCGATCTGGCCGGGCTGCCGCTGCTGACCATCCGCGATGTGGCGCTGCGCGGCTGGAAACTGACGCTCAAGCGCATCGTGGACGTGGCGTTCTCCAGCCTCTTCTTACTGCTGGCCTCGCCCGTCATGATGCTGACCGCGCTGCTGATCAAGCTGGACTCCCCCGGCCCGGTCTTCTTCGCCCAGGAGCGCATGGGACTGGACGCCAAGCCGTTCAAGATGCTGAAGTTCCGCTCGATGCGCGTCGATGCCGAGCGCAGCGGGCCCGGCTGGACCACCAAGGACGACCCCAGGCGCACCCGTATCGGCACGATCCTCCGCAAGACCTCCATTGACGAGCTGCCGCAGTTCATCAACGTGCTCATGGGCGATATGAGCGTGGTCGGCCCCCGCCCCGAACAGCCCACCTACGTCGAACAGTTCCGCCAGAGCATCCCCCGCTACATGGAACGCCACCGCGAGAAGGCCGGCGTCACCGGCTGGGCGCAGATCAATGGTCTGCGCGGCGACACCTCCATCGCCGAACGCACCAAATACGACCTGTGGTACATCGAGAACTGGTCGCTGTGGCTCGATTTCAAGATCATCCTGCGCACCGCGTTCAAAGCGTTCTTCGACAAAGCGGCGTACTGAGCGCCTCCGGCTAAACAGATGCCAGCAGTGTGCGCAATAACCCCCTCAGAATCTCGATCTTAAACTTATTTCGCGCCAATGGCTGCGCGGCGCTAACTGCCAACGCGGCTGCCTCTTGCGGCAACACCCCACCAGACTCTTTACCCTCCAGCAACGCCTCAACGGCATGTACACGCAGCGGCACGGGTGCGACCGCGCCGAGCACCACCCTGGCGTCGTGTAGCTTGCCGTCCACCATATCCGAGCGGAACGCGACACTGACGATGGGGAAGTCAATGGCGTTGCGGATACGAAACTTGAGATAGGCCTGCCGGCTCCCGGCCGGTGGCGCGGGAATCTCGATCTCCTCAATCAACTCGTCGGCGGCCAGCACGGTCGTCTTGCTTTCGGCCGCGGCGAAGAGTTCTTCGGCCGCCAGGGTGCGCTGCGTGGTCACAATCCTGGCGTCCAGCGCGATAAGGGCCGGGGCCAGGTCCGAGGCGTTGACCGCCACGCAACCGCAGTTGGCGCAGCGGAACGATTCCGCCGTAGCTGCTTCGGCCGACAGGGTCGCGCAATCCTCGCCACGCAGCGTCCGCTCGGCAACCGGCAACCGTAACTCAAGCACGCGCGCGCTGGTTGGCAGCGCATCCTCGTTGCCGACCAGTCGGACTGTGCCTTTGGCTGCCACCTCACGCCCGACTCTATCTCTCGCCTCTGTCTCATGCGCAAGATACGCATCCATGGCCGCGGCGACCTGCTGCCCAGCGGCCATCGCGTTCACCAGTGTCGCCGGGCCACCGATCACGTCACCGCCCGCGAACACGCCCGGCAGATTGGTGGCCGCGGTCCGCTTATCGGCGACAATGAACCCGCGCTCGGTCCGCAGCATCGTCAGTTCTTGTTCTGGAATCGAGACTCCAGCCGGTTTCTCACCATGATCATCAAACCGGCAAAAGCCTCGATTCCGGGCCGAGAGTCTTTCATCTGCATACGCCAGGTCTGTCGCCTGGCCGATAGCACACCGGCACAAGGTCGCCCTGCCACTGGGCCATGCAGCACCAGGGGTCCAGCGCGCCCTGGGTGGGGTTGTGGTGGCTGGTGTCCATCTCGAGCACGATGTCCGCCGCGGCGAAACCGGCCGCCACATCCCCCTTGACCAGGAAAACATCAGGGCCGCCGACGGGATCGGGCGGGAGCACGTTGTGCTCGGCGATCCCCGGGTGGATGACCGGCGCGCCGGGCTGCACGGCGGCCAGCGGGTCCAACACGAACGGCAGCGCCTCCCACTCGACTTCGACCAGCCGCAGCGCATGCTCCGCGATCTGCTCGGTCTCGGCCGCGACGGCCACGCCCACCTCATCGCCGGCCCAGGCCGCGTAGTCGCCCAACACGCGGCGGTCCCGGAACTTGCGCCACATCATCCCTTCCTAGCTGACCGTATCCACCGCGTCGGTCCAGCCGGCGTTGGTCGGCTTGAGCCGCGCCACCTGAGGATCCTGGTAGGTCAGGATGGCGACGACGCCGGAGAGCTGTTCAGCCCGGCTGGTGTCGAGGCTGACAATCCGGGCTCGCGGGTAGGGGCTGCGCAGCACCCGTGCATGGAGCAGACCTGGGTAGGTGCGTTCCGAAATCATGTCGTCAGCGTAGGGCGCGCGGCCATGCGCCTTGTCTGAGGCATCAATGCGCGGGCGATAGCTGCCGATAAACTGGCGCTCGACGCGAGGTGTGTAGGGTGTGCTCATGTGGGCCTCCCCTCGGGGCGCAATCCAGCGGATTGCGTTACAGTGCGTGCGGCGATCTTTTCGGCCGCGTGCTGCACGGCCATAGCGATCCCTGCATAGCAGCCGCAGCGGCAGAGGTTGCCGGAGAGAGCTTCTTTGATCTCGGCCACGGTCGGCGTCGGGTTTTCGTTCAGCAGCGCGCGGGCCGTCATCACGAAGCCTGGGGTGCAGAAGCCGCATTGCAGCGCGGTGCCGTGGCCGAGCTCGCACTGCTCCGCAAACGCCTCGATCACCGGGTCATCCTCCGGCAGGCCCTCGATGGTCAGCAGGTCGTGGCCATCCGCCTCCACGGCGAGCAACATGCACGAGAGGATGGCATTACCATCCATGATGATCGTACACGCGCCGCAGGCGCCTTCGTCACAGCTGATTTTGAGGCCGGTGAAACCGAGGTGTTCGCGTAGAAACGCCGAAAGGGTGGTCGAGAATTCGAGAGCACGGCCGACCTCGAAATCACGAGTCACACCGTTGATAAGCATGGTGATGCGTTACAGAGGTTGTAGCGATGTCGTTCCGGCTTCCAATTGTGCCTCCTTGCAAGATCGGTCGTCCGGATAGCTGATCTGGTCGGGGAAAGTACGGTTGAGGAGTGCTTGAAGCTATTCTAGCAGGGATCGCGCACGGACGCAATTCGCGCAAAAGTGCACGGTCGCATGGCCGAATCTGGACTTGACAACCCTCGTGTATCAGATTAGACTATGACCATCTCTCAAGTCTCCCTATTGAATCGGCAGGTTCGTCGTCTGACCAACACCTGCTGTGGTGCATCGAGGAACAATGACGTCCTGCCCAACAAGCCCACTCTTTAGGAGGAAACCACTATGTCCCCGCAAGTCCGAAGTCGTCTGTCCCTGTTCAGCGCGCTGTTGATCATAGCGGTGGTGATGGTCAGCTGTGTGCCCGCCGCCACCCCGGCCCCGGCTCAGCCCCCGGCCGCCGCACCTGCCGAAAGCGCCATGGATGCCCTGGTCAAAGCCGCTAAGGCCGAGGGCATGCTCACCACCATCGCCCTGCCGCACGACTGGTGCAACTACGGCGAAGCCATCGCCAACTTCAAGGCGAAGTATGGCTTGCAGATCAACGAGCTCAACCCCGATGCCGGCTCCGGCGACGAAATCGAAGCCATCAAGGCCAACAAAGACAACAAAGGCCCGCAGGCGCCCGACGTGATTGACATCGGTTTCAGCTATGGCCCCAAGGTCGTCGCAGAAGGCCTGGTGCAGCCCTACAAAGTGGCAACCTGGGACACCATCCCGGCCGACGCCAAAGACCCCAACGGCTACTGGTACGGCGACTACTACGGCGTGTTGGCCTTCGAGGTGAACAAAGACGCCGTGAAGAACGTGCCACAAGACTGGGCCGACCTGCTCAAACCGGAGTATAAGGGCCAGGTGGCGCTCTCCGGCGACCCGCGCGTCTCCACCCAGGCGTACATGAGCGTCATCGCGGCCGCGCTGGCCAACGGCGGCTCGCTGGACAACGTCATGCCCGGCCTGGAGTTCTTCAAGCAGCTGAACGCCGTGGGCAACTTTGTGCCGGTGATCGCCAAGCAAGCGACCGTCGCCAAGGGTGAAACCCCTGTGATCACCCGCTGGGACTACAACGCCCTGGCCGACAAGGAAGCGCTGGCCGGCAACCCCACCATCGAGGTGGTGATCCCCAAGACGGGCGTGGTGGCTGGCGTCTACATCCAGGCCATCAGCGCGTATGCGCCGCATCCCAACGCCGCCAAGCTCTGGATGGAATACCTTTACTCGGACGAAGGTCAGCTGGTCTGGCTGAAGGGCGGCTGCCACCCGATCCGCTACAACGACATGGTGGCGCGCAACGT
Source organism: Anaerolineae bacterium (assembly GCA_034433275.1). Taxonomy (GTDB): domain Bacteria; phylum Chloroflexota; class Anaerolineae; order CG2-30-64-16; family CG2-30-64-16; genus DAOUAT01. The sequence goes on from DAOUAT010000533.1 coordinate 23,235, forward strand.
CATCCCGGCCGAGATTGCCGCCAAGCTGCCCCCGGCCGAGGCCTACGCCAAAGCCGTCTTCCCGACCCTGGCCCAGCTCGACGCCGCGGCGAAGTTGATCGCGGAGAACTGGGATAAGGTGGTCGGCGCGGATGTGAAGTAGCGGCAGCCAGTGGCGAGCGCTCTGCGAACCACAGCGATCCAACCAGGGCCTTCGAGGTCTGCGCGACCTCGAAGGCCTGCCCGCCGCGCCACCTGGGCGTGGGTGGGTGTTGCACCTTTCCTGCTCTTCGCCATCTTCTTCCTGTTTCTGCCATCGCTGTCGCTGTTTGTGGGCAGCTTCCAGGACAACCAGGGGCATTTCACCCTGGCGAACATCGCCGGGTTGTTCACGCCATCCATCCTCAGCGCCTACTGGATCACCATCCGTATCAGCCTCTTCACTGCGGTGGTCGGCGGGCTGTTCGGGTTCTTCCTGGCCTACTCAGCAACGCTGGTAGGCTTGCCGCGCTGGGTGTCCGACGGGATGGCGACCTTCAGCGGCGTCGCCTCGAACTTCGCCGGCGTGCCGTTGGCGTTCGCCTTCATCGCCACGCTGGGCCGGCTGGGCCTGGTGACGGTGCTGCTGAAAAACCTCCTCGGGTTCAACCTGTATGACCACGGCTTCAACCTGTATAGCTTCTGGGGCCTGAGCGTCACCTACCTCTACTTCCAGTTCCCGCTCATGGTGCTGATCATCACCCCGGCGCTAGAAGGACTGCGACGCGAGTGGCGGGAGGCGGCGGAAAACCTGGGGGCCACCGGCTGGCAGTATTGGCGCTACGTCGGGCTGCCGGTGCTGCTGCCCTCGCTGCTCGGCGCCATGATCCTGCTGTTCGGCAACGCGTTCGGCGCCTATGCCACCGCGCTCTCGCTCACCGGTGGCATGATCAACCTGGTGACCATCGTCATCGGTGCGCAGATCAAGGGCGACATCCTGCACAACCCGGGCCTGGGCTATGCCCTGGCGTTCGGCATGGTGGTGGTGATGGCGATCTCCATGGCCATCTACTACGCGCTGCGGCGCCGCAGCGAAAGGTGGCTGCGGTTATGAAGCGGAACAGGTTCTGGGGCTGGTTCTGGACATTCCTCGGCGTGCTCTACTTCTTCACGCCGCTCTACGCCACGCTCGACTTCTCGCTGCGCGCCAAGAAAGGCCAGCTCACGCTGTTGGCCTACCAGCGCGTGCTGGCCGATCCGCTGTTCCGCCAGACGCTGCTCTTTTCGCTCGGCATGGCTGTGCTCACTATCCTGGTCAGCCTGCTGCTGATCGTCCCTACTGCCTATTGGATCCGGCTCCGCCTGCCCAAGCTGCGGCCGGTGGTGGAGTTCATCACCCTGATGCCGTTCGTGGTGCCGGCTATCGTGCTGGTCTTCGGGCTGATCCGGGTGTATGGCGGGGGCTTCCTGCCGCTCACCAACTTCCGCGCCGGCACCAACACGTTGCTGGTGGCCGCGTACGTTGTCCTGGCACTCCCTTACATGTATCGCGCTGTGGATACGGGACTGGCCGCGATTGACGTGCGCACACTCACAGAAGCGGCCCAAAGCCTGGGCGCGAACTGGGGCGCGATCCTGCTGCGCATCATCTTCCCCAACCTGCGCTCGGCGCTGCTCAGCGGCGCCTTCCTCACGCTGGCGATCGTGGTCGGTGAGTTCACCATCGCCAGCTTTCTGGTGGGCATCAAGGCGTTCGGCCCGTACATGTCGCTGATCGGGCAAAACAAAACCTACGAATCGTCCGCCCTGGCGATCATCAGCTTCGCCCTGACCTGGGTGTTCATGGGGCTGCTCCAACTTCTTGGTCGCGGTCAGCCCGGCCAGCGGCAGCAACTTGTAGGGGCAAGGTGACACGATGGGATTTCTCACCCTGACCAACATCTCCAAGACCTTCGGCGGCAACGTGGCTGTGCACGATTTCAACCTGGACGTCGAGCGGGGCGAATTCGTCTCCTTCCTGGGGCCCAGCGGGTGCGGCAAAACCACCACGCTGCGCATGATCGCCGGCTTCGAGCTGCCGACCACAGGAACGATCGTCATCAACGACGCGGAGATCACCTACCGGCCGCCGAATCAGCGCAACGTGGGCATGGTCTTCCAGTCGTACGCGCTTTTCCCCAACATGACGGTGGCCGACAACATCGGCTTCGGCTTGAAGATCGCGCGCACGCCCAAGGCGGACATTGACCGCACCGTGGCCGAGATGCTGGACGTGATCCACCTGCCTGACCTGGGCGGCCGCTACCCCCACCAGTTATCGGGCGGCCAACAGCAGCGCGTGGCCCTGGCCCGCGCACTTGCGATCCATCCCCAGGTGCTGCTGCTCGACGAGCCGCTTTCTGCGTTGGACGCCAAGATCCGGGTCGAGCTGCGCTCCGAGATCCGCCGCATCCAGCGGCAACTCGACATCACCACCATCTACGTCACCCACGACCAGGAAGAGGCGCTGTCGTTGTCCGATCGCATCGTGGTGATGAACGCCGGCCGGGTCGAGCAGATCGGCGCGCCCTTTGCGATCTACAACTATCCCCAGACCGGGTTCGTCGCCTCGTTCATCGGCCAGTTGAACCTGCTCCCCGTCACTGTCAAGGACGCTGCGGCCGGCGAAGTCGCTCTGGGCAGCCAAACGGTCTGTGCCGCGGAGCCGATCCAGGCAGCCGCCGGGGCCGCGGCCCGCTTGGCGATCCGGCCTGAAGAAATCAAGCTGGCGCCCGCCGGCTGCACCCCCGACGCCGGCGTTAACTGCCTCGCCGCCACCGTGGAAAACGTTACCTTTCTGGGGTCTATCGTGCGCGTCAAGACCACGGTTGATGACTTCACGGACGGCTCGCCGTTAGCCGTGGACCTCTTCAACGACCGCCAGCTCGTATTGCCGAAGCCGGGCGAACGCGTCGTCCTCACTTTTCCGCCGCACGCATGTTGGGTGTCGGAGAACATCAACGCGTAACCACTTGCTCCGTAGCCTGAACCGTATTCAAGCATCACCCCTTTTTTGACACCCCCGCCCCTTCGTGCTATCATTTGCCGCGTGATTTTAGCACTCTACCAGCGAGAGTGCTAAAATGAGCGAGTGGCTAAACGATGATAGATATGTCTGACATGACGCCGCGGCGCCAGGCCGTATTAGGCCTGGTCATTCGCGCGTATATCGAACGCGGGCAGCCGGTCGGCTCCAAGACCTTTGTGGCGACCTATGGGCTGGATATCAGCCCGGCCACCATCCGCAACGAGATGGCCGCGCTGGAGGACCTGGGCTTCCTGACCCACCCGCACACGTCGGCCGGCCGCATCCCGACCGACCTGGGCTATCGTTATTTCGTAGAGCACCTGTTGGGCGAGACGGAGCTACCGCTGCCCGAACAGCACATGATCCGCCATCAGTTTCACCAGGCCCGGCTGGAGCTGGATCAATGGGTGCGCCTGGCGGTGGCCGTGCTGGCCCACACCACCCAGAAGGCCGCGCTGGCCACGCCCCCCCGGGCGCGCCAGAGCCGGCTGAAGCACCTGGAGTTGATCAGCCTGCGCGATACCCTGGTGCTGATGGTGCTGGTGCTGATGGGCGGCACGGTCAAGCAGCAGATGCTGACCCTGGACGAGGCCGTGGAACAGGAAGCGCTGAGCCGGCTGTCCAACCAGTTCAACGACCTGTACAAGGGCCTGTCGGCCGATCAGATCGGCGCGCAACTTTGGCACATGAACACGCTGGGCCGCGAGGTGGGGCGGATCGTCAGCCAGGTGATGGTGAACGCTGACGGCCGGCGCGACGACCTGCTCTACCGCGACGGCCTGATCCATATCCTGGCCGAGCCGGAGTTCGCGGAGGGCGGCCAGGTGCGCGGCATCGTGCAGACGCTGGAAGGCCCGGCGCTGGCGAACATCGTGGCCACGGCCGCCGGGCCGCTGGAGATCGGCGGGGTGCAGGTGCTGATCGGCGGCGAGGGGCGCTGGCAGGAGTTCGCCGACCTGGCGCTGGTGCTCTCTCGCTACGGCGTCGAGGGCGGGGCCAGCGGCCTGCTGGGCGTCGTCGGCCCGCTGCGTATGACCTACAACCGCACCATCGGCGCGGTGCGCTACGTCTCCCGCCTGATGAGCGACCTGGTCAGCGATTGGTATGACACTGAAGCGACGGGGGACTGAAGGACAACCAAGAAGGAGTTATCCGCAGTTTATGGCTGATGAGCAAACGATAAACGAACCTACCAACCAACCCGCCATTGAAGAAACCGATCTCGCGACCCTGCAGGCGCAACTGGCCCAGGCCGAGGCCCAGGCGGCCGAATACCTGGACAGCTGGCGCCGCGTCACGGCCGATCTGAGCAACGCGCGCAAACGCATGCAGCGCGAGATGGACGACCTGCGCGCCGCAGCCGCCGAACGGGTGCTGGAAAAACTGCTGCCCGTCGTGGACGACGTGGCGCGCGCGTTCACCGTCGTGCCGGCCGACCAAACCGACTCCGACTGGGTCAACGGCTTTCGCATGATCCAGCGCAAGCTCGACGCGTTTCTTGAGAACGAAGGCGTCCAGCCGATCCCGACCGCCGATCAGCACTTCGACCCAGGACTGCACTACGCCGTCACCCACGAAGAGGCCGACGGCTACGAAGAAGGCCAGATCATCGGCGAGGTTGCCCGCGGCTATCGGTTGGGTGAAAAGGTTTTGCGCCCTAGTATGGTGCGCGTGGCGAAGGGTGCGTGAGGGCGCGGTGCGTAGTGGCGTGAACGCGTGAAGACGTCAGAGCGTGAGGCGCGAAAAAAGGCGAGCGACACATGGTTCTCACGCATCACGTATCACGCACCACGATCCCTTCATCGAAAAAGTAAACTACCAAGACAGCAAGTCTTTCATCGAAGGAGCATTATCCCATGAGTAAAATCGTCGGCATTGACCTGGGTACGACCAACTCCGTGGTCGCGGTCATGGAAGGCGGCGAGCCGGTGGTGATCCCCAGCGCGGAGGGGTCGCGGCTCTTCCCGTCGGTGGTGGCCATCAACCCGAAAAACAGCGAGCGCATGGTCGGGCAAGTCGCCCGGCGCCAGTCCATCACCAACCCCGACAACACCATCTTCTCGGTGAAGCGCCTGATGGGCCGCCGCTTCACCGACGCCGAGGTCGCCAAGGCGCGCAAGGTGCTGCCGTACAAGATCACCGAAAACGCCAACGGCGACGCCTGGGTCAGCATGGGCGGCCGCGAATACAGCCCGCCCGAGATCTCGGCCATGATCCTGCAGAAGATCAAGGCCGACGCCGAAGCCTACCTGGGCGAGCCGGTCACCGAGGCCGTGATCACCGTGCCGGCCTACTTCAACGATAGCCAGCGCCAGGCCACCAAGGACGCGGGCAAGATCGCCGGCCTGGACGTCAAGCGCATCATCAACGAGCCCACCGCGTCCGCGCTGGCCTATGGCCTGGACAAGAAGGTGGATCAGAAGATCGCGGTCTACGACCTGGGCGGCGGCACCTTCGACATCTCCATCCTGGACGTGGGCGAAGGCGTGTTCCAGGTGCTCAGCACCAACGGCGACACCTTCCTGGGCGGCGACGACTTCGACCAGCGCATCATCAACTGGGTGGCCGACGAGTTCAAGAAGGAGCAGGGCATTGACCTGCGCAGCGACCGCATGGCGCTCCAGCGCCTCAAGGAAGCCGCGGAAAAGGCCAAGATCGAGCTCTCCACCGTGATGCAGACCGAGATCAACCTGCCCTTCATCACGGCCGACGCCTCCGGGCCCAAGCACCTGCAGATGACCCTCTCCCGCTCCAAGCTGGAGCAGCTCGTGGGCGACCTGGTGAGCCGCACCATCGAGCCGTGCAGGCAGGCGCTGGCCGACGCCAAGCTCAAGCCGAGCGACATCGCCGAGGCGGTGTTGGTGGGCGGCATGACGCGCATGCCCGCGGTGCAAGAGGCGGTGCGCAAGTTCTTCGGCCGCGAGCCGCACAAGGGCGTGAACCCCGATGAGGTCGTCGCCATCGGCGCCGCGATCCAGGCGGGCGTGCTGGGCGGCCAGGTGAAGGATATCCTGCTGCTGGACGTGACGCCGCTGACCCTGTCCATCGAGACGCTGGGCGGCGTCGCCACCCCCATGATCGAGCGCAACAGCACCATCCCGACCAAGAAGACCCAGGTCTTCTCCACCGCGGGCGACATGCAGACCGAGGTCGAGATCGTGGTGGCGCAGGGCGAGCGGCCGATGACCCGCGACAACAAGCTGCTGGGCAACTTCCGTCTGACCGGCATCCCGCCGGCGCCGCGCGGCGTCCCGCAGATCGAGGTCACCTTCGACATTGACGCGGACGGCATCCTGCACGTCAGCGCCAAGGACAAGGCCACCGGCCGCGAGCAGAGCATCAAGATCACCGCCTCTAGCGGCCTGGCCAAAGACCAGGTGAACCAGATGGTGAAGGATGCTGAACGCCACGCGGACGAGGACCGCAAACGCAAGGCCCAGATCGAAGCGCACAACCGGGCCGACAACGCGCACTACCAGGTGCAGAAGTTCCTGCAGGAGAACGGCGACAAGCTGGCCGATGCGGACAAGCAGACTTTGCAGAGCGAGATGGACGCGGTGAAGGCCGCGCTGGACCGCAACGCGGACGCCGACGAGCTGGAGAAGGCCACCAACAAGCTGATGGACGAGTGGCAGAAGGTGGGCGCCAAGATGTACCAGGGGCCCGGCGGCCAGACTCCGCCCGGCGACGAGGGCAACCCCTTCGGCGGCGGCCCCCAGGGCGGCCCTGGCGGGGAAGACGTGGTGGATGGGGAGTATCGCAAGGTGTGACGGCGTGGTGCGTGGTGCGTGAAGACGTGCTGCGTGTTGCGTAGAGAGCGGCCCTCGCCGCGGGGATGGTGTCCCTGCGACGGGGGCCGTTGGGTTTAAGGCGCTGGCCGCTGGCGGCGATTACACTGCCGCAGGAATTCCAAATGTGGGCACTACGGAAGCAGCCTGAGCGGAGCACGGCGGCAGTTTGGCCGTGCGTAGTCGAAGGATGCGGCCCCACCTGCCCGCTCCGGCATCCTTCGACTGCGTTCCGGCCGGAAAGATGGCCGGAACTCCGCTCACGCTGTGCGTGCCTACGCTTGCGTCTACATTTGGAATTGCTGGCCGCGAGCGCCCGCTGCCCGGCGGGGCCAAAACCCGATTCGCCAAAACGCCGGGGTTGTGGTATGGTGCAGCAAAACCGCCCGGAGGTTCCCATGCCCCTCTACGATCTCCGTTCCCTATCCCTGCCCAAGCTGACCGGCGCGGCGCTGACCGTGTTTGCGTCCGCGCTGGATAGCCCGCTGACCAGGCCACTGTTGATGCCATCCCTGCTGAAACAGGGCGGCTTCGACCGCTTTCACGCGCTGCACCTGGAGGAACCGCCCACTTTCCTGCCGCTGGCCCCCGCGGCCGAGCCGGCGACCGGGCCGCTGTCCCCGGCCGAGATCGAGGCCGCGCTGGGCGGACAGCCGGCCGACGGCGTTTTCGCGTCCGTGCGCGCTTACGCGCAGGCGTACCGCGCCGGCGAAACCACACCCGAAGCGGTCGCAGAGCGCGTCATTGCGGCGATCCGGGCCAGCGACGCGGCCGATCCGCCGCTGCGCGCGTTCATCGCCAGCGATCCAGAGGACATCCGGGCCCAGGCGCGCGCCGCGACCGGCCGCCTGGCCGCGGGCCGGCCGCTGAGCCTACTCGACGGCGTGCCGGTTGCCATCAAGGACGAGATGGATCAAACGCCCTACCCCACCACCGTCGGCACCACCTTCCTGGGCCAGGCGCCGGCCCGCGAGGACGCCACCGCGGTGGCGCGGCTGCGCGCGGCGGGCGCGCTGCTCATCGGCAAAGCCAACATGCACGAGATCGGCATCAACCCCAACGGCGCGAACGCGCACTACGGCGCGGCCCGCAACCCGTATGACCCGGCGCACGATAGCGGCGGCAGCTCCAGCGGGCCGGCCGTCGCGGTGGCCGCGGGGCTGTGCCCGATCGCCCTGGGCGCGGACGGCGGCGGCTCCATCCGCATCCCGGCCAGCCTGTGCGGCGTGGTCGGGCTCAAGCCGACCTTCGGCCGGATCAGCGAGCACGGCGCGGCGCCGCTGGATTGGAGCGTGGCCCACCTGGGGCCGCTGGGCGCCACGGTCGAGGATGTGGCGCTGGCCTACGGCCTCATGGCCGGGCCCGACCCGCGCGACCCCAACTCGCTGCACCAACCCCCGGTGACCCTGGCCGGCTGGGACGCCGGTCATCTACGCGGCCTGCGCCTGGGGGTCTACCGGCCCTGGTACGAGCACGCAACGCCCGATATCGTGGCCGCGTGCGATGCGCTGCTGGCGCACTTCAAGGTCGCGGGCGCGACGGTGCAGGAGGTGACGATCCCCGAGCTGGACGCCGTGCGCCTGGCCCACATCGTGACCATCCTCAGCGAGATGGCGGCCAGCATGCGGAACCACGGGGCCGCGGTGCGACAGTTGGGGCCCTCGGTGCGCACCACGCTGGCGCTGACCAACGGCTTTTCGTCGGCGGATTATGTCAATGCGCAGCGGGTGCGGACGCGGGCGCTGGCCGCCTTCGCCGAGGCCTTCGGCCAGGTGGACGCGCTCATCACCCCGGCCACGGCCATCACCGCGCCCCCCATCCCGCCGGCCGGCGCGCGGGGCGGCGCGTGGTCTGACCTCAGCGCGGACACCGAGGTGATGCGCTACATGTTCCCCGCCAACCTGGCCGGCCTGCCCGCGCTCAGCTTCCCCGCGGGCTACGATGCCGCCGGGCTGCCTATGGGGATGCAGGTGATGGGCCGGCACTGGGACGAAGCGACGCTGCTGCGCATCGCGTATGTGGCCGAGCGTGCGCTGCAACGCCGCCGGCCGCGCGTACACTTTCCCCTTCTGAAGGCGCTGTGAGGCTAACCCGAAAATGGGACGCGGACGAGCGCGGATGAACGCGGATGGGCGCATTTTCATTTCCGTTTGTGTCGTCAGCGACATGGACGCTGCCCTGAAAATAACTTTGGAAGCATCCTGAGCGGAACGGAGCCGCCCCGCATCCTGAGCGAAACGCAGTGCAGTCGAAGGATGCGATCTTGCGCGCTGGCCGCTCCGCATCCTTCGACTACGTGGCGGAAAAACCGCCGCCACTTCGCTCAGGATGCTCCGCTTGGACATTTCCATCTGCCGTGGCGCCGCGCGCGGCATGGGTATCTGCCCTGAATGAGAGAGCATCCTCCCTGCGAGAAACCACCGTCCGGGCACGAGATTGACCGGCTAAAGCCTCCACTCCAGGTCTCGATCTTGACTTAATTTTATTCATACAAACATAAAAATAATCAATCTCCTCTTGACAAATACTTAACTCCGTGCTAAACTTGCTTACGCAATACGCAATACGCAATACGCAATACGCAATACGCAATACGCAATACGCA
>DAOUAT010000534.1:0-5172 GCA_034433275.1 Anaerolineae bacterium
AACACCTCGTAGACCGCGACGTAGAAGTTGGTGGTGCCCGCCTGCGCGCCGATCAGCAGCTTGTCGTCCGCCGCGAAGGCCGCCGCGTCGGTGAAGCGGGTCTCGTCCACGCGCACCAGCATGAACTGCTGCGAAGTCATGTACGGGTCGGAGAAGTCCACCTGCTGCTTGCGCTCGTCGGTGATGGTGATGCCATCCATGCCGATGTTGAACTGGCCGTCCTTCACCGCCGCGATCATGCTGTCCCAGTTGGTCGTCTGCCAGTCCACCGCGCAGTTCAGCCGGCGACAGATCTCCTCCACGGCCTCATATTCCCAACCGACCGCCTTGCCCGTGACCGGGTCCACGAACTGAAGGGGCGGATAGTCGTTGGCGACCGCAGCGATCACCGACTGGCCTTTCAGGTCGGGCAACTGGTCGTAGATATCGGCCGCGTTGGGGTCGTTCAGGAAGAACCAGCGGGTGTTCAGGTAATCAAAGTAGCCGTCGGCCTTGAGCTGGGCGATGGCGGCGTTGAAGGGCGCGACCAGGGCGGAGCCGGGGGTGAAGATGAAGCCGAAGTCCTCGGTGCCCAGCGGCCCGCCCACCACCTTGAGCTTGTCGGGGTTGGCGCCGATGTAGCCGCGGGAGGAGGCCTGGTCCATCAGCACCATGTCCACGTCGCCGGCCAGGAGCGCCTGCACCGACGCGCCGAAGGTCTCGAACAGCTTGATGCGCGGGTTCTGCTCGTCGCCATCCAACACCTCGTAGACCGCGACGTAGAAGTTGGTGGTGCCCGCCTGCGCGCCGATCAGCAGCTTGTCGTCCGCCGCGAAGGCCGCCGCGTCGGCGAAGCGGGCCTCATCGGCGCGCACCAGCATGAACTGCTGTGAGGTCATGTACGGATCAGAGAAGTCCACCTGCTGTTTGCGCTCGTCAGTGATGGTGATGCCATCCATGCCGATGTTGAACTGGCCGTCCTTCACCGCTGCGATCATGCTGTCCCAGTTGGTCGTCTGCCAGTCCACCGCGCAGTTCAGCCGCCGGCAGATCTCATTGACCGCGTCGTGCTCCCAGCCCATCGCCTTGCCCGTCGCCGGGTCCACGAACTGGAGGGGCGGGTAGTCATTGGCGACCGCGGCGATCACTTTCTGACCTTTGAGGTCGGGCAGGCGCAGGGTGGGCGCGGCCGCGGCAGGCACAGCCGGTTCTTCGGCTGGAGCAGGGGCCGGCGGTTCCGCAGGGGCCGCGGGCGCTGCGGGCTCCGGGGGCGCCTGGGTTGGGGCTGGCGGCGCCGGGGTCGCCGGCACGCAGGCCACAAAGGCCAGACTAATCAGGATAGCCAGCGAAAACAGGAATGCAAGGTTTTTCATTTTTGATCCTCCCATTGATGCAACGGTCATACAGCGATTTCGGGCATAAGCGTACCATGATTTGAGAGGCTGCGCAAACATTTTCGAGTGCAACAAGGGTTCTCCCGTGAACAGTCGCGCGCCCCATGACGCAAGTCATGGTCTGCCGGGCCTCTTTTTGCTATACTTCATGGCTAGAGGTATGATTTCAATCGCTGGCGATCAGCCATCAGCCATCAGCTAACTGGAGAGTCACCGATGACCCAACTCACAGTGCAAGACATGAAACTGGCCCACAAAACGTTGGCCGACTTCACCTATCCCGTCCCCAAAGTGCACCGCGGTTACGCGGGGCAAACCCTCTACGTCAACATTGCCACCGGTCACATCGAGACCCGGCCCGTCACCGACGAGATGAAACGCATCTTCACCGGCGGCAAGGGGTTCGGTTTGTGGCGGCTGTGGCACGCAGTCACGCCGGAGACCCGGTGGAACGACCCCGAGAACGAGCTCGTGATCGCCTCCGGTCCCATCGGCGGCACGATCCTCTATCCCGGCGTCGGCAAATCGTTGGTGGTGGGCATCTCGCCGCTCACCCACATCGTGGTGGACAGCAACGTGGGCGGCTACTTCGGCCCGCTGCTGAAGTTCGCCGGTTTCGATGCGCTGGAGATCCAGGGCAAGGCCGAGCGGGATGTGATCATCTTCATCGAAGGGGAGACCGGCCGCGTCACGATCGAAGAAGCCCCGTTGGAAGCGGTGGACACCTACCCGCTGAGCGATGACCTGACCGAGATGTACGCGCGCAATGATGGGGACCGCCGCAACATCTCGGTGATCTCGGCCGGGCAGGGCAGCGAGCACACCCGCATCGGCTGTCTCAACGTGAGTTGGTACGATCCCAAGCGCGGCAAGGCGCGGGTCAAGCAGGCCGGCCGCGGCGGGCTGGGCACCGTGCTGCGCGATAAGAAGATCAAGGCCATCGTCGTGCGCTATCCCGGCATGCGAGCCGACTCCAACGACCCGGCCGACATCCAGCGCATCCGCAAGGTCGGCCAGCGCATCAACAAAGAGATCGTAGAGTTGGACGACGAGCAGAACCGCATGCGCCGCGTAGGCACCGCACACCTGGTCGAGATCATGGACGATTACGACCTGCTGCCAGTACACAACTTCAAGTTCGGCGCCCATCCCGACACCCCGAAGATCAACTCGAAAGTGTGGGACAAGCTCTTCACCCAGAGCCATCCCGATTCCTGCATTTACGGCTGCACCATGGCGTGCTCCAAGGGGGTGGACCGCTATCACGTGCGCACCGGGCCGTATGCCGGGCACATCGTCACCGTGGACGGGCCAGAGTACGAGACGGTGGCGGGCTGCGGCTCCAACCTCGGCATCTTCAACCCGCCCGACATCCTGGAGCTGAACTTCTACTGCGATGCGTATGGCGTTGATTCCATCTCCTTCGGCACCTTGACCGCGTTCGTCATGGAGTGCTACGAGGCGGGCATCCTGAACCTGGAACGCACCGGCGGGCTGGATCTACGCTTCGGCAACGCGGAGGCGGCCATCGAACTGCTGCACCGCATGGCGGCCGGCACGGGCTTCGGCAAGATCGCGGGCATGGGCGTGCGGGCCATGAAGGCCTACTTCGTGGAGCATTTCGGCGCCGACCCTCAGTTCGTCCAGGACATCGGCATGGAAAACAAGGGGATGGAGTACTCCGAGTACATGACCAAAGAGAGCCTGGCGCAACAGGGCGGCTACGGCATGACCAACAAGGGCGCGCAGCACGACGAGGCGTGGCTGATCTTCATGGACATGGTGAACAACCAGATCCCGACCTTCGAGGACAAGGCCGAAGCGCTGCACTACTTCCCCATGTGGCGCACCTGGTTCGGGCTGAACGGCCTGTGCAAGCTGCCGTGGAACGACATCGAGCCGGCCGACAACGCGCTCACCGACGAGCCGGCCAAGGTGCCAGAGCACGTGGCGAACTACGTGGCGCTCTTCTCCGGCATCACCGGCCAGGAAGTAACTAAAGAAGACCTGATCTTCATGTCGGAGCGAGTCTACAACTTCCAGCGCGTCTTCAACCTGCGCATGGGCCGCGGCACGCGCGAGCACGACGCCATCCCCTACCGCTCGGCCGGCCCGGTCACCGCCGAGGAGTACGAGAGCCGCGCCGAACGCTACGACAAACAGCTCCGCGAGAAGGTCGGCATTGATCCGACCGGCATGACCACGGCGGAGAAGATGGCTGCCACGCGGAAGTGGCGCGAAGCGCAGTACGAAGGCCTGATAGATGCCGTCTATAAGCGCCGCGGCTGGACCCCGGACGGCGTGCCGACGCTGGAGACGCTGCGCCGGCTGGAGATTGACTTCCCGGAGGTGGTGGCGGTAGTGGAGGGGAAGCTGTAGGCGAGCCGAAGGACGAAAGACGAAGGCCGAAAGGGAGCGCCTGGCACGGTGGATGTGTCGGGCGCTTGAGCTTGGGTGCGTCTTAATTTCGGGGCGCGAGCATCCCTTCGACTGCGCTCAGGGCAGGCTCTGAGCGGAGTGGCGGGGTTGTTTCCGCCACGCAGTCGAAGGCTGCGGCCTTCATGCGACCGCTGCGCCCCTTCGACTGCGGGCTGCGGCCCTCTCCTGAGCGCAGTCGAAGAGTCAGGGTGCTTCGCTAGTTTCTGCCCCCAAGTTAAGACGCACCCCTTGAGCTTAACTGCCTTGACAGAGGTGTGTTGGGCGCGTATACTACGGTCGGAAAGACCGCTGACGTTAGCCGCACACAGAGATAAACATGGGCGAAAAAGAGTTCCTCATCTATTTGGATGAAGAGCAAAGGAATCGCTATCGCTATTGGCATGTCTGGCAACAGGGCAAGATTACTGAATTTCGGATTCAGTATGAGGCATTCATCGCGGGGATCTGGCATCCGATTGTACGTTACGACAGCGCCCACGGTCGGCCACATCGGGATGTCCTCCACCCCGATGCACCGGAGACGAAAGAGTGGTTTCCAGGCTATCGCAATGCCGAAGTGTTGAGTATCGGACAGCGGGACATCTCAACAAACTGGCCAGCTTATCGGGCGAGATACGAGAAGGAGATGTAACGATGAGTGAGTTCTACCGGGTGAAGCTGAGCGAATTGACGATGGAGTTCACGCGTTACTTGATTCAACATCCTGAATTCAGTGAACGCATACCGGATGGCGCGCAGGTTGTGCTGCTGGATCGGCAGGATCCGGTGTATAGCCAGCAGGCAATGGAGTTTGCGCAGAGGGCCAGGGCCACCGATGACGTGACCAACCGGCCGGTCGTCTACGTCGAGGTCGGCGCATTGGCGCCTGTGCGTTCCCGTTTTCAGAAAGTGCGCGTCTTGAACCTGGCGCCAGCTTATGCAGGGGTGTGACATGCGGGTTAGAGATTGACTTCCCGGAGGTGGTGGCGGTGGTGAAGTCGAAGCTGTAGGCGGGACGAAAGACGAAAGGCGAAGGACGAAAACGAGCGCCTGGCACGTTGGATGTGTCAGGCGCTTTATCTATCCCCAGACTGGCAGCGTCTTGAGCGCCAGGAACCCCTCTTCCATCTCTGCCCTCGGCAACCCGCCCTGCGCCAGCTCATCGTCGGGCCGGTCACGCAGCCGCGCGTAGAAGGCGATCCCGTGCTCCAGCGCGGCCGGATCACCCGCCGCAGCCCACTGAAAGAGCACGTCCTCCGCCTGCGCGAAATCGCCGCGCAGCTCGCAATACGTCATCAGTTTGCGCTGGATGGGCGCTGGCAGCATGTAGGGCGCCAGCTCGTCGGTCAGGAAGGCGATCTTCGCGGCGTACTCTTCCGAG
>DAOUAT010000535.1:0-3337 GCA_034433275.1 Anaerolineae bacterium
CAATCTGACGGTGGTGTCCGTCTGTCACTCTGAGCGGGTTAACGACTCAACGCTGTGAAAGACGCAACCCTAGCGAAGCGTCTCGGCGAGATGCTTGCTAAAGGATGCTTCGCGATCGCTGGACGTTCGCCGCAACTGACCTTGAGCTGTAGACCCGCTCAGCATGACAGCAAGAAGCCTCTTGGGTGTTCTGTGGCTACAGAATTACCGCAGCGGCGGCGCGTAGAGCAGGCCGCCGTCCTTCCAAAGCTTGTTCAACCCGCGATCGAGCGTGAAGGACAGGCCGTTGGGCCCCATGTAGCGGTCGTAGACCTCGCCGTAGTTGCCGATCTTGCGGATGATGTTGGCGGCGAAATCGTTGGCCAGCCCCAGGTCCGCCTGGCCGAAGGAGCCTTCGACGCCGAGCAGCCGCTTCACAGACGGGGCTGCGCTCGTCATCATGTCATTCACGTTTTTCGAATTGATCCCCAGCTCCTCGGCGTTGATCATCACGTAGGACACCGTCTTGACGATGTCGAACCACTGGTCGTCGCCGTGGGGCACGGCCGGCGTCAGCGGCTCCTTGGACATGGTCACGTCCAGGATGATGTGGTCGGCCGGCTTCTGGAAGCCGCTGCGGGTGGCGGCCAACTGCGACTTGTCGCTGGTGGCCGCGTCGCACCGGCCCTGCTCGTAGGCGCTGTAGACGGACGGGGTGTCCTCGAAGGTGACGGCGGTGAATTGCAGCCCGCGCTGGCGGAAGGCGTCGGCCAGGTTGAGTTCGGTGGTGGTGCCGGTGGTGACGCAGACGGTCGCGCCGTCCAGGTCTTCCAGGGTCTCAAAGCCGGTGTCAGCCCGCACCATCATGCCCTGGCCGTCATAGAACATCACGGTGGTGAAGTTGCCCCACTGGGCATCGCGGCTCGACGTCCAGGTGGCGTTGCGCGAGAGCACGTCAATCTCGGCGGTCTGCAGGGCCGGCCCGCGCTCGGCCGCGGTGATGGGCACGAATTCTACTGCATCCGGGTTGTTGAAGACCGCCACCCCCACCGCCCGGCAGAAGTCAATGTCGAAACCGGCATTCTTGCCGTCCTTGTCCAGGTAGCCGAAGCCCGGCAGGCTGGTGTGCACGCCGCAGACCACCTTGCCGCGCTGCTTGACGATGTCCAGACGTTTGGCGCCGGGGGCAGGCGCGGCGGCCGCCGGGGCCGGGGTGGCGACAGCCGGGGCGGCTGCGGCCGGCACTTCCACGATGCGCGTGACTTCCACGACGCGCGTCACCTCGACGGTCTGCGTCTGCGCCGGGGGCGCTGTACAGCCGGTCACCAGAAGCGCAACAATGGCCGCCACCGCCAGCCAGACGAGCGATTTCTGCTTGTTCATGGTCTCCTCCTTGGTTATGGTCATACAAAGGTCGAACGATCAAAGAATTACGGGGTAGTGAGACTCATAAGCTGGTGAGGTCGGTACCGATGGGACACCTCCTTTCGCAGACGCTCGGCGGTTGGCCGAACAAACGCGCGGTCGGGCTGAGTGCGATGAAACAACGGTGTCAGATCGGCGCTTCATTGCGCGAGGTACGGTATAGTTTACTGAGAATTGGTCATATGTCAAGCGCGAAATTTTGACATTCGTGGGGTTGTGTAAGATGTGCTATACTCGATGAAAAGCGTGTCCACCCTACATTTATTCCCCAGGGAGCCGTGCATTCATGTCACATTACTTTTTGATCATCAATCCAACCTCCGGCCGCGGGGCCGGGGAACGCCTGACCCCGCAAGCTGAGGCGCTGCTGCGCGGGCACGGCCTGCGCTTCGACCGGGTGTTCACCGCGCGGCCCTGGCACGCGGCAGAGCTGGCGCAGCAGGTTGCGGCGACCGGCCAGTACGACACCATCGTCGCTATGGGCGGCGATGGCACGGCCAACGAGGTGCTCAACGGCCTGATGTTGGCCCGGCAGGCCGGCGCAGCGAATGTCCCGGCGTTGGGTGTGTTGTGCGTGGGCCGCGGCAACGACTTCGCCTTCGGCATGGGCCTGCCGCACGAGCTGGAGTCCGGCGTCCAGGCCCTGGCAATCGGCCGGCGCAAGACGGTGGACGTGGGCCGGGTCACGGGCGGGCTCTATCCCCAGGGGCGCTACTTCGGCAACGGGATCGGCATCGGCTTCGATGCGGTCGTCGGGTTCGTGGCCGCGAAGATGAAGCGCCTGAGCGGCTTCCCCTCGTACATCGTCGCCGCGCTCAAGACCATCTTCCTCTACTACCACGCGCCGCTGGTCAAGGTGGAGTACGATGGACGGGCGCTGACAACGCCTGCGCTCTTGGTTTCGGTGATGAATGGCCGGCGTATGGGGGGCGGGTTCATGATGGCGCCGGAAGGCCAGCCCGAGGATGGTCTGTTTGACCTGTGCATCGCGCGCGAGGTGAGCCGGCCGCGCATTTTTGCCCTCATCCCGCGGTTCATGGCCGGCACCCAGGCGACCCATCCGGCGATCACGGCCGTGCGCGCCGCGCACGTGACGGTCACGGCGCTCAAGGGCAGCCTGCCGGCCCACGCCGACGGCGAGACCCTCTGCACCGAGGGGGAGCAACTGACCATAGAGCTGTTGCCGCAGCAGATTCAGGTCATCTATTGAAGGTCCAGGGGAGTCGAGGCTTTAGCCGGTCTCTCGCGTGGACAGCCAGACCGGCTAAAGCCTCGATTCCAGCATCGTAAAGCATCTCCTTCAAGGCGGTTCCATGCGACTTGCGGAACGGGTCACCAACGCGGTCATCAAACGTCTGACCAGGGTGTTGTGCCGGGTGGACGACAGCCAGCTGCAGCGCGTGCCCCTACGCGGCCCGCTCATCCTGGTCAGAAATCATGTCAACTTCCTGGATGTGCCCGTGGTGTACACCCACCTCCAGCCGCGGCCGCTGACCGGGTTCAGCAAGGTGGAATCGTGGGACAGCCCGTTCCTGGGGCCGCTCTTCACCCTCTGGCGGATCATCCCGATCCGCCGAGGCGAGGCGGATGTGGAGGCGTTCCGCCGCGGGCTGGCCGCGCTGGCCGATGGGCAGATCGTGGCCATCCTGCCCGAGGGTACGCGCAGCGGGGACGGCCGCTTGCAGCGCGGTCATCCCGGCGTCGTCACCCTGGCGGCGCGCAGCGGCGCACCGATCCTCCCGCTGGCGTGCTATGGGCTTGACCGCTTCCGGGACAATTTGGCCCATCTGCGGCGCACGCCTTTTCACATCGCGGTGGGTCAGCCCTTTACCCTGGCCACCGAGGGCCTCAAGCTGAGCGGCGAGGTGCGGCAGCAGATCACCGACGAGATCATGTGTCAGCTTGCCGCGCTGCTCCCCGAGGCCTATCGGGG
>DAOUAT010000536.1:0-2319 GCA_034433275.1 Anaerolineae bacterium
TGATGGACGTACCCGCTTCCGAGAAACGCGTGCAGCGCGATGGCGTGCATCTTTGGCGTGCGCCGCTGCCTGCGGACCGGGCGACCGAGAATCCTGCGGCGCAGTACTGGCACACTTTCCGTGACTCGGCCATCGAGGCCGATTTTCGCACGTTCCTGGCCGAAGTCCAGCCAGAGATCGCGCACTTCCAGCACGTCCAGGGGGTTTCGGCGCGGTTGATCCCGTTGGCCGCCGGCCGGCCGCGGGTGCTGACCCTGCACGACTACTGGTACTTCTGCGCCAACAGCCAGTTGGTGCGGCCTGATCGCTCGGCTTGTAGCGGGCCGGGCTGGGGCTGGAAATGTGTGGACTGCGCGACGGCGCGCGCGGATCTGCGCGTGTTGCAGTTGGCGCGACCGCTGGTGGCGCTGCCGTTCGCGTATCGCAACGCCTACCTGCGCCGCGTCGTTCGGGGAATTGACTGTTTCATCGCGCCCAGCCGTTTTCTGGCCGAACAATACGTGCGCCACGGCTTCCCTGCGGACCGCATCACTGTGCTGGAGAACGGCCTCGACACGGCGCGTCTGGCTGCCTCCGACGCGGTCGCGCTGCCCTCGCCACCTGGCCGGCCGCACTTCGGCTTCCTCGGTTCGCTGGCGTGGCAGAAGGGTGTCCACGTGCTGGTGGAGGCGTTCAACCGGCTGCCGGCCGGCTCAGGGCTGACGATCTATGGGAGCGAGTCGGTCTTCCCCGATTACGCGGCCCAGGTGAAGGCCAGCGCGCAACATCCCGGCATCCGCTTCGCCGGCGCGCTGGATTACCGCAGCGTCGGCGCGGCGCTCCGTCAGTTGGACTGCCTGATCGTGCCGTCGGTGTGGTACGAGAATTCGCCGCTGGTGATCCAGGAGGCCTATGCCGTGGGGCTCCCGGTGATCGCCAGCCGGCTGGGCGCCTTGGCCGAGAAGGTGCAGGACGGAGTGACCGGCCGCCTGTTTACTGCCGGGGACAGCGCCGATCTTGTGCGCGTGCTGGGGGAGATAATCGCTGATCCGGAGCAGTTAGTTGCCCTGCGTGCAAACATCCGCCCAGGGCCAACGATGGCCGAGCACGCGCAACAGCTGGCAACGCTTTATCGTGGGTTAGCTCGTGCATCGTAGCGGTTCAGAGGGGAGCCCAAAGCGCTCTGTTCCGGAATCGAGGCTTCAGCCGGTCTCTCGCAGTGAGCGCGCTACCGGCTGGAGCCCAACATCACCAAAAATTCGCTTGCTGGGGTCTGACCCCCCCGGTTCAGGACCAGAAGCAGCCTGAAAACGCCTGCGGCGCCGGTTGCAGACCGGCCGAGAGCGGGAAAAGCCAACCGGCCCACAAGTGTGAGCGCCGTTAGGCTGAAGCCTCAATGCCGGAAGAGCCTATTAATCCATCAAGGGCAACCAACAAAAGACAAACACAGCCATGATCCCCAACCAATGGTACGCGATCCTCGACTCATCCGAAGTCAAGCGCGGCAAGCCGGTCGGCGTGACGCGGATGGGGGAGAAGTTGGTGGCCTGGCGCGACAGTCAGGGCCGAGTGACCGTGATGCACGACGACAAGGTGCGGGTGGTGGCTGCGTTCGCGCCGGTGGACGATGAGCACACGGTGCTCTATCTGCGCTTCTATCAGAAGTTCATGCGGACGCCGGGGCTGCGCCGGGTGATCAACGCGCTGTCCATGCCGTTCAACGTGGCGGTGGCGCGCCAAGATCGCCGCGTGGTGGAGACCCAGATGTCGAAGCGGACCGGTTTGCGCATGGGCGAGAAGCTGATCCAGGGGGATGGCCCATCGTCGCCTATCGCCGGCGGCGGCAGGAGTTGATTGAGAAGGCAGAGGGCCGCAGTTAGCCAAATAGAGTCTTGAGGCTTTGCACCCACCAAGATCGAGGCTTCCGCCAGTTGCTTGCAACGCCTGCAACGACCGGCTGAAGCCTCGATTTCAAAGGATCATCCACACATTCCACATTCCACATTCCACATTCCACATCCCACATTCCACATTCCACATCCCACATCCCACATCCTCAATACCCCGTCTCCATGTCCAGCAGCCCCTTCTCCTTGGCCGATTCAAACGCCCAGCGGTAGACGAAGAGGGAGCCGATCACCAGGGCGACCGCGAACGCGGCCAGGATCCCCAGCAGCGCGGCGTTGGAGAAGCCGGCGAAAGTGGTGAACCCCGTCGCGCCCGGGCCGAGCAGCGCGCGCCGCGCCGCCTCCAGCCAATAGGTCACAGGGAACAGGAAGCCGATCCAGCGCAGCCAGGCCGGCAACACCTCCAGCGGGAAGATCGCGCCGGTGAACAGGT
>DAOUAT010000537.1:0-7713 GCA_034433275.1 Anaerolineae bacterium
CAGCGGGAAGGTCAATGGCTGGCTGGCGGTGATCTCTTCCGGCGCCAGGACGCGGCCGTCCGCCAGGGTCAAGCGGATGGCGCCCAGCGGGACCTCGCGGCCATCCACGGTGACGCTGCGCAACGCCACCAATTCCGCGTCGCTCAAGCGGTTTCTGATCGAAAACGTGACACCTTGCGGTGTGTTTTTCAGGCTGCCCAAGGTGTACAGCTTCTTCAGGAGGAGGCTCGGGATCAACATAGTCTTGTCTCCTTCTTGTTAGCCGCTGGCAAGCGATGAAAACGGCGATCACGGCGACTGGTTGCGCTTCACGCGTAATGATATTGTTTTTGGTTTGTATTGTCAAAAAACGTTACTTCAAGATGTAGTACGTGGCTTTGCGATCGCCCACTTTCACGATCAAGCCCTGGTCCACCAGGTCGGCCAGCTCGCGGCGGATGGTTTCATCGCTGACATCTGGGGCGAGATCGCGGAATTCGCGGTTGGTGATCGCGCCGTGTTCGGCCAGGTAGGCCAGGGCGCGCTCCTGGCGGGGGTTCAGGCGGCGGTTGCCCCACCGCGAGGTTAGCTCGGCGCTCACCAGGTCGTCCCCGCGGCTCTGAAGCGTCACTTTGAACCCTGCCACCGTCTCTTCGAAAACCGGCGGGGGCAGCCCGGCCTCGGCCATGGCCGCCACCATGCGGTCAATGCCGTAGCCCAGCCGCTCCACGAAGCCCAGGTCAGACAACGCCTGCACGATGGCCTCGTTGCGCGAGAAGCGCTCTTGCAGCAGGTTGTCCAGCGTGACGTGACCGGGCAGTCGGCCGGGGCTGTAGATTTCCATGTGGTCGCTGAACATCAGGACGCGGATGTTGTCCCCGCGGATGGCGTAATCACGGTGCGCGACCGCGTTGACGATGGCTTCGCGCACCACGGATAGCGGATATTCGGTCATTTCGGCGCGCGTGAAGCCGCTGAGCCGCATCCCCCGGCGCATGTTGGCGGCTACGAACGCCTCGGCCTGGCGGATCTGGTCGGGCAGGGGGCCGGCCGCGTCGTGGCGCAGGAACTCGTCGCTCATGGTCGGGCCGGCGTAGCGCAGCAGGCTGATCTGGGCGTTGCGCACGAAACGCTGCGGCTGGCGGCCGAACAACAGGATGCCGGCGTAGGTGGGCGTTGGGAGATGGGGGGATGGGGAGAGGGGGAGACGCGGGGCAGAGGGCGCGCCACTTGGTGCACCTTCAATGTCGGTGCTGTGCGTGAGTTGGGGCTGAGCCGCGGTTGTCAGGGCGCCGCGAGCCAGCAGGACGTGCTGCCAAGCCTCGCCCGGCGGGACGTTCAGTGCGGCCAGGTACGCGTCCACGTGGGCTATGTCCAGGTCGGCCAGGGCGGCGGCTGGCGCGGGTCGCGCCTCGAAGCCGGCCTCGTCGCGCGCCAGCAGCAGCGCGGTCAGCTCGGCCGAGCTGAGGAGCCGGTTGCTGGCGGCGCCGCGCGTCAGATAGCGGCCGTTGAGGCTGTAGGCATGGGGCAGGCCGGGCGGCACTTCAGCAACACACAACGTTTTGCCATCTACCACCGCCATGCGGGGCAAGGGCAGGATCAGGGGCGGGGCGGCCAGCAGCCCGGCCGCTTGCACCGCGGCCCGTGTCGCGTCGGGATCTTCGACCCCCAGCACCTTGCCGTTGGCGCTGACGCCGATCAACAGCGCGCCGCCGTGCGCATTGGCCAGGG
Source organism: Anaerolineae bacterium (assembly GCA_034433275.1). Taxonomy (GTDB): domain Bacteria; phylum Chloroflexota; class Anaerolineae; order CG2-30-64-16; family CG2-30-64-16; genus DAOUAT01. Next base: position 1,711 of record DAOUAT010000537.1, read on the forward strand.
CCACCAGGTTCTCGGCCAGGCGGGCCGGCGCGCTGGCCGAAGGCGCAAACGCGACGCGTTCCCCCGGCCCCCCGGCGAGCAGCAGCCCCAGTTCGGCGGCCGACCACGGCGTTCGGCCGGCGCTCATGGCAGGCTCAGGCTGGCGATACGCCAATGGACATCGGTCGTCACCTGTTCATTGGCGATGCTGATGAGCCGCGCGATGGCGCGGTGGACGTCGCTGCCGAGAACGATCTCGGCTTCCACGTAAGCCTCTTCGGCCGCGCACCACCAATTGTCGGCCCGGTCGTCGGTGGGCGGTGGGGTGGGGAGGACCACGCTTGCCGGCGAACATGGCTCGCCTGCGCCGGGGCTGGGCGCTATCGTGCCCTGGTTGGCCACCGAGAGGATGCGGACGGCCTTTTCCCGATCAAGTGTTTGTCGCAGCCTGGGATCAACCTCGGCGTTCTTGGTCAGGAAGCTGGCGCCGGTGGGGCTGCCTTCCTGGGGCGGGCTGGCGCCGCGCAGGAACGCGATCAGGGCGGCCTCGGGATAGGCCGGATCCAGTGGCGTCCCGTAGCAGAAATCTATGGTGAAACGGCCGGGGTCCTGTGGGAAGCTCAGGGCAGCGAGCTCACCCTGGCGCGTGAACCGTCTGACCTCGCACAGCAGGCTGCGGTGGTTGGCCAGCCGGTTGTAGGTGGTCACTTGGGTGACAGCGACCGTAGGGTCGGTGGCGCCGGGCGCATCCACATGGGCGTCGCCGATAAAATGAACGCCCTCGTAGCCAACGTCCTGGTTTTTCCAACGAAAGATCGAAAGTCGCGTAGGCAGAGCGCCCTGGCTGTAGCCCAGGAACTTCAGCTCCTTAGCGCTGCACTGGGTGGCCTCTTTGGTTTCCCCCTGCGAGGGCGTATAGGGGTAGAATTTCACGTCGCTTTCGCCCAGGTAGCCCTGGCCCTTGCCGGTGTAATAGTCGGGCAGCAGCTTGTAGGGCACCAGGAGCGCGGGGCGGTAGGGGCTGGCGTGGTTCAGTTCTTGGGGCGCCCGGTTCACCTGCGCGTCGTAGATGACGCCGCCGATAGGGCTGTACGCGCCCTTCACGGCCTCCCCTACTGGCTGGTCATAGCGATAGAGCAGCAGCCACTCGTTATCAGGGTCGCCATCGAAGCTGCACGGGGGGGAAGGCTGTGTTAGCAAGGTCCAATTGCCGGGGATGATGTTCTTGATCTCGATCGGGATCTGCCCCTGCTGCGCGCCCAGCCCGCTGAGCCCCCCCTGCCGGCGCAAAAACCACACAACCACCAGGATCAGCAGGATTAAGAAGGCGATGAGGAGGATGCCGCCGCGGCCTTTGGGCATGGGTACACTCCGTTTTTGTCGTCGGCCGGCTAATTGGCCGGCAGTGGGGCGTTAACCGGCCCCCGAACGGCCGGCGGTTCGCCGGTGCGCTTGCGCGTGCGCCGGGCCAGCTTGGGCTTGGGGGGCGCTGCTTGTGCCTCCTGCAGTGCCCGCGTGACGATCTCGTCCATGTGTTCCACCAGCACCAGGTTCAGGTCGCGCTGGACGTTGCCTGGGATGTCGGCCAGGTCCTTCTGGTTGCGCTTGGGGATCAGCACGGTCTTCAGGCGCATGCGATGCGCGGCCATCAGCTTCTCTTTCAGGCCGCCGATGGGCAGCACACGGCCGCGCAGGGTGATCTCGCCCGTCATGGCCACGTCGTGCCGCACCGGCCGGCCGCTGAGGGCCGAGATCAGCGCGGTGGCCATGGTGACGCCGGCGCTGGGCCCATCCTTGGGGATGGCGCCCTCGGGCACGTGGATGTGTAGGTCCACCTTGTCGAAATCCACAGTGTTCAGGCCGAAGTCGCGGGCGTGCGACCGCGCGTAGGTGAGCGCGGCCTGGGCCGATTCCTGCATCACCTCGCCCAGTTGGCCGGTCAGGGTGAGGCTGCCCTTGCCATCCATCGCCGAGACCTCGATCTGCATGACGTCGCCGCCGGCCTCGGTCCAAGCCAGGCCGTTCGCCACGCCGATCTCGTCTGCTTCGTTGGCCAGCCACTCGGTAAACTGGGGTGGGCCCAGGAACTTCGTGGCCAGGGCCGGTGTGACGCGTTTGGACGCGGGCTTGCCTTCGGCGACGCGGCGGGCCACCTTGCGGCAAATGTTGGCGATGCAGCGCTCGAAGTTGCGCACGCCGGCCTCGAAGGTGTACTCGCGGATCAGCAGGCGCAGCGCGGCGGTGGTGAACTGGATGTTAGCGGATTGCAGCCCGTGGGCCTCGAGCTGGCGCGGCACCAGGAACTGCCGGGCGATGGCCAGCTTCTCTTCCTCGATGTAGCCGGGGAACTCGATGACCTCCAGCCGGTCGCGCAGCGCGGGCGGGATCGGATCCAGGATGTTGGCGGTGGTGATAAACATCACCTTGCTCAGGTCATAGGGGACTTCCAGGTAATGATCGGAGAAGGCGTGGTTCTGCTCCGGATCCAGCACCTCCAGCAGCGCGGACGACGGGTCGCCGCGGAAGTCCATGCCCAGCTTGTCAATCTCATCCAACATGAACAGCGGGTTGATCGCGGCCGCCGTGTGCATGGTTTGCAGGATGCGGCCGGGCAGCGCGCCGATGTAGGTGCGCCGATGACCGCGGATCTCGGCCTCGTCGCGCACGCCGCCCAGGCTGAGACGCACGAATTTGCGGCCCAGTGCCTCGGCGATGGATTTGCCCAGGCTGGTCTTGCCTGTGCCGGGCGGGCCGACGAAGCAGAGGATGGGGCTTTTCATCTTTTCCTGGGCCAGCTTGTGCACGGCGATGTGCTCCAGGATGCGTTCCTTCACCTTGGGCAGGCCGTAGTGGTTGCGCTCCAAAATCCCGGCCGCGCGGCCAACGTCCAGGTTATCGTCGGTGGCGGTCTGCCAGGGCAGGTCGGCCAGCCAGTCTAGATAGTTGCGCACCACCGTCGTCTCGGGCGACCAGGGGTGCATGGCACCCAGCTTGCTCAGCTCCTTCTCCGCCTTAGCGCGTAACTCGTCGGGCATGCCGGCTTTGAGCAGCTTTTCTTTGAGCTCCGCCAGCTCGCGTTGGGTGTCGTCCCCTTCGCCGAGCTCGGTCTGGATGGCGCGCATCTGCTCGCGCAGGTAGTACTCGCGCTGGCTCTTGTCAACCTCTTGCTGCACCTGGGTCTGGATGCGATCCTCCAGCTCCAGCACGTCCAACTCCTGGCCCAGAATGATGCTCAGGCGTTGCAGCCGCGTGTTGGCGTCCAGCGTCTCCAGCAGTTCCTGGCGCTGCGCCAACTCGATATCGAGCACGTGCGCCAGGAGATCGGCCAGGCTGCCAGGCTCCTTCTCGTTCATGGCCGCTACGTACGCGTCTTCGGGCAGGTTGGGATTGAGGCTGACCACCTTCTCGAACAGCGCCAACACCGCGCGCATCAGCGCCTCGCTGGCCATGTCGTGCCGCGCATCCTCATAGAGCGGCACTCCGCGCACCCGGAGATACGGCTCGGTGTCCACCAGCTCCACGATGCGGACGCGTTCGATGCCCTGCACCAACACCGTCGTGCTGCCGTCGGGCATGCGCAGGACGCGGCCGATCTCGACGGCGGTGCCGATGTTGTACAGATCGGCCAGGTCCGGGTCGGTCACCTCCGGGTTGCGCTGCGCCACAACCAGCAGCGGCACTTCCATGGCCTCGGCGGCTTCGACCGCGCGCGCCAGGCGGTCGCGGCCCAGGAACAGCGGCGCCACCAGGTTGGGGAAGACCACGGTGTCGGGCATGGGCAACAGCGGGTATTCGTTGCCTTCCAGGCCCTCCAGCTCGTGGCTGCGCGGCCGGCGCACATCGCGCGCGCGCGTGGCCGTCCGCCGCCGCGGGGCGAGCATATTCAACAGCGACAGCGCCGGCCCCATGTTGGGCGGCTGCTGATAATCCACATGATCCAAAGTCTTACTCCACGTCCACGTTCGCAAAACTAAAGAACTACTCAGTCCGGCACCGGCTCCCCGGCGGTCTCATCCTGGAACACCCAATCATCGGCCAGGAAGGCTTCGGGGTGCCGGGCGGCCCATGTGCGCCGCGCCTGGGCGACTACGAAGATCGAACCGGTGATGCAGATCAGATCGTTCGGTTCGGCCCAGGCCAGCGCCTCGATCAGCGCACTTTCCAGGCTGGGTTGCACGCTGATGGGGCACGTCGTGTTGATGCTGCGCACCAGGTCGGCCAGTTGCGCCGGGTCGGCCGAGCGCGGGTGGCCGCTTTTGCTGACGATCACCTTGTCGGCCGGCCGGTAGCCGGTGACATGCTCCGGCTCCAGGAAGGTTTTTAGCATCCCGGCGATATCTTTGTCCGACGAGGCGCCGAAGATCAGCGCGAGTTTGCCGCGCGGCGGCCGCGGGAACCATTCGGCCAGCGCCGCGCGCAGTTTTTGGGCCGAGTTCTCGTTATGGGCGCTGTCCACCAGCAAGCTGGGGCTGCTGTGCAGCAGCTCGAACCGGCCGGGCCAGCGCGCGGCCATCAGTCCACGGCGCAGCGTGTCTTCGGAAATGGCGATCCCTTGCGCCTTGAGTTCCTGGAGGATGGCGATGGCGGTGGTGGCATTGTCAAGCTGATGGCGGCCCAGCAGCCCGATGCGCAGATCGTCGTAGATGGTGGTGTTCCCCGGTCCGTGTACGGTGAACGTCTGGCCGGTGAGATCCGCGTCGTCCTTGGCCCAGCGCCAGGCTTCGCCCACCAACACCAGGCGCGCGTCCGTGTCAGCGCACACGCGTTCGATCACTGCCATGGCTTCCGCCTCTTGCGGTGCGCTGACCACCGGAACGCCCGGCTTGATGATGCCGGCTTTCTCGAAGGCGATCAGCGAGAGGGTGTGCCCCAGCAGCTCCACATGGTCGTAGCTGAGGGAGGTGATGCCGCACACGGCCGGGTGAACGACGTTGGTCGCGTCGAGCCGGCCGCCCAGGCCCACCTCCAACACCGCCCACTCCACCCCCTGCTCGGCGAAGAACTGGAACGCGAGCGCGGTCATGATCTCGAACGCGGTGATCCCCGGCGTGGCCTCGATGGCTGGCCGGCAGCGGTCCAGCAGCGCCACCAGCTCGGCCCGGCTCATCAGCCCGCCGTTCAGCCGGATGCGCTCGCGGAAGGTGTGCAGGTGGGGTGAGGTATACAGGCCGGTGCGATAGCCGGCCGTGCGCAGCACCGCTTCCACCATCGCGGAGGTGGAACCCTTGCCTTTGGTGCCGGCGATATGGACACATTTGAACCGGTCTTGCGGCCGGCCCAGCCGCGCCAGCAGATCCTCCATGCGGCTCAGATCGAAGGTGACTGCGTCGTAGGGGTAGCGAGCTTTTTTCTCATAGTTAACGTAGCCGAAGATATACTCCAGGGTGTCCTGATAGTGGCCCATATCCTGCTCCAGAAAGGTTAGATCGTGTGTCTCACGTACCAACTAACAATTTTAGCGCAAGCGCGGTCAAAACACAAAGACTGTGTAGCCTTGCTGATTCGTGCCGTCTGTGGCATGATGGGCGCCAACCTGATACTGTGCAGAAGGAGACGTTCGGTGCGCAGGCACGCATGGGTACTGCTGGCATACCTGGTCCTCAGCTTGATCCTCACCTGGCCGCTGGCCGCCCAGTTCAGCACCCACGCGCCCGGCGACGGCATAGACGATCCGGCGCTGGCCTGGAACTTGTGGTGGGTTGAGCACGCGCTGGTGGATCAGCCGCAAAATCCCTTCCACGGGGACTGGCAATTCTGGCCCATCGGCATCAACCTGGCGTTCTACACCCTCACCATCCTGAACGGCCTGCTCAGCGTGCCTTTGCAGACGCTTTTCGGCGTGATACCGGCGTACAACCTGCTGCTGCTCTCATCCTTTGTGCTGAGCGGCTTCGGGGCCTACCTGCTCTGCCTGGACTTTCTTCGTTCGCGTGCCACAGCTCCCGTCTCCGCATCCCCGCGTCTCCGTGTCCCCCCCTCCCCCCCTCTCCCCCGCTCCCTATCAGCCTTCCTTGGCGGCGCGCT
>DAOUAT010000538.1:0-18487 GCA_034433275.1 Anaerolineae bacterium
GCCACATCAGCCCAGCGCTATATCCACTACCACCGCTACCTGCCCGGCCGGCGGGAAGGGCACGATGTCGCCAGCCACTGGCTGGCCGTCCACGGTCAGGCTGACCGCATTACCGGGGCCGCGGCGCGTAACGTTGATGTGGTAAACCGCGCCCCGAAAAACGCGTGTGGCGCTGAAGCCGGGCCAATCGGCCGGGATGACCGGCGCGACGCGCAAACCGGTGTGCTCGGGCCGGATGCCCAGGATCCATTGGGTGATGGCGACGTAGTTCCACGCCGCGGTGCCGGTCAGCCATGAGTTCTTGGCTTCGCCGTGGGTCGGGGCATCGCGGCCCGCGATCATTTGGGCGTAGACATAAGGCTCGCAGCGGTGTACTTCGCTGATCGCCTCACGCTGCGATGGGTTGATGCGCAGATAGTAGTCGTGCGCCCGGTCGCCGCGGCCCAGGCGCGCTTCCGCAGCCATGATCCACGGGTTGGTGTGGCAGAAGATGCCGGCGTTCTCCTTGTAGCCGGGCGGGTAGGTGGAGATCTCGCCCAGGTGCAGGTAGTAGCGTGAATAGGCCGGCTGCTGCAGCACGATGCCGTGGGGCGTGGCCAGCCGCTCGGCCACCGCGTCCAACGCCTGCTGCGCCCGGCCGTCGGCCAACCCGATCCCGGCCAGCACGCACATCCCCTGCGGCTCGATGAAGATTTGCCCCTCCGCGCACGCGGCCGAGCCCACCGGTTCCCCGAACGCGTCATACGCCCGCCGGAACCACGCCCCGTCCCAGCCGTGCGCCAGCACCGCGGCCTCCATCTGCGCCGCAAGCTCCCGGTAGTAAGATGGCCCATCAGCGAATGGCGAATGGCGAATTGTCGGGTTCGAGATTCGTTGATTTGTTGCTTCGAGATTTGCTGACTCGCTGATTCGCTCCATCTCCTGCGCGGCCAGCACGAACAGCCCCGCGATGAACACCGACTCCGCGACCTGGCCCTCCCGGTTGGTGGTCGTCTGGAACGATTCGCCGGGCGTCTCGGAGAAGCAGTTGAGGTTCAGGCAGTCGTTCCAGTCCGCGCGGCCGATCAGCGGCAGGCCGTGCGGGCCCAGGCGGTCCAGCGTGTACTGGATGCTGCGCTGCAGGTGCTCGTAGAGCGGGGCCTCGGAGTCAGGCTGGTTGTCATAAGGTGCGGGTTCGGCCAGGATGCCCAGGTCGCCGGTCTCCTTCAGATAGGCGGCCACGGCCAGGACGAGCCACAGCGGGTCGTCGTTGAAGTTGGAGCCGACCGCGTCGTTGCCGCGCTTGGTGAGCGGCTGGTACTGGTGATACGCGCCGCCGGTGGGGAGCTGGGTGGCGGCCAGGTCCAGGATGCGTTCGCGCGCGCGCGCCGGGATCATGTGGACGAAGCCGAGCAGGTCCTGGTTGGAGTCGCGGAAGCCCATGCCGCGGCCGATGCCCGACTCGTAGAACGACGCCGAGCGCGACATATTGAACGTGACCATGCACTGGTACGCGTTCCAGATGTTCACCATGCGGTCGGTGTGCGGGTCGGGGGTCTGCACCTGGTGTTTGCCCAGCAGCGCGTCCCAGTGCGCAGTGAGCTCAGCCAACGCCGCGGCCACTTCGCCGGGGTCGAGGTATTTGCGCAGGAGCGGCAGCACGCCCTGCTTGTTGATCGTCTGTGAGCCGGGCGGGTCGAACTTGGCATCCTGTGGGTTCTCGTGGTAGCCCAGGACGAAGATCACGGTCTGGCTGGCGCCGGGCGCCAGGGTCAGCCGCACGTGGTGCGAGCCGATGGGCGCCCAGCCGTGTGCGACCGAGTTGGCCGACGCCCCTCGTTCCACGGTCAGCGGCGCATCCCAGCCCCGATACGGCCCCAGGAACGCCTCGCGCTGCGTGTCGAAGCCGACTAACGGCTCAGAGCAGGCGAAATAGGCAAAATGCTCTCGCCGTTCTCGATACTCGGTCTTATGGTAGATGACCCCGTCGGCGACCTCGACCTCCCCGGTGGAGAAGTTACGCTGGAAGTTAGTCGCGTCGTCCCACGCGTCCCACAGGCAGAACTCGACCGCCGAGAAAATGCTGAGGTCGGCCGGCGTTTCCCGCGTGTTGGTCACCACCAGCCGCCAGACCTCCAGGTTCTGCCCCAGCGTCACGAAATAGGTCGTCTCCGCGCGGATGCCCGCGCGCAGCGAGCCGATGGTTGTGTAGCCCAGGCCGTGCCGGCAGACGTATTCGTCCAGTGGCGTCCGCGTGGGCTGCCACGAAGGGGACCAGTAGGAGACTGAGTTCCTAACTGGAGTCGAGCCTTCAGGCGGTCTGGGGGTAGCGGGTGAGAGACCGGCTGAAGCCTCGAGTCCAGATGACGCACCATTATCTCGGATATAAATATACCGGCCGCCGCAGTCGAACGGTGCGTTGTTGTAGCGATAGCGGGTGATGCGGCGCAGCCGCGCATCCCGGTAAAACGAATAGCCGCCGGCCGTGTTGGAAATGATCCCGAAGTAGGCCCGGTCGCCCAAGTAATTGATCCAGGGCAGCGGGGTGTCGGGCCGCGTGATGACGTATTCGCGGTGCGTGTCGTCGAAGTGGCCGTACTGCATACCTGTTGCCCCCTATCCCACCAGCAAGGACCGCGTGGACGCCACCAGCGCCGGACGGAGCGCGGCCGCCGGCAGCCCGGCCTGCTGCATCCCTAGCAGCACCGCGCCCACCACCGGCGGCGCAGTGAGCCGCACCAGCCGCGCGGCCGGGGCTTCGGCCCGGATCGTCTCGCGCATGGGGCCGATCAGCCGCTCGCCGCCGTTGAAAACACTGCCCACCAGCACGACCTCGAACGATTCCTGCGCCAGGTCGAGCTGGCGGATGATGCCCAGGGCCATGCCTCCCAGCTCGCACCCGATCCAGCGGATGATCTCGGCCGCCACGGGATCGCCCGCCTCCGCGGCCTGGAAGACGAGCGGCGCGGCTTCGGCGCCCACCCACAGTCCGCCCTGGCTGAGCCCTTCCAGCAGGGCCGCGGCCGTCGTGGCGCCCGCGTGCTTCAGCAGCAGGCCGGTGAGCGCGGTCTCGGGGCCGCGGCGCGACCAGGCTTTCGCGATTGCGCGCACGGCCGCGGCGACAATGTCTCCCGCGCCGCCGTATTCGGCAAAAGCCTCGCCATGGCCGGTCAGATGCGCCACGCGCCTCCGCCGGTCATAGCCCCAACAGTTGCTGCCGGTGCCGGCCACCACCGCCACGCCCCAGCCCGCCTCGGCCCCCGCCAGCAGCCCGATCAGCGCATCGTTCACCGCTTCGACCGGCGCGTCCAGGCCCAAGGTGGCGATGGCGGCCAGGGTGTCGCCGCGCTCCGAGGGCCAGTCGTAGCCCGCGACGCCGAAGCCGGCCCCCCTGATCTGCCGGCGCTCGATGCCTGCTGATGCCAGGGCCGCGGCCGTGATCTCCCCGAGCACGGCGATCAGGCCGTCATAGCCCACCACCTCGTGGTTGCCTGGCCCGGCCTGGCCGAAGCCGGCCGCGCGGCCCGCGGCGTCCGCAATCAACGCGTGGCTCTTCGTGGCGCCGATGTCCACGCCCAGGAAGTACTCCGTCATGACACCCCCTTCATCGCAGCGCGCGCCCTTATCGGAACTGCGGCAAATGCTGCCGGTTCGTCTCCAGCATGTCGTCCAGCACCGCCTGCACCCGGCCGGCCGGCGGGCCGAGCGGGTGGACCAGCAGCGCCTGGTACGCGGCCGAGCGGTCGCCGTGTACCGCCGCCTCGACGGTCAGCAGCTCGTAGGCTTTGACGGCCGCCACTAACCCGAAACACGCGGGGGGCAGCGGCGCGGCCGGCAGCGGCTCGAACCCGGCGCGCGACACGCGGGCCGGCATCTCCAGCACCCAATCGCCGGGCCAGCCGGGGACTGCGCCGCGATGGGCGACATTGACTACGTGTGCTTCGCCCGAGTCGTTGAAGTGCGCGGCCAGCAGCTGCGTCGCCAGCGTGGAGTAGTACGCGCCGCCGCGCTTCATCAGGTCCGCGGGCAGCTCCGACCGGGCCGGATCCGCGTACTCCCGCAGCAGGGCCGCCTCGATCACCATCACCTGCTCGGCGCGGGAGGGCGGCCAGCCTGCCTGCTCCGCCAGCTTGTGCGCGGTATCGTAGAAATACGACAGGTAGTAGTTCGGGATCATCCCCAGCACCTCGACCGTGCGGGGGTCGAACGCGGGGTGCGGGTCGGCCTGCAGCCCGGCCAGGTAGCCGGCGAAGATCTGCGGCCAGAAGTCCTCCCCCTCGTAGGTGAACCCGCGATGCCACGAGAGATGGTTCAGGCCCAATGTGTCCAGGTGGCCGCGGTTCGGGTCCAGGCCGCGGCCGGTCTGCCGTTCCAGCGCCTCGACCATGTGCATCTTGGTCGTGATGGCGACGTTGCACACGCCGGCCGCGGGCACGCCGGGCATGTACCGGTTGAGAGCTTCCGTGACCAGGCCGGCCGGGTTGGTGAAGTTGACCAGGGGCGCGGCGGGCGCCAGCTCGGCCATGTCGCGGGCGATGCCCAGGATCACCGGGATGGTGCGCAGCGCCTTGGCCATGCCGCCGACGCCGGTCGTCTCCTGTCCGATGAGGCCGTGCCGCTCGCCCAGGTATTCGTCGTCCCGCCGGGCTGCCATGCCGCCCACGCGCAGCTGCGTGGTGACGTAGCTGGCCCCGTGGACCGCCTCCCGCTGGTTTGTGGTCAGCACCACCCGGAACGGGTTGCCCCGCGCGGCGACGATGCGCTGCGCGAAGCCGCCCACGATGTCCAGGCGCTCCTGGGAGATGTCGACCAGCCAGAGCTCCGCCAGTGGGAAGCTCTCGACCCGGTCGAGGAAGCCCTTGATCAATTCTGGCGTGTAGGTGGAGCCGCCGCCGAAGACCGCGACTTTCATGGTTTTCTCCTTTGAGGTTACTTCCCAAACCCCGCCCTGATCGCCGGCCAGTTCTCCGGATCCTCCCCGCCCAACGACCAGATGGCGATGCCGGCCAGGCCGGGATAGTCGGCCAATATGCGCTCCAGTCGGGTCTTCACCGTGAGCGCATCGTTGAAATAGACGGTGCGACGTCCCTCGCTGTAGGTGAACCACGCCTCGTTGGACGCATCCCGCTGGATCTCAACGCTGCTGTACAGGCCGGCGGTCTTGGTGGCCTTGCGCCAGTCGAGGGGCTGGCCGGCCGAGCCGGCCCAGTCGTAGCCGTAGAACGGCACGCCCATGTAGGTCTTCTCCGGCGGCACGATCATTTGCGCGTAACGCAGCACGTCGCTCACCCAGTCGAGCGGCGCGATGCTGCCGGCCTCGCTCCCGCCGCTGTGGAAGTCATAGGTCATGATCTTGAACTCGTCGGCGGCCTTGCCCAGCCGCGCCCAGTCCTGCGCTTCCGTCCCGCCCCACTCGCCGCGGTCGTTCGTCTTGGCGTGGACGGTCACCGAGAGCAGCCTGTCCTGCTCGTGCAGCGCGGCGCCCAGCGCCTCGATGAAGAGGCTGAACGGCTCGCGATCCTCTGCGTACAGGCTCTCATAGTCAATATCAATGCCGTCGTAGCCGTTATCCTGCACCAGCTTCACGATGTCGGCGACGTGCGCCGCGCGGCGGGCCGGGTCCGCGATGAGCCGCGCAACGCGCTCGCGGTCGAAGCCACCGTTCTGGATCGCGGGCACGATGCGGACCTGCGCCGCGCGGGCGGCCTGGAGCGCCTGCGGACTGGCCACGCCCACGATGGTCCCGTCCGCCTGCAGCGTGTACCACATGAAGTTGATCTCGCGGATCAGGTCCGCGTTGGCCTCCAGCGTCATCTGCTCCAGCACGGAAAAGTACGGCGCCCAGACCGTGGCCTCGTAGCCTGCTCGCTCGGCCGCAGGCCGTCCGCCGCTGACCAGCAGCGTCATGGACCGGCCGGGCAGCGTCACCCTGGTATCCGCCGAAAGTGACAGCGGCGCGACTCGCTCGGCTCGGTGCGCCTCATCCAGCAGATACACCTCCGCCTGCGCCGCGGGCGGGCCGCCCTGGATCGCCAGCGGCGCGGCGACCTCGCCGTCCCCCAGGTTCACCAGCATGACCGTCAGCGCGCCGTCCGCGCGCCGCGCTGCATAGATGGAGACATCCGGCACGCCAGACGCGGAGTAGACCAGCTCCTGGCCGAAGCGCTGGTAGAGCTGGTAGGTGAAGTACGAGGGCCGCGGGTTATAGCTTTCAAGCAGGCCGAACCTGCCCGACAGTGAGAACTGCGTGACCACCTCCACCTTCTCGGTGATCAGCCGGCCCAGCACATCCCCCAGCCAGATGGCGTTATAGTGGGAATCGAGCGCCCCTTCGCTGCCGACCGCCGGGGTATAGTGCGAGTTAAACTCGGTGACGGCCACCGGCAGATCCCGGCCCGTTTCCTCCCGGATCATCCGCCGCAGGTTTTGCACGATGCCGTTCCAGGTGGCCGCGTCCCTGCGCAGGTCGGCGACTTTCGCCGCGGTCCGATCGGCGGTGTTGGGGAAGGGGTAGCGGTGGAACGAGACGATGTCCACCTTGTCGCCGTTGGCCTTCAGGAACTCGCGCATCCAATCCAGCCCCTTGCTGTCCTTGGGATCCCAGGCCGCGTTGCCGGTGAACTGGTGCGTCTCAGGCCCCAGGAGCAGGATGGCCGGGTCCACGGCCTTCATCGCATCCGCGAACCTGCGCCATTCCTGGTTGAAGGCCGCCGTGTCCCACTTCTTCCTCTCGCCGTGTCCCTGCTCGAAAAGGCTCGGCTCGTTGCCGATGGACCAGAACTTGATGTTGTAGCCCTTTTCGACGTTCGTGTACCGCACGACCTCGGCCGCTTTCTCGGGCGTGCCGCCGACGAAGCGCACGTGGATATACGGCTCCGCGCCCATTTTGCGCGCCAGGTCCACGAACGCGTCGATCTGCGCGGGGGTGATGTCGTTGTTGTCGCCCCACTCGCCGCCCGGCCAGCGGATGATCGTGAGGCCCCCGTAGTATGCGAGGCGCAGCGTCTCCGGCCGCAGCCCCAGCCACGGGCCGTAGTTGGTGCCGTAGACGTACCTGCTGATCGGCCCGAGGTCGCGGCCGGGATCAACGAAGATGACGTCCGGCAGGGGCGCGGGTGCGGGCGTCGGGGCCGGAGTCGGGAGCGCCGCCGTCTCGGGCGTGGGCGTCACACCCGGCGCAGGTGCGATCGGGGCGCATCCGGCAAGCAGGATGGCGGCCGCTAGGGCCAGCAGCGTGCGTCGCATGGTCGAAGATCCTCCTGTCAGGGGCGCGCCCTTCGCGCGATGAGGACTGGCAGTGTACGCAGCACTGCCAGCCCTATTCAGGCCCTTACTTCTCCACACCCGTGATCACGATGCCCTGGACGAAGATCCGCTGGGCCAGGAAGAAGATGATCAGCGGGATCACCAGGGTCATCAAGGCGCCGGCCTGGATGAGCTGCGGCTGCTGGCCGTAAATGCCGTTGAAGCGGGCCAGCGCCACGGAGATCGGCTGGCTTTCCATCTTGGTGGACAGGTAGATCAACGGGCCGAAATAGTCGTTCCACGCCCATACGATGTGGAAGATCGAGACCGCCACGATGGCCGGCCACGACTGCGGGAGGATCACCGACAGGAGCACGCGCAGCGGCCCGGCGCCGTCAATCATCGCGGCCTCATCCAGCTCCCGCGGCAGGGTCATGAAATACTGCCGGAGCAGGAAGGTGTCGTAGGCGTTGCCGAAGAAAGAGGGCACGATCAGCGGCAACCACGTGCCGACCCAGCCGATCTTGGTGAAAAAGGTGAAGGTCGGGATCACGGTCACGGCCGCCGGCAGGAAGATGGTGGAGATCAGCACCACGAACAGGAAATCGCGGCCGGGGAAACGGAAACGTGAGAGGCCATAGGCCACGAGCGTACACGAGAACAGGATGCCGATCGTGGTGGCGGCCGCATAGAAGAAGGTGTTCCACAGCAGGCGCAGGTATTTGATGGTCCGCCACACCTCGGTGTAGTTCGACCACGCCGGCGACCATACCCAGGGCCGGTCGAGCGACCGGTAGGATCCTTCCCACAGGATCGGATCCTGTTCGGGGTTGGCGGGGTCCATAAACACACCCTGCTTGTTGAACCCGCGCACCAGCGCCAGGTTCTTGGTCTCGCCGCTCGGCAGCGGCACCTTGTACACATCCAGCGCTTTGCCCGCGAAGTCCTTCATGTCAATCGTGACATCCCGGAGGACGTTGGCCTGCAGCACCTTGAACGTGAACGTGCCGGTGTTCTCGCCGCCATACGTGAACTGCGGCCGCGCCGCCGGGTAGATGGGCGCGCCCATCGTCGACATCTGCGACTGCGTCTTCAGCGAGCTGAAGATCATGTACAAGAAGGGCATCAGGAAGACGGCCAGCAGCACCGCGGCAAGCAAGGTGGTGAGAGTGGCGCTGATGGTCTTTCTTCTGAGGGGTAAGCGTCTTGCTGCAATCATAGCTCTCTACGCACAGGGTGCGCCCTCCTTGATGTGCTCAGCAGCTGTCAGGGTCCTCATGCAAAGGCCGGCCGTTAGCGGGCGTCGCTGGCGTAGTACACCCAAAACCGCGCGGACCAGAACAGAAATATGGTTACAAGCAAGATGATGGCAAAGAGCAGCCAGGCGAGCGCCGAGCCGTAGGACATGTTCATATTGACGAAGAAGTTCTTGTACAGGTAAAGATTGTAGAACATGGTGGCGCCGCCGGGCCGGCCGGTTCCCTGGTTGACCACAAGTGGCACCAGGAAGTACTGAAACAGGCCCACAATGGAGAGGGTCAGGTTGTAGAAGATGACGGGCGAGATCATCGGGAAGGTGATGTTCCAGAAGATGCGCCACCCGTTCGCGCCGTCCACCTTGGCGGAGTCGTACAGGTCGGTCGGCACCCCCTGCATGCCGGCCAGCATGGTGAGCATGGCGTTGCCGATCCCCCAGATGCCCATCAGGACGTAGGTGGGATAGACCCAGCGGATATCGTTGGCCCAGCCTGGGAGCATGGCCTTGGGCATGCCCAGGGCGAGGAGCGCCTTGTTGACCCAACCCGTCTCGGGGTTAAGGACGCCGCCCCACAGGAAGACGCTGGCCACGAAGGGGATGATGTAGGGCATATAGAACAAGGAGCGAAAGATGTTCTGCCCCTTCAGGTGCTTGCTGTTCATCAGCACCGCCAGCCCCAGCGGCGCCAGGATGCCCACCGGCAGCGCGATGATCCCGAAGCGGATCGTCACCCATAGGGCGCCGGGGGTCGCGCTCTGCCTCAGATTCCACACCGCGCCGTCGCCCATGAGGGTCCGGTAGTTGCTCAGTCCCACGAACTTCGGGGGGCTCAGCACGCCGTCGGTGATCCGGATATCCATGAAGCTGAAGGCCAGCGTCGCCAGCATAGGAATGAGCGTAAAGACCAGGAACCCGATGAGCCAGGGCGACGTGAACAGGAGCCCGTTCCTGAGCTCCTGCCTGGCCATGGGCGGCATGTTGCGAAATGAGCCGATCGAGGGCAGCTTGGGCAGCCTGGTGAGCTCTTGCATCTTGCGTCCACTCCTTGTCTGGGTTCACAAGGGGTGTCATGGTCGGCGCCGCCGGCCATGACACCCCGTCGCGACGTCATCCCTTACTTGTTGAAGATGACCGTCAGGTCGGCCTCCAGGGTCGCGATCTCCTTGTCGAGATCGAGGCCCTCGGTGTTGTTCATCAGGTCATAGATCGTGTTGAAGCGGGACCAGGCCTCGTTCCAGTTGGGCATGTACCCTTCAGCGCTCGGCACGTCCGGGTAGGCGTTGCCGGCGATGATGGTGTCCCAGGTATTGACATACGGGTACTGGGCGGACTTGGCGTCGATGAAGAGCTGCTGGTATTGCGGCAGCGCAGGGAAGGCGCCGTACGCGCCGGGCGTGTCCTTGGTGCCGACGACCAGGGCCTCTGTGCCCTTGGGGCCGATGAGGTACTTCAGCACTTCGAAGGCCTCGGTCGGATGCTTGGTGCCCTTCCAGATCCGGAAGGTGTCGGCGTCGACGCGGCCGTGCACCTCGCCGTTGTAGGAGGGCAGGGTGCCGAACTGGAACTCGCCACCGTTCGTCGCCAGGTCGCCCAGGCAGCAGGTGTACCACAGGTTCGTGACGGCCATCGCGATCTTGTTGCTGACGAAGGTGTTGCCGCTGTTGAACTCAGGGCTGCCGCTCACGGCGCCCTTGGGGATGAACGGCTGGTCGCCCCAGATGCCGTTGTACCACCACTTCCAGGCGGCCTTCCAGGGCTCGGGCAGCACGGCCTTATACGCGCCCTTCTTGCTGCCGGTGTAGACCGCCGATGGGGTCCAGTACGTGCCGACATAGGGCGGGTTGCCGGACCAGACCGGGTGATAACCGTATTGCACGATCTGGGTCTTGTCGAAGTCCTTGGAGGTCGCGTCGTTGCCGTTCTTGTCCACCGTGAGCAGCTTGGCGATTTCGGTCAGCGCCTCCCAGCTCCACTCGACCTCTGTACCGTCGGGCATCTTGTACTTCTGCCCGTACTCGGTGGGCAGGTAGTCCAGGCCGGCCTCATCGAACAGCTTGGTGTTGTAGAAAACGGCGGCCGGGAACACGGCGAACGGCAGGCCCACCTGGCCTTCCTCGGTCTGGTACATCTCGACCAGGGCCGGGTCGAACTGCGTCAGATCGTACTTGTCCGCTGCGATCAGCGGGGTCAGGTCCAGCCACTGGCCGTAGAAGGCGTTCGAGCCGCCCCAGCCCACCGGACCGATGATGTCAGGGCCGGCGCCGGCGGAGATCTGGGTGGCCAGGGTGTCCTTGGCGCTGTCGTAGGGGATGACTTCCAGGACCACGACGATCTTGCCCTGGGAGGCGTTGAAGGCATCCACGACCGCCTGTTCGATCGCGACCTGGTTCGCATCGGTGCCGGTGCCCAGGCCGACGTACCAGCGGATCGGGATCTTGCCGGCCTTCGCAGCTGCCTCGGCCTTCGCGGCCGCCTCGGCGGCGTTGACGGCAGCCTGCTCGGCCGCGGTCAGGGTCGGCGTCGGTTCGGGGGTGGCGGCCGGCTCCGGCGCCTTGGGGGCCTCGGTCGGCGCCGGGGCCGGGGCCTTGGGGGCCTCGGTCGGCGCCGGGGCCGGTGTGGGGGTCGCACAAGCGCTGAGGATCAGCGCGAGGACCACCAGCAGGGCGGGCAGGGTATACAACTTACGCATTGCAGTCTCTCCTTTGGGTGTGATTGGGTGAGATATGTCTTGGACAAAGCTCTGTGAGGCGGGATGCGTCCCGCTGTGTCGCTGCAACTCGATAGCGAATCACCTCCTTTCGAAGGACGCGCCGGCCGTCTGGGACAGACACGGGTCGGCGATAGGTGCAGAGCGGCTGACTGAACGGTCGGCGGTGGAGATCGGGAAGATGGCGAGCTGCGCCGCGCCCGAGGGGGTCGGGCGACGCCGGTCAGGTCGGCTGGGCGAGATATCTGGCATCCTTTGGCCCCTGGACGGATAGATCTGGCCGGAAAGCGTCTTCTGAAAGCGCTTTCACTATACAACAATCCGCGTGCTGTGTCAAGACCCCGGCGAAAGAAACGGACTAGACCGTTGAGAGATCCCACTCCTCATAGATCTTCGGCACGTCGTTGATCAAGCGCCGGGTGTATGGCTCCTTGGGCCGCAAGATCACTGCATCGGCCGAGCCGCTTTCCACAAACCGCCCGCGCTCCATGATATACACGGTGTCCGACACGTAGTATGCCAGGCCGATGTCGTGGGTGATGAAGATCAGTGTCATCCTGGCTTCGTTGCGCAGATCCATCAGATAGTCCAGGATGGTCGCGCGGGAGCAGGCGTCAATCATCGAGGTAGGCTCGTCGGCCAGCAGGATCTTGGGTTTCAGCAGGAAGATGCGGGCGATCATCAGCCGCTGCATCTGCCCACCGGAGAGCTCAAACGGATACTTGTTGGTCAGCTCGGCAAATTTCAGATTGACGAAACTGCACGCCTCCGTCATCAGCTCCACCTTTTTCTCGCGCGGCAGCTTGCGGCCGCCGCGCATGTGGATGCAGTCCAGGAGCACGGTGTCAATCTTGCTGAAGATGTTGTACGAGGAGAATGGATCCTGGAAGATCGCCTGGATATTTTTCCAATATTCCTGCTTTTTTTTGTGCGAGCTGATGTCGCGCTTCTGCCCCTGGAAGTAGATCTCGCCCTCGGTGGGGGTGATGAGCCCGAGCAGCATCTTGGCCAGGGTCGTTTTCCCGCTGCCCGATTCGCCCACGATGGAGATGACTTCGCCTTCGTGGAAATCGAAATCCACATGGTCCACGGCGAGGGTCCTGGTGCGGCCGAACCCGAAGATCTTGGTCACGCCCGTGCCGCTCAGGCATGGGCTTCTGTTAGTGGGCGTGCTCATAGGCCTCCCTCAACACCTTTTCCGGCAGGATGCAACGGTACGCGCGACCATCCCCCGCTTCGTAGAGCGCGACGGCAGTCACCCTGCAATCGGGCCGGACGTATTTGCAGCGTTCCGCGAACCGGCAGCCCTCCGGCGGCTTCTTCAGGTTTGGCGGCACGCCGGGGATGGCCGTCAGCTTGATGTCGCGCAGGCCGCTTTCCGGCACGATGATCGAACCCATGAGGCCCTTGGAGTAGGGATGGAGCGGGTCAAAGACGGCTTGTTTGGCCGAGGCCTGCTCCACGATCTGCCCGGCGTACATCACCATGATATCATTGGTGACGTTGTACAGCAGGGGGAGCTCGTGGGTGATGAAGATCATGGCTTTGATGAAACCGGTATCCATCAACCCCTTGAGCATCTTGATGACCATCTTCTGCGAGGTGACGTCGAGCGCCGAGGAAGGCTCATCGGCGATCAGCACCGTGGGCCGCAGGATCACCGAGCAGGCGATCACCGTGCGCTGTTTCATGCCGCCGGAGAGTTCGACCGGGTACTTGTGCAATACTTCGGCCGGCAGCCCCAGTGTCTCGAAGCTGGCCCGGGCCAGGTCGTAGATGAACTTCTTGTTTTCGGTCGGATCGTGCGCCAGGATGACGTCTTCGATGAAGTTGATGATCTTGCGGGTGGGGTTGAGTGCGTTCATCGCGGCCTGGGGGATGTAGGCGATCTCCGTGCCCAAGATGGATTTGCGCACGTCATCGGGCTTCATGCCGGAGATGCTACGGCCGCCAATGATGATCTCGCCGCTGGTGTAGTGCAAGGGCGGGAAGTAATAGCCCATCAGGCTGAGGGCCAGGGTTGACTTGCCGCAGCCGGATTCGCCCGCGATGCCCAGTAATTTTCCCTCTTCGATCTTCAGCGAGACGTGATCCACGGCGTAGACATCTTCTTGGAACCGAGTGATGTATTTGGTGGTGAGTTCTCGGACTTCCAGCACAACGTTTCCCATGCGCAATAACCTCCGTGGCGGCAGAAACCAGGTTTCTTAATCTCGCAGCGCGGGGTTGAAGATCTGGTCGAGCCCCGTGTTCATCAGGTTCATCGAGAACGTGATCAGCGCGATGGTGACGAGCACCGGCAGATACGCCCACCATTTGCCCAGGATGTGCGCCTGGTAAATATTCGCCCAGTTCATCATCAGCCCCAGGGTCGGCACTTCGGTTGTCCGTGGCCCCAACCCCAGGATGGATAACCCGGCCTCGGCCAGGATGCCCGAGGAGATCTGCAGGATGAACGCCATCACCACATACGAAGCGACGTAAGGCAGGATGTCGGTCAGGATGATGTGGGGGATCGAGTGGCCGGACAGCTTGGACAGGTTGACATGATCGCGGTTGCGCAGCGAGATGACCTGCGCGCGCACGGACCGGGCGGTCCACGGCCAGGCGGTCAACCCGATCACCGTCGCGATGACAAACGGGCCGCGCTTGTCCTGGCCAATGCTGAATGAGATCAGGATCAACAATATCAAGGAGGGGATCACGGTGAAGAGACTGGTGACGAACACGATCAGGTCATCCGTCAGGCCGCCGATATAGCCCGCCGCCAACCCCAGGGTCAAGCCGATCAGCGTGGCGATGAGGCCCGCCACGAGGCCGATCTGCAGCGAGACCCCCGCCGCCTTCACCAGCTGCGTCAGCACGTCTCGGCCGAAGTTGTCGGTGCCCAGCGGCAGATACCGGACATTCGCAACCTGGC
The DNA here is from genome assembly GCA_034433275.1 of Anaerolineae bacterium. GTDB lineage: Bacteria > Chloroflexota > Anaerolineae > CG2-30-64-16 > CG2-30-64-16 > DAOUAT01. The sequence goes on from DAOUAT010000538.1 coordinate 14,110, forward strand.
TGACGTTGACATAGTCCGTCTGCTTGACAATCGCGCTCTGCTCCAGGGCGCCCGTGTCGTTCTTTTTCGCGATGATGGCGCCCTCGGTGGACAGCAACCCACGGAGCGAGGTGTTGAGCCGGGCATAGTAGTTGCGCCTGGCATTGGTCATGCCGGGGATGCTCGCCCTGGGATCGTAATTGCCCGTCCACTGGCCCAACAACTGGGGGGTATCCTCGACGTCAATCTCATCGGCCGGGATGCCAAACGCCACGAGCCATTCCTTGATAGCCAGACGATCCTCTGCTTTTAGCTTGCTGGCCACGCGCCGGGCCGCGGCGTCATCCAGGTTCAGCGTGTAGGTTGTGGGGGCATTGATGGCATCGTATGTGCTCACGTAGATCCCGGGTGGGAAAAAGGTGCCCTGGCCGATGATCTGCAGCGGCGGATGCGGGATGAGCAACGGATAAATGAGCACGATCAGCAGGATCGCCATGAAGATGGAGAACCCTACCACGAATTTCCCGGAGTGGAAAACCTGTCGGAGCGTATGTCCCATAGCAGCATCCCTCCCTAATCCGCCTGCGTCGCCTTGATGCGCGGGTCAATGAAGCCGTATAGGATTTCAAGGACGAAGGTCGCAATCAACACCATCACGGTGATGATTAACGTTGCGAATGAGATCAGCGGGTAATCCTGCCCCATGACGGCGCTCAGCATGGTGGTGCCAAGGCCGGGGTAGGAGAAGATGATCTCCGCGATCAGCGCGCCGCTGACCATGGTGGCGATGGACAACGCCAGGCCAGTGATCTGGGGCAGCATGGCGTTGCGGAACACGTAACCAACGATCTTACGATCCTGGATCCCCATGAACCGGCTGTATTTCACGTAGTCTGCGTTGAGCTCATAGATGGACATGGCGCGCATGCCGATGGCCTGGCCGCCGATCGCGATCAGCACGATGGACCAGAACGGCAATTGATAGTGGACGATCGCCGACCCGATGAACTTCCAGCTGGCGCTGGGGATCATATCGAAGGCATAGCCGCCCGAGGTGGGGAACCATTTCAGGCGGACCGCGAAAATCACCAGCAAGATGATCGCCATCCCGAAAGCCGGGAAGTTGCTGACGAAAATGGAGACCGGCATCAGGACTTTGTCGAAGCCGCCTTTGATGTAGGCTGCCAGCGCGCCGAGGGTGTTGCCGATGAGCCAGCCCACGATGATCGCGGGGAACTGCAGCGCAATGGTCCACCAGATGGACGCCCCGATCACGTCGGTGACCGTTCTGGGATACTGGCTGAACGAGAAGCCGAAATCACCCCGCAGCACATTTCGGACATAGATGAAGAACTGCTCGAGCAAGGGCCGGTTGGTGCCGAACAGCTCCGTGTACTGCTGATAGATCGCCTGCACCCCGGTCGCATTGCTCATGCCCTGGGCCTGCCGCGCGACGATGGCTGCCACAGGATCGCCGGGCATCAGCCGCGGCAGGAGAAAATTCAACAGGAAGGCGAAAACGAAGGTGATCGCAAACCAGCCCAGTTTGTTGAGGAAATACTTGCGGTACCCTTTCAACGTGACACCTCCTGTGATGGCTATGCGGGGGAGGAGATTCCTTTACTAGACTTACGCCGCAACAGGTTTTCGGGGAACTGACCCGCTACCAGGAACATATCATATTCAACGGGATCGAGCCTGTGCGCAGCCTCCTGTAGGATCAGGCGGTTTGGCGCGTAGAGCGAGCAACCGGCTAAAGCCTCGATTCCAGCCTCTTGAAACGACTCTAATTCTACCACAATCCGCCATGCCTCAGGGTGAATGAGAGCATGGCGGATTGTGTCAGATCGAGTTTACTTCACCAGCGTCAGGTTATAGAGGCCTGCGATGCTCCAACCGTCGGTCAGGTTGAGCGGCGGGACGGGCGGGTTGGTCCCATCACCCTCGTGCGGAAAGCCGGTCCAGACGCTCTCGTTGACCGTATGGAAGTTCTGCGGCCGGTACATCAGCGTGAAGGAGGGCACGTCGGTCAGGTAGATCTTGACCAGCTCGGTGTAGGTTGCCTTCAGCTCGGCCTCGTCGGTCATGCCGGGGATGGCCTTGATCAGCTTGTCCACCTCGGGGTTCGCGTACTGGCCCCAGTTGCCGTTCCAGTTGCTGGACATGCCGACGAACTCGGAGCTCAGCAGCTTGCGGATGCGGCCCCACGGCTGGGTCGGGCCGGCGCCGTCGCTCCACATCATGAAGATGTCGTAGCCGGCAGGCAGCGGCGAATCCGACTTGGTGACGACGGTCTGATACACGCCCCATTCGGGGTAGTTGGTCGTGATGTCAATACCGATCTTCTTGCCGGCGGCAGCCACGATCTCAATCGCAGCCTGCCAGTCGGACCAGCCGTTGGGGCAGGTGGCCACGTAGCTGAGCTTCTGGCCGTTGTACTCGCGCCAGCCATCGCCGTTGGTGTCTTTGATCCCGGCGTCGTCGAGCAGCTTGTTGGCGCCCTCGATGTCGTTGCCGGCCCACTGCAGGTCCTTGACGGCCTCGTGATCGTACATGGCCTGCTCGCCGGGGGTCGGGTTCATCAGCGAACGCGGCACCTGGTCGAAGGTGGCCGACTGGTTGGTCATGGCGTTCGCGATGATGGTCGGATAGTCCACGGCCATCGCGATGGCTTTGCGCACCGCAACCTGGTCCAGGCCGGGGGACTTCAGGTTGTAGAACGCGGTCGGGAGGCTGGCGCCGATGCCATAGGGCGGCTCGGGCAGATAGGTGGAGATGGGCAGGCCGTAGCTTTCCCACAAGACCTGGACGTTGGAGTTGAACTGCTGGCTGACATCCACTTCGCCCTGCGCCAGGGCCACGGAGCCAGCCGCGTTGTCCTTGTAGATCGCGTGCGCCAGGTACTTCGGCGCGGGCAGCTTGCCCCACATGCTGGGATCCTTGCCCCAGTAGTTGTCGTTGCGCACATAGACGACCTTGGTGTCATCGGAGAAGAACTTGCCGTAGGGGCCGGAGTAGACGACGTCCTCAGCGGTATCCGCCAAGAACTTGGTGGCATCCCCGCCCGCGCGCGCTTCCAGCTTCTCCGTCCAGGCCTTCTGGACGACATAGTTGGTGCTCAAGTACGCCTGAACCTGGAGGGGATTGACCGCTTTGCCATCCGCGCCGAGCTTGGCCTTCACGACCACCGTCTGGGCATCCTTGGCCTCGATGGTCTCAACGAATTCTGAATTGGATGCATAGAGCGGGGTGTTATATTTGGCCGCGGCCGCCCAGGTGTAGGCAACATCCTTCGCGGTCACTGGGGTGCCGTCGCTCCACTTGGCGGCCGCCTTGATCTTGAAGGTGATCTCGGTGCGCGCAGCGTTCCAGGCATAGTCGCCGTCCGCCAGTAGCGGGTACTGCTGGCCGTCAAGCATGTTGTAGAGGTACGGGGTTTCGAACATGATGACGCGCGCGTTGTCGTTCTGGGCGATCGCCATGGCGTTGTTGTTGCTGTTGGAGTATGGATTCCAGCCAACGACAGCGCTCCACTGCTGACCGTTAGAGTACAACGTCTCGTTGCGGGGCAGCGTGTTGGCGTCAACGGGCTTGGCCGGTTCCGGCGTCGGCGTCACGAGCTTCTCGACGACCTGGGTCTCGACTTTCGTCACGACCTGGGTCTGGACCTCGATGACCTTCTTTTCGACTTCGACGGTTTGTACGACCGTTTGCGGCGTCGGCGTTGCGCAGGCGCCGAGGATCAGCGCCAGGACTACCAACAGGGCAGGCAGGGTATAGGACTTACGCATTGCAATCTCTCCTTTGAGTGTGATGAAATGGGTTATCTGCTCAACAGCAAAACGATCAGGCGGGAAACGTCCCGCCAAGCCAGCCTATCGCGAACGTAAACCACCTCCTCTCAAAGTATTTTTACCAACACCCACACGACTGCCGGATCACCAGCTCGTTGGGCAGGAGCGTGTGCAGCTCCGCCGTGCCGGTCTGGATGAGCGACACCAGCCGCTGGCCTGCCAACAGGCCGACGGTCTCCAGTGGCACGCGAACGGTGGTCAGGGGCGGGGTCAGCGCCGAGGCGTACGGCACGTCGTCGAAGCCGGCCACCGCCACGTCGCCCGGCACGCTTCTGCCGGCATGGCGCAGCGCCATCAACGCGCCGGTTGCCCCGTCGTCGTCCCCCGCAAAGATGGCGTCGAACCGGAGGCCGTCCCGCAGCCAATCGGCAACGCTCCGACGGGCGTCTTCCGCCTGGAAGTTGCCTTCGCCGATCAGCTCCGGGTTGTAGGGGATGCCGTGCGTGGCCAATGACTCCGCGTAGCCCTTTTCGCGCCAGGCGCTGTCCTCGTTGCCTGCCGGCCCGCGCAGGAAGGCAATGCGCCGGCAACCATGCACCTCGATG
>DAOUAT010000539.1:0-4322 GCA_034433275.1 Anaerolineae bacterium
CGAGGGGAGGGTAACTTAACTCTTCCTTCCCTGCGAGGGGAGGGTAACTTAACTCTTCCTTCCCTGTGAGGGGAGGGAAACTTAACTCCCCCTTCCCTGCGAGGGGAGGGGAACTTAACTCCCCCTTCCCTGCGAGGGAAGGGGGCTGGGGGGTTAGGTCGGTCACCTCGATCTCCGCCCGCAACGGCCCAGCCCGCCAGCGCCTCAAGCTCGCCTGCACGTGGAATCGCGCCGGCCGCGCCTCCCCTTCTCCCCCTCGCCCCATCTCCCCCTCGCCGGCCGGCTCCGCCTCCACCCACAGATCCTCGACATACGCCCCCCGCACGAGCACCAGCCGGATCTCGTCCCAGATGCCCGTGCTGAGCACCCGCGGGGCAAAGTCCCACCCGAAGCTGAACTGCGCCTTGGGGGTCAGCAGCCGGTCGGGGAAATATTCGGCCGCGGGGCTGACCTTGCCCAACAGGGAGCGGATCGCCCGGCGCCAGGGCGGGTTGGCTTGGCGCGGCAGCGCACCCGCGCCCCAGATGCGGATCGCCAGCTCGTGGGGGCCGCGTGCGTGCAGCGCGGGCGTCAAAACAGCTGTCTGCCGGCTGAACATGCCCGCGTGCGTGCTGAGCAGGTGATCATCCAGCCAGATGGCGCTGTAGAAGTCAATGCCCTCCGCTTCCAGCACGGCCATCTCGTCATCGGCCAACGCCACCGGCAGCGTCACGCGATACCACCAATCGTGGTCATCCACCCACGCGCCCGCGACGATGCCCTCCGGCGTGTCCAGGGGCGGGATGCGGCCGGCCGCGATCAGGTCCGCGCGCACGTCGCCGGGCACGCGTGCGGGCAGCCACTCGGCCACGGCCGCGCGGTCATCGGCCGGCTGCGCGGTGAACGGCTGGCGCGCGACGGCGCCGAACTGCCAGGGCAGGGTGCTGAGATCGAGGGTGCGGCGGCTCATGGCATGATGATAGCACAACCAAGGTTCAGAAGGTAAGTTGATGGGCGGGTTGCGCGCACGGGTTTGACAGGGGTTCGTGCGCATCGTATACTAGTCCATGGGTGTGTGGCGTATCAGCAGTGGCGTATCGCGTAAGCCCGACTTGGCGGCTGAACATGTGCTTGTATTGCGGGAGATAGATGATGACGATCTCAACTGTCGCGGTTCCGGTTCCAGCACCGTTATACCAGCGGATCGAGCGGCTGGCTAGAGCAACACGCCGCTCTGTCCCAGAGACTCTGGCTTCAGCGCTCACCGCCGCCTTGCCGCCTGCCCCCGATCTGCCTCAGCCGCTGGCGGATGAGTTGGCCGGGCTGCGGTGGTTGAGTGATGCCGGCTTGCGAGATGTGCTTCGCCCGACGTTCGGCAAGACGCAACAGGCGCGCATGAGTGAACTGAGTTCACTGGAGGACAGTCGCCCGCTCACAGAAGCCGAGGAAAAGGAGCGGCAGCAACTACTGGTAGAGTATCAGCGGTCGCTGTTGCGCCGGGCGGAAGCCTTCGCTATCCTGTCCCAGCGCGGCTACACGCTGCCGGATTACGATGAGTTGAGTCAGTGAATCTGCGCAGCATCCCTTTGTCGCTTCGACGTTGGCTGCACACTCTGGGGGATCGGTGCGAGTATTGCGCATCGTCGGAGCGTGTCACCGGCGTCCCTCTCGAAGTGGACCATGTCATTCCCCTTTCTCGACGCGGCGTGACGGCTCAGGCCAATCTGTGTCGGGCTTGCCCGCAGTGTAACGCGTACAAGGCCGATCAGATCGAGGCGATTGACCCGGTAAGTGAAGACCGTGTGCCTCTATATAACCCCAGACAGCAACAGTGGACCGATCACTTTGCGTGGAGCGAAGATGGCACAATGATCACCGGGCAGACACCCATCGGACGGGCAACTGTAGAGGCCCTGAAGGTGAACAATCCCATCACAATTCGGGCACGCAGGTTATGGGTCAGTGTGGGATGGCATCCGCCAAAGGTTTGAAGTGCCACGATGCCTGCTCAAAACCCGACTCGGTGAACGACGAGATGGGGTATATGCGGAAGGATCTACTCTTGTTCGATTTCTTCGATCTCCCTTCACTACTCGCCAAACTCGTCATCCTCCTGGTCGGCTTCCCGATCCATGAGGCCGCGCACGCGTATGTGGCCTACCGCCTGGGCGATGACACGGCCGCGCGGCAGGGCCGGCTGACGCTCAATCCCCTGGCGCACCTGGACCCGGTCGGCTCCTTGTTGATCCTGGTGAGCTTCATCGGCTGGGCCAGGCCGGTGCCGGTGAACCCGTGGCGGCTGCGCTTCGGGCCGCGGGTGGGGCACGCGCTCGTCTCGGCCGCGGGGCCGGCCAGCAATCTGCTGATGGCCGCACTGGTGGCCGTACCGTGGCGGCTGGGGCTGCTGCAGGGGCTGTCCTTCAGTGTGCTCCAGTTCTTCTGGATGTTCGTGGCCGTCAACGTGGCGCTGTTCCTGTTCAACCTGATCCCGCTGGCGCCGCTGGATGGCAACAGTGTGCTGCGCGGGTTGGTGGGCGAGCAGGCGGCACGGGCGCTACAACCGCTGCAGGTATACGGCCCGATGATCCTGTTGGGGCTGTTTCTCATCGGTTACATTTCGCCCCGGCTCGACATCCTGGGCCGCTTCCTGGGCGCCGGCATCACGGCGCTGACGCGTGCGCTGTTGGGGATGGGGTGAGCGGGAATCTCCTGCGGCGTGCGGCCTACCGCGTCCGCCAGTTCTTTCGGGCGTTGGCCGCTTCCCTGGCGCCATTGACCGCTGCCGAACGGTCCGAAGCGTGTGCGGTCCTGCCCGAAACTGCTCGTTCGCTGTTCCTCGCCATGCCGCGCAACGACCAGCATCACAGCCTGGCGGTGCTGCGGACGCTGCGGGCCGCGGGCCACGCTGAGCCGGCCCTCCTGCAGGCCGCGCTGCTGCACGATGCGGCCAAGGCCGCCGCCGGCCTGACGCTACTGCACCGGGTCGCCATCGTGCTGCTGAAAGCGTTCCGGCCGCAGATCCTCCATGCGTGGGCCGCGTTGCCGCAGCCCGCCCAATCGGATCTGCGCTACCCGTTCTGGGCGCACGCCAATCACCCCGCAGCCGGGGCTGACTTGGCGGCCGCCGCGGGCTGCGACCCACTGGCCGCGCTGCTGATCCAGCGGCACCAGGACAGTGACTCGAAGTCACTGTCTGATAGTGAGAAGCGGCCTCAGCCGCTGACGGATAGCCCCCGCAGGGGCTTCTCACCTTCAGGCGGGGGTTTCCAACCCCTGAACGCCCGGGCTGACGACTTGCTGGCCGCGCTGCAAGCGGCCGATGACGACAACTGAAAGAGACGAACATGACCGACAAACTACAAGTGACCATCGTGGGCCTGGGGCTGATCGGCGCCTCGGCCGGGCTGGCGCTGCGGCGTTACCAGGACAAGGTGACCGTGGTGGGCCACGATCGCGATCCGGGCGCCGCGGGGCAAGCGAAGAAGCTAGGCGCGGTCGGCCGCACCGACTGGAACCTGGTCGGCGCGGTGAGCGGCGCCGATCGTGTGCTGCTGGCGCTGCCGGCCGCCGAGATCCGAGACACCCTGAAGTACATCGCCCAGGACTTGAAGCCCGGCTGCGTGATCCTCGACACCGCAGAGGTCAAGACGCCGGTGATGGCCTGGGCGGCCGAACTGTTGCCCCCGGGTGTCCACTTCGTGGGCGGCCACCCCATCGTTCTGGCCGACCCCGAAGGCAACGAAGCCGCCCGCGCTGACCTGTTCGAGCGCAAGCTCTTTTGCCTGACCGCTGACACGACCACCCAGGATGGGGCCGTGCACCTGGCCGCCGACTTGGTGGAAGCGTTGGGCGCGCAGCCGTTCTTTCTCGATCCGGTGGAGCACGATGGCATGGCGGCCGCGGTGGAGCATCTGCCCGTGGTGCTGGCCGGCGCGCTGCTGGCCGCGACCAGCCACAGCGCGAGCTGGCAGGACATGCGCAAGCTGGCCGGAACGCAGTTTTTCGCGGGCACCCAGGTGATGGCTCGCACCGGCAAAGACGCCGCGGCTGGGCTGATCGCCAATCGTGAGCCGCTGCTCCGCTGGATCGAGGCGGTGATGGTCGAGCTGGGCGCCTGGCAGACGCAGTTGCAGGCGGGGCAAGAAGAGGATCTGGCAGCCCGGCTGGAGGAAGGGTTGGTCGCGGGCCGACGGTGGGTCTCGGCCTACGAGCGCGGCGTCTGGGACGAGACCGCAACAACAGAGATACCCACCATGGGACGCTCCATGCGCGAGCTGCTCCTGGGCCGGATGCGCATGCCGGGCGAGAAGCCCAAGCGCAAGTAGGGGGGCCGCGTGCCCTAC
>DAOUAT010000540.1:0-13487 GCA_034433275.1 Anaerolineae bacterium
CGATAAGGTCATAGTTCTTGTTCCCCCGCAGATGGATGAATTGAGACAAAATGTACCACCCGCCCCTTCACTGCGCAGTAAGCCGCCGTCCAGAGTTAGACAAACATTAGACAGCAAGCCCTCAGAGACCACGCGTGGTCTCTGAGGGCTTGCTGTTCCGCCACTCGTTTCCGAGGCAATCCGGGTCAGATTGCCTCCCGTCCCGCCTGAAACGCCTTGCGATTCAGTTCCACATACTTCGCCGGCACGCGGCCCTCGATCACCTTCAGCCAGACCTCCGGCGTGAGCTCCAGCGCGAGGCCGGCCTGTTCGATCAACGCGGAGAGCGCGCCCAACAGCACGACGTTGGCCGCGCGCACGTTGCCCAGCTCAGTGGCGATGCGCTCGCCATCCACGTAGACCGCGTTGTCCGTAACCTGCGCCACAGCCGCCCGCAGCCGGCCGTCGTCGGGATAGGGCTGGCCGCCGGAGGTGACGGTGACGGGCTTGATCTCTTGCAGGTTGATCACCGCCAGCGCGCCGGGCCGGAGCTGGCCCAGGTTGCGCAGCGCCTCCGCTTTCTCGAACGCCAGGTAGACGTCCACCTCGCCCGCGCCCACCAGCGGCGAGTAGACGACCCGGCCCCACCGCACGAAGCTGGTGACGCTGCCGCCGCGCTGCGACATGCCGTGTACCTCAGCCTGCTTGGCCTGGTAGCCCGCCGCCAGGCCCACGTTCACCAGCACATCGCTGGCCAGAATGGTCCCCTGCCCGCCCACGCCGGCGAGGAGGAAGTTGAGGGTGTTATTCATTGCGTTCTCCAGAGTGGACTAATGACGAATGACGAAGAATGGCCGAGCTTTGAGCTTTCGTCGTCCGTCGTTCGTCCTTCGTCGTTCATCCAGCAACAGCCACCGTGGCGCGAAAGGTAATCGCCTCTCGCGGACACACCTGCGCGCAGACCTCGCAGCCGGTGCACAGCGAGGCATCAATCAACGCTTTGGGCCGTTGGGTTTTCTCGTCCAGCTCCTCGCTCTTCAGGATGGCCGGGCAGCCGATGCGGAAGCAGAGGGTGCAGCCGTTGCAGTTGTCGAGCACCTCCAGCGGCACCCAGCGCTTACGGGCCGAGGGCAGCAGCGCGCACTCCTCTTCGGTGATGAGCACCGAAGGCTCGTCGAGCTTGAGATATTCCTTGAGAGTCTTCTCGATCTCATCCACATGGAACGCGGGCACGGTCTTGACGTGCCGCACGCCCAGGGCGCGCACCAGCGGCTCCAGTTCGATGCGCGGGGCCGGCTTGCCCTGCAGGGTGTGGCCGGTGCCGGGGTTCTCCTGGTGGCCGGTCATGCCGGTGACGCGGTTGTCCATGATGATGGTGACGATCGGGCTTTGGTTGTAGACCACGTTCGCCAGCGCAGGGATGCCGGTGTGGAAGAAGGTTGAGTCGCCGATCACGGCCACGTGGCGCTCCGGGCTGCCGGCCTTGGCCGCGCCGTGCGCCACCGCGATGCCCGCGCCCATGCAGCCGCAAGTGTGGATCGCGCTCAGCGGCGGGATCAGGCCCAGGGTGTAACAGCCGATGTCGCCGTTCACCGGCACTTTGAGCTTGTTGAGCACGTAGAACGCGCTGCGGTGCGGGCAGCCGGGGCAGAGGACGGGGGGCCGGGCCGGGAGCTGGCCCACGTCCACACCTGTCAGAGCCACGTGCAGGTCGCCGGGGAGCAGCCCCGCGTTAATGGCGCTCTCGCGCACCACGCGCGGGTCGAACTCACCGGTGATCGGGAAGATGCGCTTGCCCTCACAGGCGATGCCCATCAGCTTGACCGCTTCCTCGATAAACGGGTCCAGCTCCTCGATCACGATCAGCCGATCCACCGAAGCCGCGAAGTCGCGGATCAGCTTTGGGGGCAGGGGCCAGGTCATGCCCAGCTTCAGCACTGACGCCGTAGGAAAGACCTCTTTGGCGTACTGGTAGGCCACGCCGCAGGTGATGATGCCCAGGCTCCGGTCGCCCAGCTCGACCCGGTTGAGCGGGTAGGACTCGGCGAACTCGGCCACGGCCAGGATGCGCGCCTCGATGACGGGGTGGCGCTTGACCGCGTTGCCGGGGACCATGACGTATTTGGCGGGATTGCGGGGAAACTTGGGGATTGCCGATTGCGGATTGCGGATTGCGGATTCGCCATTCACCCATTCGCCATTCGCCGATTCGCTGATGCGCTGATTCGTTAATTCAACCGCGCTCGTCGAGTGGCACACGCGGGTGGTCAGGCGCAGCAGCACCGGCGTGTCGAACTGCTCGCTCAATGCGAACGCGGCCACGGTGAAGTCTTTAGCCTCCTGGCTGTCGGCTGGTTCCAGGCACGGCACGCGGGCGAATTTGGCGAAGGTGCGGTTGTCTTGCTCGTTCTGGCTGGAGTGCATGGCCGGGTCGTCGGCGGTGACGATCACCAGGCCGGCCTCGATGCCGGTCATGGACGCATACATGAAGGAGTCGGCCGCGACGTTCAGGCCGACGTGCTTCATCGTGGCCAGGGCGCGCACCCCCGCATAGGCCGCGCCGACCGCGACATCCACGGCCACCTTTTCGTTGGTGGCCCACTCGGCATAGACGTTGGGGAAGCGGGCGAATTCTTCGAGGATCTCGGTGGAAGGGGTGCCGGGATAGGCTGAGGCCACGGCCACGCCGGCTTCCCACGCGCCGCGTGCTACAGCTTCATCACCGGAAAGCATGCGGACGACAAGGGGTGGGGTTTCGATCACGGGCTTACCTCCGTTGGTAAGTTGGTAGATTGGCAAATTGGTGTGCTGGCTGGATTGATCAAGGGTGATAGTAGCAGAATATGGGGGACATTGCCATGACGTGGGTCAGTCAGCAGATGCCAGAAAGCTGCCAGGCTCAGTGCTGCGCCAGAAATTCGAGCACGATTTCGTTGAACGCCTCGGGGTTCCCCACGTGCATCGCGTGCGACGCGCCGGGGATGAGGCCGCACTCGGCGCGGGGCAGGCAGCGGCACAGGGCATCTATGATCAGGTGAAACACGCGCGGGCCGAGCTCGCTTTTCAGCAGCAGGACCGGCTGCTCGATGCGCGCCGCATCCGCGCAGGTGAAGGGCGGGAAGTAGTTGTTCGCCAGCGTCTCGGCCCGCATCTCGGGCGCGTTGTCCATGATCATGGCGCGGGCGCCGGGCGGCAGATGGTCGAGGGTCGGCCGGCCCATGACGCCGTCCAGGAACGCGCGGGCGCCGGCTTCCAGGTCACCGGCCTCGAACGCACGGCGGGCCGGGAGCCAGGTCCCCTGGACGAACGCGTCCCACAGCGCGGGGCCACCCTCGATTTCTGCCAGCCACGGCAGCAGCGGCGGCTCGCACAACACCACGCTGCGCACCAACTCCGGCTGCTGCGCGGTCAGATAGAGCGCGATGTTGCCGCCGTAAGAGGATGTGATCAGGTGGACCGGCGCCAGGCCCAGGCCGCGGATCACGGCTGCCAGGTCGGCCGCGTGCAGCCCGGCCGAATAGTCGCTGCCGTCACCGGCCCAGGGGTTGGGGTGATGATAGCGCCGGCTGTAGGCGATCGCCCGGTAATGCACGGCGAACGGCGCCATCTGATAGCGCCAGGAGCGCAGGTCGTCGAGGCTGCCGTGGACGAAGAGCACGGCGGGCCCCCGGCCGGCGTCGCGGTACGCCAGATGCGTCCCGTTCACCTCGACAACGGCCATCGGCTACCCGATCCTCAGCGAGCGCATGGAGATGGCGCAGTAGGTGACCCGCTCGGCAAAGAAGCGGACGTTTTCGCCATCTTCTTGCGCCGCCAGGGTGTAGAGCAGCGGCAGGTAGTGCTCGTTGGTGGGAATGGCCAGGCTGGCAACCCGGCCGAACCGGCCGTAATCGGCCAGCGCCTGGTGATCGCCCGTCAGGATGAGCTGTTGGAGCGTCGCGTCGAATTCGGTCGCCCATTCGTAGGCGCGATCCTCCCAGCACATGATCCGCAGGTTGTGAACCATGTTCCCGCTGCCGATGATCATCACACCACGGCGCCGCAACGGCCGCAGCGCCCGGCCCAACGCATAGTGCTGCGCCGGGGTCAGCCCCACGTCCAGGCTCAGTTGAACGACCGGGATGTCCACCTGCGGGAACATCCTGAGCAAGACCGACCAGGCGCCGTGGTCCAGCCCCCAACTGTCATCGAGGCCGACCGGGAGCGGGGCGATCTCCTGCACCAACCGCGCCAACTCAGGCGACCCTGGCGCAGGATACTGCTGCCGATAAAGCGCATCGGGGAAGCCGTAGAAGTCGTGGATCGTCCTGGGCGTCGGCATCGCGGTGACCTGGACGCCGCGCGTCTCCCAGTGCGCCGAGATGCACAGGATCGCCTGCGGCCGCGGCAGCGAGCGGCCAACTTCCGCCCACGCCCGGCTGAACTCGTTGTCCTCGATCGCGTTCATGGGGCTGCCGTGGCCCACGAACAGGGCCGGCAGCCTGGCTGAGGTTTCGGTAAAGTCAGGTGGTTGCACAAGTGCCCCCTATTGAGGTTCCCGCAGCCCTGCCGCCTGGAGCAGGGCCGCTGCCCAGGTCGCATCATCCCCTTCCAGCGGCGGCTCTGGATCGGCGTGGTAGTCAAGCCGCAGATCGTAGCCGGCGTGGTCATAGACATCGTGCAGCAGGGCATTCAGGGGCACGGCCACCCCCGCCTCGCGCCGCCGGAGCGGGAGCGTGAAATCGGGGATGCAGTCCGTACTCCTTCCTGCATACTCTGAGACCTTTGACCGCCGACCGTTGACCGCACTTGCGTCTTCACTCGAAGATGGCGCGGTATGCGCGGCTACGCCGCGAAGTCTGCCACAGCGGTCGCCTGCCCCTGCGCCAGCGCGATCAGCTCTTCCCACAAGGGCTTTTGCTGCGGCGCGGCCATTTGCTGTGCCTGGAAACGGGATACGGCTTCTTCGGTCAGGCTGCGCAGGAAGGCGATGCGCTGGGGCGTGGACTCGCGCCGCCGGCCGGCCTGCCGCAGCCGCGCATCCGCCTCGATCCCGCCGGCCGCCTCGCCGGCATCGCGCAGCGCGCGCGAAAGGCGATGAATCACCTCGTGCTCGCCGTCAGCCAGGCGCCGCACCAGTTGAGCGAACCTGGCATCGGCCTGGTTGATCAGATAGTCGGCGCACAGATCGCTGGTGGCCCGATGGCGCGCCAGTTCGCCGCGCAAGGCCGCGATCACAGCCGAGGAAACCTCTGGCTCGCTTTCCTCTTCTTCCAGGCCGGCCAACAAATCGTCGTGTACGCCCTCGGGCAGCGGCGCGCGCGCGGCGGCCAGGATATAGTGCTCGTTGGCCGCCATCTCCTCGCGCACACCGTCGGGCATGGTGGACGAGAAGCCCTTGGGGTTGTGCTGCGAACGGTGGCAGTCCCACGCGGCCATGCGCCGCGGCACCCAGTCCGCCACCCGCATCACCACATCAATCTCGGCATCGGGCGTGCCGTAAAACGGCAACTGCTGGCCGTTGAGCTCGACCCGGAACTCGGCCAGCCCCGGCGCGCGCTCGAAGATGCTCTGCGGCAGAGCGCGGGTGAAGAGCCGGCCAGCCGCCCAGGCCGGCCCGTTCGCGGGATAACGCGCCGCGTCGGCGGCCGCATCGAATGCCTCGCGCACGATTTCCCACACGGCCAGGTGATCGGGGTGGGGGTAGAGGCCGTGCTCCGGGTGGGTCAGGATGACATCCGGCTGAATTCCGCGGATGAGCTGCACGATCTGGCCCACGGCCTCGACCCGCGGCAGGTTGCCGATGTCGCCATCGGGCCAGTCGAGCCAGCGCAGCTCGCTGATGCCCAGGTGATCGCACGCGCACTCCAGTTCGGCCGTGCGCACCTGGGGCAGGGTTTCGCGCGTGGCGCAGTCCTCGCAGAAGATGGTGGCAGCCTCGCCGCGCGTCGCACAGACCAGCACGGTGCGAATGCCGGCATCGCTGTAGTGCGCCAGGGTGGAGCCCACGCCGATCTCATCGTCGGGGTGGGCGAAGATCGCCAGGATGGTATGCGTTGGGTGGCTCATGCCTCTACGGTGACTCCTTGCCCGATATGTTCAAAAATGGTTTGGTGCGATTATAACGCACCGACCCAGGAAAAGCCAACCCCTCCCGGCGGTGTCCGGGAGGGGTCTACGGCAAAGGCGCGACCGCGCCCCGTTGGGCTGAGCTCACGCCGAACCCTGCCCGCGTGGGCGACCGCAAGGGATCGCCCCTACCTCAAGCCGCAAATTCCGCTTTTGTCTCCTCGCGCAGCAGATACCAGATGATCAAGCCGCCGATGATGGTGCCCAACGGGATGTTCAGCAGGCGGAAGAACGCCAGGCCGATGGCGCCGATGCGCGCCCAATCCTGTCCCCGCCACAGCCCCCAGCCGATAACCCAATTGGCGATGGTGATGAGCAGGAACAGACCGCCCATTAGCAAGCCGATCACAGCAGTAATGGCCGTCGCTTCGCCCGCGCCCGGATCGCGGCTAGCCCCGGCCGTCAACCCGACAATAAGCGGCATGCTGAACAATCCGCACATGCCCAGCAGGCTGAGAAACCCGCTGATGAAATGGTAGATCGCGATGAGCATGGCGCCGTCGGAACGTGTTTTCACGGATGCCTCCTTTTGCTATAGAAACCAGGTTTCTGCGAGAAACCTGGTTTCTATGTGTCTGTCACGGCGCGACCTGGGCGAACTGGCCGCCTTTGACCTGGAAGATATAGATCTGCGCTGTCCGCAGATCACCGTTGTCCTGGAACTGCACCGCGCCCAGCGGGGTCTTGACGTCCAGCTTGCGGATCGCGTCAGACACCTTGGCTGCGCTCAGGTCGCCGGCCTTCTTCACACCTTCGGCCAGCACCTGCATGGCGCTGTAGCCGTTGATCGAGTAGGTGTCCGGGTTGCGATACTCCACGGCCTGGTACGCTTGCACCCAGGTCTGGTCCACCGCGGTCTTGGGGCTGGGGGCAAAGCCGGTGACGTACATCCCCTCGGCCGCGCCGTCGGAGTTATCAATCGTGGCGGCCAGGAAACAGCCATCGGAGGCCATGAAGGTCAGCCCGGCCAGGCCGGCATCGCGCAGGTCGGCGCGCAGGTAGGGGCATTCGACTTCGTAGCCGGCGTAGTAGACCGCATCCACGCCCGCAGCCTTGATCTTGGCAACCTCGTCAGCGAACCGGTTCTGCTCCACCGCCACCTGGGCTGTGTAGGCCACCTCGGCGCCCAGTGCTTTCAGGTCTTGCGCCACCAGCTTGCCCAGGTCAATGCCGTAGGCGTCGTCGTTGAACAGCACCGCCACCTTTTTGGCTCCCAGCTTATTTACCAGGTATTCAGCCCCGGTTTTGGCTTGCAGGTCGTTGGCCGCGTTCACCCGGAAGAAGTTGCGATAGCCCTGCTGAGTCAGCGCCACCTCCGACGCGGTCGGCGTGATCACGATGATCTGCAGGTCTTTGTAGATGTCCATGGCGGCCGCGGTCTGGCCCGAGTTGGGGTGGCCGATGACGCCGAGGACTTTGTCCCCCCGGGCGACGGCGTCCTTGATCTGCTCGGCCACGGAGACCGCCACGTCCGAGTCCGCCTCGTCATCCAGGGCGATCACCTTCACCTTGTAGCCCAGCAGTCCGCCGGCGCGGTTGAGCTGCTCGGCCATCAGGCGCACGCCGCCGGCCACGGTCTGCCCGGTGTTGGCCTGGAAGCCGGACAGCGGCCCGGCCACGTAGACGATCACCTCGCCCTTGGTCGGCGCGCCGCCACTACAGGCGACAAGCAGCAAGACCGCGATAAGGCTCGAAACTATCCAAAGAGAGGACTTCTTCATGGATTTCTCCTAGCAAATCACTGACGCGAGTGATCTCAATCGAGGCATCTGAGGTCATACGTAGATCCCGTCTTTGCGCGCGTTCCTGTATAACAACCAGGCGCCTCTCTCAAATTCATCCACGGCCGCCGGGAGGGCTGAGATGGCTTGATCCGACTCCAGTTGGATCGGATAGAGAACATCAACTATCTCGCGCAGTTCACGGGAGTGATCGAAAGGTCTGGCCAACAGGACCAACAGGTCAATATCGCTATCGGGCCTGGCCTGCTCCCTCGCAACCGAGCCATAAAGCACCAAGCCCTGAAACTGATTTTTGTAGTGGCGCGCCAAGGCGTGTTTGCAGCGCCGGGCGATTGCTTTAGCTTTCACGATCCTCTCCCTGCCTGCTGCTGCCGCCGTGCGCGCGCCAACACCGCCTCTTCTTCGGCGGCTGCCGGGCCGCCGGCGTAGACCTCGTTCAGCGACTCCACCAGGTCTTGCAGCGCCAGCACTTCGCCGCGGATGTCGTCGCGCAGGCGGTCGGCGCGATCCGAGTCCACGTCCTTGCTGCCGATCAACAGGAGCTGCGAGTAGACGGTGCCGAGAGCCGACAAGGAATGATCCAGTTGCAGGTCGGCGCGCTGCATGCGGCCCGACAGCTCCAGCAGCGTCTCGTGCTGCCGCCGGGTGGACTCCAGCGTGGTCGTCATCTGCTGGCGCACCCGGCCGTCGCGCTCCAGGTTCAGCCGCGCCTCGAGCTGTTTAATCTCCTTCGGCACCGTGTCCAGGTCGCGACGGATCAGCGGGTCCATGCGAAACGTATCCAGCCGCCGCGCCAGCGCCACCATGTTGGCCACCCAGTCATAGACCTGGGCAGTGGTGCTCTTCATGCGATCCCGCAAGATGCCGGTGCGCTGCTGGTCAACGACCTGCTGGATGCGCAGGCGATACTGCTCGGCCTCGGCCAGTTTGCCGCGCAGAGAACGATCGCGAATGCCGTTGACGTTGTACTTCTCGCGGAACAACGACTCGACCACTTTCTGCTGCTCGTTCTTGTCGGTCAGGCTAGACCAGATGATGGCAGCCTCGCCGACCACGCCGACGATGGGCCACAACCACCACGGCAGCCACGAGATGACGTTGGGCAGGAAGACGCTGGCCAGGATGCTGCCGCCCACCATCAACGCGCTTTCCAGGCGGAAGACGGCGTTTTTCAGCAGCGCCTTCTGGGCTTCTTGTTCGATGCGGTCGCGGATGGAGTCTTCGGCCATGGCTTAGAAGTAACTCGATAGGATTTTATACAACTCGCGAATCGTCTCCGTGTTGCCTTCGCGCACCTGGCCGCCGCTGGCTTCAGCGATCGCACGCAGCATGTTGTAGTCGGCGTCGCGGCCGTAGGCGATGGCAAAGATGACGACCTGGATCTGTTCATTGCCGGCACGGATCTCGCGCGTGAGCTGATTCACCGAGATGGACGACGCGTTTTCTTTGCCGTCGGTCATCGCCACGATCGCGTTGATCCGGTCGGGATCGGCCTGGCGCTGCAGGCGGACGTAGGCGGTGCGCACGGCATCCAGCAGCGCGGTGTTGCCATTGGCCTGCAAGCTGTCCACAGCCCCGGTCAGCGCCGCGCGGTTGGCCCCCAAGGTATCCAACTCGATGATGTTGGACACGCCGCTGTTGAACTCCACCAACCCCACGCGTTCCTGATCCGTCGGGATCTGAGCCAGGAAGGTGCGCAAGGCGGCCTGGGCGTTGGCCAGTTTGTCGCCCGCCATCGAGCCGGAGGTGTCCACCACCAGGATGACGTTGGTCTTGCGCTTGGTCAGCGCCCACACGTTCTGCACCACCTGCACCACATCAGGGGTCGGTAGTTGCAGGGTGGTTTGCGGCTGGGCCGGGTCTACGCCGTTGGCCGCCACTAGCGGCGAGCCAGGGCTGCCCAGCGGGATGCTCAGGTCGGCCGGCCGGTAGCCCGCGCGCAGGATCGCGGTCTGGCTCTCGGCGGTGGCCAGGAATTCACGAAACGCCTGGAAGGTCCGGCGTTGGTTGGCGGTGATCTCCGGGGCCTCCAGCAGCGCCAGGGGGTGATCGGCCCAGAGGGTGCCCTCGGCCGGGTAAAGGGCCACCAGGCGCGCCGGCGGCTTGCCGAAGACGCCGGTGTTGAACGCCACCACGAGCTGCTCGGAGACGATGAAGGCGTCCAGCGACTTCGGGCCATCCTGCACCACGCGCTGGATCACGGCCAGCTCGGCCTCGCCGTAGAACTTCACCGTCTTCTCGATGGCCGCCACGAACTCGACCGTTTTGGGGTCTTGCGCCATTTCCACGGTCAGGCCGCGCTGAACCCCCGCGCCGGCGTAGAACTCGGCCAGGGTGGCCAGCAGGCCGCTGGCATACGCGGTGCTCGGGTGACTCCAGCGGAAGTTGCTGTCCCCCTGCGCTTTAGTTTGCAGCGTGGTCCAGCCCACGGGCCGGTCGGGCCAGCCCAGGTCACGGGCCACGCTCTCCCACGCGGCGATGACGATGGGGCTGATCGCATAGCGCACGGCCTCGCCGGTGATGCGCGGGGCGATGGCGCCGGGCTGCTGGCCGGTCGCCTGGGCCTGCGCCCAGCGCCGGTTGAGCTGATCCAGCCACAGCGAGGAGTCGGGGGTGAGGGCCTGGAACGCCGGCTCGCCGGCCAGCACCTGGTTCACCATCTCTTCGGAGGTTAGCTCCACCAGTGCGATCTGCATGGTCTGGCGATCGGGGGTGCGCTGCTTGGTGGCGTTGAACTTGTCAGCCAGACCCTTGATCAGCGACGCCTTCTCCGGGGAATAGGCCAGCGTCACGGTCGCGTTGCGCGCATCAGACACGGCCGGCGCGGCCGACGGTTGGCTGGTGGCCTGTTGATCTGAGAGCAGGATCAGGGCGAACGCTGTAATGACGCACAGAAGCAGGGCGGCTCCAATGACGACGATGATCGCAGCGTTTCGGCCAGGGTTTTTCTTCATCGCGTGATCCTTTCGTTGGAGGTTCGATGCTAGATGTTGGAAGTTGGAAGCGCGTCTAACCTCCAACCTCCAACTTCCCATCTCTAACCTCCAACATTCAACTACCGCCCCACGTTCAGGTCGAACCAGCGCAACAGCGCCAGCAGCACATCGCGGCTGGGCGAAGCCATGCGCGTCGTGCGCGGGACCACGGTCTCCACGCCCTGGGTTTGCCACTGGGTGAACAGGTTTTGGCCCTGGGTGATGTCCACCTCGGTGTTGACCGGCCGCAGGCCGCTCTGCACGGCCAGGCGTTGGATATCGGCCGTCAGCAGGAACTGCTGGAACTGCAACGCCGCGTTCTTTTCGGCCGCGGTGGTCTCCGGCCCCACCCAGATGGTGTACGGGAAATCGAACCACGTGACGTACTGGGGATAGCGAATGACCAGCGGGTCGGACCAGCGCGTACGGATGCCTTCCATATTGTTGAGCAGGTCGCTCTCCAGCAGTTGGCCGCCGTCGCCGGCCGAGTAGCCGAACAGGGCGAAATCTTCCGCGGTATAGGCGCTGGCGCCGCTCACGTCGGTGAGGGAGCCCATCAGCTCTTTGAGCCACTGCTGGAATTCCGGTTTGGTTACGTCCTCGGTGGAGATGTTGACGCGGTCGTAATACTCGCCGGCTGCAGCGATCATCGCGGCCAGGCCGCCGACGTTGCGTCGCGGGTTGGGCACCACCAGCTTGAAGAAGCCCCACTTGGCATCGCCGCCCAGCTCGGGCCAGCCACCTTTGGCGATGGCCGCGTCGTGTACGCTCTGCCAGGTGATCTCGCCGTACTTTTGCGCCAACACATCGGCGCGGCTCTGGTAGATGCCCCAGACGAACAGAGAGATGGCGATGGGCCGGGCGCGGTATTCGCCGTCGGTCAGGAAGACATCGCGGCCCAAGCGCTCCTTGTAGGACGCGTTGGCCAGCTCCACCAGGTAGCGGCTGTCCGGGATCCAGACGGTGGGGAAGGTGGTGCTCAGCCGCTGCAGCTCCGCGGACGTCAGGCCCTCACGCGTGCCGCCGGCCAGCGTGCCGAAGTCGTCGCGGTCGAACTTGCCCAGGGCGGACAGGCCGTCCATGGCGACCACCTGCACCTCAACCGACTGGCCGTCCTGGCGCGGGTTGCTCTCGTTAAAGCGCTTGGCCGCCTCGCGCACCCACGGCTCCACCGGCAGCGCGGTCAACACGCGCACCTGCACGGGTCCGCGCGGGGTCGCCACCAACGGCTGCGCGCTGTTGGCCGGATTAAACCGTTGCCACCCCAGCCCGGCCGACACCAGCAGCAACACGATGCCGATGATCAGGAAGAAGATGGCCTGGGTCCGCCGGCCGCCGCGCGCCGCGGCAACGAAGAAATAGATCGCCAGCGCGATGGCGATCACGCCAGCGGCCAGCGTAGCGATGATGGGTGCGAGGTTCATGTGCTGCTGCTCCTTGTTGGTAGATTGGTAAATTGGTAAAGGGGTAAATTGGTCTACCCATCTACCAATCTACCAGTCTACAACCCCAAGCGCGCTTTCCGCGCTTCCAATTGTGCCTCTAATTCTTTACGTTTGAGCACGTCTGGGGTTTCGCCGCGGGCCAACGCGCTTTGCTCCAGGGCCGATAGTTGCGCCTCCGCGACGTCCAGGCGGTTGCGGATGGAGTTGACGACCCGATCCACGTCGGCATCGCCGGCGCCCGCCATATCCTCCAGCCGCTGATTCGCGGCTTCGGCAGCGGCTGCGCCCTTCCTGGCGCTGGCGAGCCCTTCGACTTCCGGCTCGCTCTGGCGCAAGACCAGCAGGCGGGTGTCCAGTTGCGCCTTGGTTTCGGCCAGCTTCTCGTAGGCCGCTTCCAGCCGCTCGACCTTTTCCAGCATTTGGCTGGCGAGCAGCCGATTCTGGTTGAGCCGCTCTTGCGCGGCCAGCGCGTCCCCTTCCTGGCCCGTTTGCAACAGTTGGTCAACCTCTAGATCTTGTTTGGTGACCACGGCCTGCTGCTCGTCGCTCTTCCGCCGCATCTGGGTGATCTGCGCGCGCAGGTTGAGCATCTGGTCGGTCAATTGCTCCTGCAGCTGCTGTAAGTCGCGGAGGTGCTGGCGAAACATCGCCGGCTCGCTGGCCCGCGTCGCACTATCCACCAGCTGATTGAGGTCGGCCGAGATGAGGGTCTGAATCTTCTCCAAGAGAGACGTCATTGGAACCTCCGATCCAGGGGACTGGAGATTGGGAACTGGGGACAGACTGACGCCTGACTCCTGATTCCTGACCCCTGTCCCCTGACTCCTGCCCCCTGTCCTTACCCACTTCTGCCCAGGCCCAAGCGCGCCTTGCGCGCGGCCAGCTGGCCATCGAGCTCGCTGCGGCCCAACACGTCGTCCATCTGCTTGTCGAGGGTCGCGGCCCGCATCTCGCTCTCGGCCGAGGCGCGATCCAGCCGGCTGCGGATGGAGTCGGCAATGCGCGCCACGTCGGCGTCGCCCGCACCGGACAGGTCGTCCAGCGACTTGATGGTCTTGGCGGTGATCTCTTTCGCCTTGGCCAGCTCCAGCAGCGCCTCCAGCTCCTGGCGCTCCTGCCGGATCGTGGTCAGCTTGGCTTCCAGCTTCAGGCGGGCGTCCAGCAGGCTTTGATATTCGCGCTGCATCTGCTCGATCTGGGAGCCGTAGGTTTCCACCAGCCGCTGCGCCGAGTTGAGT
>DAOUAT010000541.1:0-2890 GCA_034433275.1 Anaerolineae bacterium
AAGCGATCGAATGATAGTATCCCTGCCGCCATCAGGCCCTCCTCTCTTGTGTCGGTGGGTAACACGATCATTCTAACTCAGATCGCTCAGTTATGCATTTGGAATTCCTGAGATCGCCCTGCTGTGATTGCGCTTACGGCGCATGATGGTATAATGGAGGTATGATAACGGCGCGAGCGGGGCGAAACGCAAGGCTTTTCCGGCTGCGTTCCATGTGATACCCACAATCGTCAACGCTATCGTTCTTCTCGTCAAATACCGGTCTACCGTTTCACATGGAGGCGCCATGAATAGCGTGCGCATTGTGGCAGATAGCGGGTGCGATCTGCCGTCCGAACTGACCGAGCGCTACAACATCACCATCATCCCGGTTTTCGTGCGCTTCGGCCAGGAGTCCATTTCCAGCGATACCTTGACCAGCGACGCGTTCTGGCAGCGCGCCACAGCCTCAGCGGAGGCGCCGGGCACCTCATCGCCCGCGCCGGGCACGTTCTATCGAGCTTTCCAGAAGCTGGTGGATGCCGGCCACGACGTTGTGTGCTTGACGTTGCCCGGCAAGCACAGCGGCACCTTCAACGCGGCCTGGCTGGCCTCGGAGGATTTCGGCGACAAGGTGCGCGTCGTAGACACCGGTTCCTTCTCGCTGGGCATGGGCCTGCAGGTGCTGGCCGCCGCCAAAGAGGCGCTGGCCGGCCGCAGCGCCGAATTCATCCAGGGCATGGTGGAGAACCTGCGGACCCGCACCTCCATCCTATTCGTGCTGGACACGCTGGAGTGGGTGCGCCGCGGCGGCCGGCTGGATCGCATCATCCCGCTGGTTGACCGCCTGGCCCGCACGCTACGCGTGAAGCCGGTGCTGGAGATGTGCAACGGCGAGTTCCGGCTGGTGTCGATCGCTCGCTCAACGCGCGGCGCGCTTCAGCGGCTGGAGGACGAGATCCGCGAGCGGCTGCCTGTGGAAGCGCTGGCGGCCGCGTATACGCGCGGGTGCGAGGCTGCTTCCGAGCTCGCCGGCCGCATCGCTGCGTTGACGAACAAGCACGTTAACGATGTCATGGTGGCCGAAGCCGGCCCGGCCTTTGCCGCCCATGCCGGCCCGAACGCGATCGGGGCCGCGTTTATTCGCGCCTGAGATTGATCACAGCACAAGGGGGATACGCAAAGATGCGCATCGCGCTGCTGTCCGACATCCACGGCAACGCCGTCGCCCTGGACGCGGTGCTGGCCGACATGGCCGGCCGCGGCCCCTTCGATCAAATCGTTGTGGCTGGAGACCTGGTGTGGGCCGGCCCCTGGCCGGCGGAAGTCGTAGACCGGGTGCAAGCCCTGGGGGGCGTCGTGATCCGAGGCAACACCGACGCCTTTTTCGCGCAGTCGCTAGACGATGTCCCGCTCGGCAAGAACGAGGACCGATACGTCAATCACATGACCTGGATGCAAGCGCAGTTGGGCGCTGCTCGGGTTGCCTACCTGGCGAGCCTCCCCTTTTCGCACCGCATTTCACCCGCGCCGGGGCGCGATCTCTTCATCGTCCACGCCAACCCGCTGGACATGGATCGCGCCATCACCCCAAATACGCCGGAGCGCGAACTGGACGAGCTGCTGGTGGACTCGGTCACAACCCGGGATTGGGACGTCATGGCGTTCGGGCACGTCCATATCCCCTTCACCCGGCCCTGGCGCGACCGCCTCTTGGTGAACGTCTCCAGCGCTGGCCTGCCCATGGACGGCGATCCCCGCGCGGCGTACACCATCCTGACCTGGGATGGCCGCGCGTGGCAGGTGGAGCACCGCCGCGTGTTCTACAACGCACCGCGCGTCGCGTTTGAGATGCGCAATGGTGGCATGCCGCGCGGCAAGCACTTCGCCGAGCGCCTCATGACCGCGCGCTATGGCGGGAGCGGGATGATGCCCGTCGCTGTCTTCGATTGAACGGAGCCGCCGATATGTTTGACGCCCTCCTGCCCCTCCATCCGCGCGTGGTTCACTTTCCCGTCGCGCTCACGCTGACCGGCGTGCTGTTCCTGGCCCTGGGCCTGGTGCGCCGGGAGGAGCGCTGGTGGGGCTACGGGCAGATCAGCCTGCTGCTGGGGTGGCTGGGAGTGCTGGCAGCCGTCGTCACGGGCCTGGTTGACCAGGCGCGCGCGCCGCAGGACGCGGCCGTGGTCGCCGTGCTCAACCAGCACATCACCGCCGGCATCGCGCTGTTGATCGCCGCCGGCCTGGCGCTCTATTGGCCGCTGCGGAACAAGCGCTTGCAAACGGGCGCGGCGTCTGCGCGTTGGGGCTACCTGGCGCTGCTGGCGTCGATCGTGCTGTTGGTGGCGATCGAAGGCTGGCTGGGCGGCCGGCTGGTCTACGATTTCGGCGTTGGGGTCAGATAGAGCGAATCAGCGAATCTCGAAGAGGCCCATTCGTCATTCGCCATTCGCCCATCCACAGAGGTGACATGGACAGCAAATGGTACACCGGCACAGGTGACGACGGCTTCACCGGCGTGTTAGGCCGCGAACGGGTGCCCAAATACGCGCTGCGACCCGAAGCCTATGGCACTGTGGACGAAGCATCAGCCTTCCTGGGTCTGGCGCGCGCTCAGGCGCAGGACCCACGTGTGCAGGGGGTGATCCTGGCCGTGCAGCGCGACCTGTACAACATGATGGCTGACCTGGCCACCCTGCCCGAAACGGCCACCCGGCCGCCCTGGCTCGCAGCCGATCGCCTGGCCTGGCTGGAGCAGACGACCGACGCGCTGGGCGCAGGCGTCGAGATGCCCAAGGCGTTCATCGTGCCCGGCGACAGCGTGAGCGGCGCGACGCTGGAGATCGCGCGCACCGTCGTCCGCCGCGGCGAGCGGCTGGTGGCCCGGCTCACCCACGAGGCCGAGGTGCGG
>DAOUAT010000542.1:0-25989 GCA_034433275.1 Anaerolineae bacterium
TCGAAGGGATCTTCGGGCGGGGTGGGGTCAGGTGGTGGGTGCATGACTCGTATGACTTTCCACAGGTGTCATGGGTGATATCTGGTTGGCGGCACTGTCTTGATCAGTCAGAGCCATCCGCCAGGTCATATTGCTGCACCACCGTAGAGGGTATCGAGCACATATGCTCATCGCGATGAACCAGGATGGCCGTCCGGTTATGCGCTGCTGCGGTAATCAAGGCGTCTGCTAAAGGCAACCGATGAGGGGTTAGACAGCCGATCTCAAATGCCGTTCGGGCAACGTTGACATCTACTGGCGCGATTTCGTTGCACAGAAGTTGGTAGTCCAGCAGCGCTGCTTTTATCGTAGTTTCGTTAGCGCCCAATTCACGCAACCGACGACCGAATTCAGTCAGCGATATGCTGGCCATGAGTAGTTCTGTTTCTTTGGCTTCGAACAATGCCTGGACGGCTTCTCCCCCAGGTTCTTTGCGGTAATGTGCGAGTAGGGCAGATGTGTCCAAGAGGTAGCGCATGCGTTCAGCCCTCTGCAGCACGTTCGGCGACCAATTCTGCTACTGCGTCGCGCTCAGGCGAGAAGCGTCGTCCAGCCCCCAGTAAACGCCGCGCCAATTCACCTCGGTCAGGGATGACCCGAACGATGATCTCGTCCTTGTCTTTCACCGGCTGCCAGTCAAGACGATACCCCGGCTTGATGCCGAAACGCCGTGCCACATCGGCCGGTATGGTGATCATGTTCTTCTGGGTTACAGTTGTAATCATGGAATCCATTTTAGCCTTGATTTTTGATAATGTCAAGGGCAATTCAGCGCCATCTTCACCGCTGTGCCGCCAGGTGTTGGACCCAACGCCACACCACCCCACGCCCCGGCGCGAAGAACAGTGCCAGCAGGAAAAACGCGGTACACACCAGCACCACGGCCGCGCCCGATGCTACGTTGACGTAGTACGATAGGTAGATGCCGACCACGCCGGAAAGCGCGCCGATGGTCGCGGCCAGCGCCATCATCACCGGCAGGCGGCGAGTGAGCAGCGACGCGGCCGCGGCCGGGGTGATCAGCATGGCCACCATCAGCCCGACACCGACCGTTTGCAGCGCGATCACGATGGTGACGGCCAGCATGACCAACAGCAGGTAGCGGAAGAATTGGGCGGGCAGGCGCAAGATGGCCGCCAGCACCGGGTCAAAGGAGATCACCAGGAACTCTTTGTAAAACGCGATTACCAGCAGCACGACGACCCCGCCGAAGCCCGCGGTCAGCCGCAGGTCGGCCGGTGACACCCCCAGCACGTTGCCGAACATGAAGTGAGTCAGGTCCACGCTGAAGTTGCGCACGGTGGAGATCAGCGCGACCCCCAGCGCGAACATGGCCGCGAACAGCACGCCGATGGCCGTGTCTTCCCGGATCTGCCCGCTCCTGCTGATGGCGCCGATGCCCAACGCGGTGGCGATCCCGGCCACCAGCGCGCCGATGAACAGCGACCCCTGCGCGCCGCCGTTGATCAGGTAGGCGACGGCCACCCCCGGTAGGATGGCGTGCGCCAGCGCATCACCGAAAAACGCCATGCCACGCAGCACCACGTAGGCGCCCAACACGCCACACACGACGCCGACGGTGACCGCGGCCAGCAGGCCGCGCACCATGAACTGATATTGCAGCGGCGCCATCAACCACTCAAGCATGGTGGTGCTCCTCATCGCCTTCGCAGCAGGTGTCGCTGAGCGCGAACAGCCCTTCGGCCGCATCAATCATCGTCATGTGCGAGCCGTAGGCCAGGCGCAGGTTCGTCGGGGTCAACACCTCGGCCGCGGCGCCGAAGCCGATGATCCGGCGGCGCAGCAGCATGAGCCGGTCGAACCGCTCGGCGGCCAGCTGCAGGTCATGGGTGGAAACCAGCACCGTCAGCCCGCGCGCCCGCAGCAGGTCGAGGATATTGAAGATGGCCTCCTGCGAGGGCACATCCAGCCCGGTGAGCGGCTCGTCCATCAGCAGCAGCTCGGCCTCTTGGGCCAGGGCGCGGGCGATGAAGACGCGTTGCTGCTGCCCGCCCGAAAGCTCGCCGATCTGCCGGCCTGCCAGCCCGGCCATCTCCACCTGGGCCAGGCTCTCGGCCACCAGGCGGCGGTCGTTGCGGCCGGGATGGCGGAACAACCCCATACGCGCCACGCGGCCCATCAGCACCACATCGGCCACGGTGACGGGGAAGTTCCAGTCCACCTGCGAGCGCTGCGGCACATAGCCGATGCAGATGTGTCCGCCCGCGCCCGCGCCGTAGACGTCCACCGTACCGGCGGATGGGGGCAAGATGCCGGCGATGGCCTTGAGCAGTGTGCTCTTGCCCGCGCCGTTGGGGCCAACGATCGCGACCCGTTCCCCGCGCGTCAGAGCAAACGAAGCGTCCTGCAGCGCGGGTTGGTCGCCATCGTAGCCGATCGTGACGTTGCGGAATTCGACGACCGGCGCATCGGGGCGGTGAGCTTCCGGTTTACGGATGAGAGAACGAAGTGTCATCGGTTCCTGGCTTCAAATCGGTCGGGCGGAATGATCCCAGCTTAAACATGATGGCAAACTGGAGTCGAGGCTTTAGCCGGTCTCTCTGGCTGAGTGCCAAACCGCCTAAAGGCTCGATTCCGCTGATCATAACACGTTGTGGTTAGAACCCACCCCTACCTCAGCGCGTCTACGATCTTCCGTACATTATACCGCATCATCTCAATATAGGTCGGTGCGTTGGCATCGGTGCTGGCCACCGAGTGGGTGTAGAGGCCGGTCACGACCTTGACGCCGGTCTCCTGGGCCAATTGGTTCGCCAGTTGCGGGTTGGCGCCCAGCTCCAGGAAGATGGCCGGCGCGGCAGTCGCTTTCAGTTGGTCCACCAAGGCCGCGAGTTGCTGGGCCGAAGGGGACGCGCCGGTGCTGACGCCAGGGATCACCGTGCCGACGACGCGAAAGCCGTAGCGGTCGGCAAAGTAACCGAAGCTCT
Organism: Anaerolineae bacterium; assembly: GCA_034433275.1. Lineage (GTDB taxonomy): Bacteria > Chloroflexota > Anaerolineae > CG2-30-64-16 > CG2-30-64-16 > DAOUAT01. Next base: position 2,988 of record DAOUAT010000542.1, read on the forward strand.
CGTGGTTGGTCACCAACAGCCGCCGCTCGGCCGGGATCTGCCCGACCTGCTCCACGATCCACGCGTCCAGTTCGCGCAGCTTGCCGGTATACGCTTCGGTGTTGCGCGCGTAGACGTCTTGCCCGGCCGGGTCGGCCTGGCTGAGCCCATCGCGGATGTTTTCAGCGTATTTGATCACATGGATCGGGTCCAGCCAGAAGTGGGGATCCCCTTCTGCGTGGCCGTGTTCGTCTTCGCTGTGGGCTTCCTCGCCCTCATCGTGCGCGTCTTCGGCCACCTGACGGCTTGTCAATCCTGCCGATGCCTCGATGGTGGTCCGTTGACCGCCCGCGTTGTTCAGGATCTCCTCCAACCACTCCTCCAACCCGGCGCCATTGACGATCAGCACTTGGCTGTCGGCGACGCGGGCTACATCTTGCGGGGTCGGCTGAAACGTGTGCGGATCCAGGCCGGCCGGGATCAACGCACCGACCGCCAACCGGTCGCCGGCCACGTTTTGCCCGATATCCGCCAGGAACGTCGCCGCGGCCAGGACCCTGGGTGCGCCAGCCGAGGCTGAGGGTTCAGTGGGCTGCACAGGCGCCGCGCAGGCGGCTAAGGCTAAGGTTGAGGCTAAGGTTAAGGCTAAGGCTAAGGTTGAGCTTCGCCTGCTCGTTGATTTACTCATTACCGAGATCTCCCCATCTTCGTGTCTCCGTATCTCCTGCGTCCTGGCACTCCGGACACAGGCCGAACATCTCCAGCCAGTGTTCGCGCACCCGATAGCGGGTCTGCGCCTCGACCGACGCAATGACCGTCGCCAGGTCGCACCCGGCGAACTCGACCACCCGGCTGCAGCGCTGGCAGATGATATGGTGGCTGTGGGCAGGCATGGGAACGGCACTGCGCGTCTCGCGTTGCACCCCCGTCAGGCTCAGGGCATAGAGGTGACATCCCTCATCCAGGTGCAGCTTGCGCACCAGGCCCAGCGAGACCAGGATTTCTAGCGTGCGGTAAACGGTCACCTGCCCCAGGGCTGCGTGATAGGCGCGGCCCGCCTCCAGCAGCTCCGCCGGACTGGCCCGGCCACCGGTGCCATACAGCGCCTCTAGCACAGCTCGCCGCGCGCGGGTGTTGGAGTAGCCAGCCTGGGTCAGCACATCCAGCATCTCGGCGGGGCCGGGAAGCAGCCCAGCTGTAGTAAATTGAAAAACCTTTTCATTTTCCACGCCGCCATTCTAGCACCGGGTGCGATGCGGAGTCAAATACAGGGGGCCGCCTGTCGGCCCCGTTGGTCGGCAATTTTCGATCCGCGTCGAAATTTTAAGCTCTTCCTCTTGACAGCACCCGGCAGGAGTGGTATAAATTTCATTGTAAGTGCTTTCATGAAAGCACTCATCACCACGTAGGCTGGCCAGGATATGTCTGGAGTGGGGTGAAGCCGTGCCGCAAACGACCGTGTACGAAGTCGCGCAGAAAGCCGGCGTCAGCATCGCCACCGTCTCGCGCGTGCTCAACTCACCAGAAAAGGTCAATCCCGTCACCCGAGAGCGGGTCATCGCCACGATTGACAGTCTGGGTTTTGTCCCAAAGGCTGAGGCGGCGGCGCGAGCCCGCAAAGGCAGCGGACGGATCGGCGTCCTGGCGCCCTTTTTTACGTTCCCGTCCTTTGTGCAGCGTCTCCGGGGCGTTGCCGACGCGCTGGCCAATTCGCCTTTCGAGCTCGTGATCTACAACGTTGACTCGTCATCGCGGCTGGTCGGTTATCTGGCCTCGCTGCCGCTCACCCGGCGGCTCGATGGCCTGATTGTTATGGCGTTGCCCTTCAGCGACGCCGTCGCCGAACGCCTGGTTGCTAACGGGCTCCACACGGTGACGGTGGAGTTTTCGCGTGAGCAGTTCAGCAGCATCCGTATTGATGATCGGGCCGGCGGCCGGCTGGTGGCGCAGTATTTTCTGGAGAAGGGACATCGTCGGTGCGCGTTCGTCGGGGACGCCGAGGTGCCCGAATATGCGCTGCGCACGAGTGATTGGCGCATGGAGGGTTATCAGGATGCGTTGCGCGAGGCCGGCATCGAGATGCCTGTGCAGTATGTGGCGTTAGCGCCTCAAAGCCTGGAGAATGCGCGCACGTCGGGTCTTCAGTTGTTGGGCTTGCCGGAGCCACCGACAGCCATCTTCGCAGCCAGCGACACCCAGGCGATGGGCGTTATCAAAGCTGCCCGGGAGCGCGGCCTGGTCATCCCGCGTGATCTTGCCATCATCGGCTTCGATGATCTGGACATCGCCGATTACATCGGCCTCACCACAGTCCGGCAGCACCTCGATGAATCGGGGCGGATTGCGGTGAACCTGTTGCTCGAGCGTCTGGCTGACCCTTCGCGGCCCATCCAACGCATCCGACTGCCTTTGACGCTGTCAAGGCGAGACACAGCCTGAAATCAAGGGCGAAGCGCCGCGGCACAGTCCCGAGCTGGCGGGGCTGCGCGGCATGTCATGCAAGACTAGAAAGGAGGCGATGCGCTGACTCAAGATACGCCTGGTACGCTGATATTGCAGAAACACACATTCCATCTCACAGAAGGAGAAGCATCTCGATGAAGCGTTTCACTTTTGTCACTATCCTGTTGTTGTTGGCGATGGTCCTCACGGCCTGCGGACCGAAAGCCACACCTGAGCCCACCCCCGCGCCGGCCCCAACCACCGCGCCCGCAGCACCGGTCGCGACGACTGCGCCGGCTGCGCCTGCACCGGCGGCAGGCGGAAAAGAGGCTGCTGCTGCGACGGCGAAGGGCTTGACGGAATTGGCGGCGGCGTATAGTGGGCAATACAAGGGCACGAAGGTGACGATGGAAGGCCCGTTCACCGACAACGACGCCCTGAAGTTTGACGAATCGGTCAAGGCGTTCGAGGCCGCGACCGGGATTGACATCCAGTACACCGGCTCCAAGGAGTTCGAGGCCTCGATCACCATCAAGGTTGAGGGTGGCAGTGCGCCGGACATCGTGGACTTCCCGCAGCCGGGGTTGCTCGCCAACCTGGCCAAGAAGGGCTTGGTGATTGACCTGGCGAACGTGATCAATGCGGGCTGGCTGAAGGAGAACTACAGCAGTGCGTGGTTGAACATGGGCGTGATGCCGGGCAAGGCTGGGCCGATCACTGGCGGCATCTGGGCGCGGGCGAACGGCAAGTCGCTGGTGTGGTATCCGAAGAAGGCATTTGATGCGGCGGGCTACAAAGTCCCGACCACGTGGGACGAGCTGCTCAAGCTCTCCGACGAGATCAAGGCCGACGGTGACGCGCCCTGGTGCGTCGGCATCGAGTCGGGTGCGGCGACCGGCTGGCCCATGACCGACTGGATCGAGGAGATGATGCTGCGCACCACCTCCCCCCAGAACTATGACAAGTGGGTGGCCGGCGAGCTGAAGTTCGACTCGCCGGAGGTGCGCAAGGCGGTGGCGACCGTCGAGAAAATCTGGTTCACCGACGGTTACGTCTACGGTGGCCGCGGCGCGATTGCCACGACCTCGTTCGGTGATGCGCCCAAGCCGATGTTCGAAAACCCGCCCAAGTGCTGGCTGCACAAGCAGGGCAACTTCATCACCACCTTCTTCCCCGAGAACCTCGTCGCAGGCGTGGACTACGACTTCTTCTATCTGCCCGGCGTAGATCCCGCCTACGGTAGCCCGGTGCTGGGCGCAGGCGACATCTACGCCATGTTCTCCGACCGACCCGAGGTCCGCGCCGTGATGCAGTTCTTCTCCACCGGCGCTTCGGTCGAGGGCTGGGTGAAGGCCGGCGGCGCGATCTCGCCGCACCGGGATGCGTCCCTGGACTGGTATCAGGACCCGGTCAGCCGCAAGGTGGCCGAGGTGTTGCAGAATGCGACGACCTTCCGCTTCGACGGCTCAGACCTGATGCCGGGCGCGGTCGGCGCCGGTTCGTTCTGGAAGTCCATGACCTCCTACGTCACCCAAGCGATCACCCTGGACACCGCACTCAAGGACATTGACGCCTCCTGGCCCAAGTAAGCCAGGCCTGATAAGGTAACTTGCCCCGGCCGCGTTGCACACTGAACACGGCCGGGGCCCCATCTTCTGCTCAGATTGCTTTGAGCAGCTGCAAGGAGGCAAAATGACTAGCTCTGAGGCATCGAAACGATCCGGCGGTCCGCTTGCCTGGCTGGCGACGGGCGTGGGACGCATCCTTGCTTCCATCTTCGTCCCTATCCTGACGTTCCTCGTCCTCTGGCAGGGGTTCATCTTCCTTCGCAACAACCAGGCGCCCCAGATCGTCATGGTCCTGGTTTCCATCATTTGGGGTGTGGGTGGCGTCGCCCTGCTGTTTTGGGTGGCCAACTGGATGATTGAAAAACTCCCGGAAGGCGCGCGCCAGCAGATCCAACCGTTCGTCTTTATCGGCCCGGCCGTCGCCATCCTGGCATGGTTCCTGGCCATCCCGGTGGTGCGCACCTTAATTTACAGCTTCCAAGACGAGACCAGCTCGAGCTTCGTGGGGCTGTCGAACTATGTGTTTGCGCTCACCGACCGCATCATGCTGGAGGCGTTCCGCAACAACCTGTTGTGGATGATCTTCGGCACCGGCCTCAGCGTGGGACTGGGGTTGCTCATCGCTGTGCTGGCAGACCGCAGCCGACTCGAGTCTGTGTACAAGGCCATCATCTTCATGCCCATGGCGATCTCCTTCGTCGGCGCAGGTGTGATCTGGAAGTTCATGTACACCTATAAGGGCGAAGGGGCAGGCATCAGTGAGATCGGCCTGATCAACGCGATTGTGCTGGCGTTGGGCGGCCAGTCGCAGCCATGGCTGTCAATTCCACCGTGGAACAACTTCTTCCTGATCATCATCATGGTCTGGCTCCAGACCGGTTACGCCATGGTGATCATCTCCTCCGCGATCAAAGGGGTGCCGGGTGAGTTGCTGGAGGCGGCGCGCATAGATGGCGCGACCGAGATCAAAGCCTTCTTCAATGTCACTGTCCCTTACATCAAGGGCACGCTGATTACTGTCACGACGACGATCATCATCTTCAGCCTGAAACTGTTCGATATCGTGCGTGTGATGACGGGTGGCAACAACGGCACCAACGTCATTGCCAACGAATTCTACCTGCAGCGTTTCACCTACGGTCACACCGGTCGAGCCTCGGCCATCGCGATCATCCTGTTGCTGGCGGTTGTCCCCGTGATGGTCTACAACCTGCGGCAATTCGGAGAAAGGAAGGCTTTCTGATGAGCGCACCAGGTGGTATGAAACGACAGCAGCGGATCAATAGTGCAGTGATCAACGGCATCCTGATCCTGATCTGCATCATCTGGCTGATCCCAACGGTGGGCGTCTTCGTCACTTCCTTCCGCCAGAGCCAGGACATCTTCAGCTCCGGCTGGTGGGCGGTGCTGCCGCACAGGCAGTACGTGGAAAAGAGCGAGATCCGGCTCCCCGACACCGTGGACGTCACCGGCCCCTTCGAGGTGGAGGGCATCACCACCACTTTTGAGGAGCTGCGCAACGGCGTCAAGTTGGAGGATGGTCGGCAGCTGACGTGGTTCGGCAACCGCCGCACCCGGCTGATCAAAATCTCCGAGCAGGAGTGGGTGGGCTTCGGCGCCAACCTGACCCTGGACAACTACAAGAACGTGCTCACCGGCACCAAGATTTCCTTCAAGGATGCCGAGGGCAAAGAAATCACACGCCAGGGCAACAACCTGAGCACTGCGTTTCTGAACTCGGTGGCGGTGGCGGTGCCGGCCACGATCATCCCCATCCTGATCGCGGCGTTTGCTGCATACGGCTTCGCCTGGCTGAACTTCCCGGGCCGCAAGCTGCTCTTCACGATGGTGGTGGCCATGTTGGTCGTGCCTCTGCAGATCGCCCTGGTGCCCATCCTGCAAGACTACACCGCTCTCAAGCTGAACGGCACTTTCCTGGCGATCTGGCTGGCGCACACGGGCTTCGGCCTACCGTTGGCCATCTATCTGCTGTTCAATTACATCAGCACGCTGCCGCGTGACATCCTTGAATCGGCGTTCATTGACGGCGCGTCAGCTTTCACCATCTTCACTAAGCTGATCCTGCCGCTGTCGGTGCCCGCGCTGGCATCCTTCGCGATCTTCCAGTTCCTGTGGGTCTGGAACGACTACCTGGTGGCCCTGGTCCTCTTGGGCGACCAGAACCGGGTGATCACGAGCGCCCTGGCTGCCATCGTCGGCGAGAAGGGCCAGGACTGGCATCTGCTCACCTCCGGCGCGTTTATCAGCATGTTGCTGCCCCTGGCCGTGTTCTTCGCCCTGCAGCGCTTCTTCGTGCGCGGCATGATGGCCGGGTCGGTCAAGGGATAGTGATTTAGAGGTTAGAAATTGGAGGTTGGAGGGTTGGCGCGCTCCAACCTCCAACCTCCAGTTCATCACGAAAGGTTACATCATGGCCGAGTGGTACCGCGATGCCATCTTCTACGAAGTCTTCGTCCGCGCCTACGCTGACGCCAACGGCGACGGCATCGGCGACCTGGCCGGGCTGACGTCCAAGCTCGACTATCTTCAGTGGCTGGGCGTGGACGCGATCTGGATGCTGCCCATCTTCCCGTCGCCGCTGCGCGATGACGGCTACGACGTGGCGGATTATTTCGCCGTCCATCCCGATTACGGCACGCTGGACGACGTTAAGACCTTGATCGCGGAGGCCCACAAACGGGACTTGCGCATCATCGTGGAGCTGATCCCGAACCACACCTCCGATCAAAACTATTGGTTCCAGGCCTCGCGCGATCCGCATCATCCCGAACACACCAAATATCGCGATTGGTACGTGTGGAGCGACACCGATCAGAAGTACCAAGAGACGCGTATCATCTTCCTGGACACCGAGCCGTCCAACTGGACCTTCGACCCCTTGCGCGGGCAGTATTTCTGGCACCGCTTCTTCAGCCACCAGCCCGACCTGAACTACGACAACCCCGAGGTGCAGCGGGCCATGCTGCGCGTCGTCCAGTTTTGGCTCGACATCGGCGCCGACGCCTTCCGGGTGGATGCGACGCCGTACCTGATCGAGCGCGAGGGCACCAACTGCGAGAACCTGCCGGAAACGCACGCTTACCTCAAGCGGCTGCGCGCGTTCGTGGACGCGTACGCGCCCGGCACCATGCTCCTTTCGGAAGCCAACATGTGGCCCGAGGATGTGCGGCCCTACCTGGGCGGCGACCCGGCCGATCCCTCCGTGCCCGGCAACGAGTTCCAGATGAACTTCCACTTCCCGCTCATGCCGCGCATTTACATGGCGCTGGCGAGAGCCGACCGCACGCCCATCGAGCAGATCTTGGCCCGCACCCCGCCCATCCCGGCCAACTGCCAGTGGGCCACGTTCCTGCGCTGCCACGATGAGCTGACGCTGGAGATGGTCACGCCGGAAGAGCGCCAGTTCATGTGGAACTTCTACGCGCCGGAACCGCGCATGAAGCTCAACATGGGCATCCGCCGCCGGCTGGCGCCGCTGCTGGGCAACGACCGGCCGCGCATCGAGGTGGCGAACTCGCTCTTCCTCACCCTGGTCGGCTCGCCGGTGCTCTACTACGGCGATGAGATCGGCATGGGCGACAACATCTGGCTGGAGGATCGCGACGGCGTGCGCACGCCCATGCAGTGGGATGACACGGTCAACGCCGGCTTCTCGCAGGTCGATCCGTCCGCCTTGAGCGACCCGGTCATCGTGGATGAGGTCTACGGCTACCGCCGCGTCAACGTGGCCGCGCAGCGCAACGATCCTGGTTCGCTGCTCAGCCGGATGCGCGAGATGCTAGCCGTGCGCAAGACCTCCCTGGCGTTTGGCCGAGGTGAGCTGCAGCTCCTGGCGCCGGCCGGGGTCGCGGTGCTGGCGTACCTGCGCACGTATGGCGACGAAACGATTCTGGTGGTGAACAACTTGGCGGACGAAGCCCAGACCTGCGATCTCGACCTGGCCGCTTCTGTCGGCGCACGGCCGGTGGATATGTTCACGGGGGAGGCGCTGCCCGCAGTGACGGATGCGCCCTATCGGCTGGAGTTGCCGCGCTACGGCTATCGCTGGCTGCGCCTGACCTGGGAGGGCTAACACATGGCATCACCTGATGACCTCCCCCTATCAAGTTCCTCCCTCCACACCCTCGCCATCCATGCAGGCGAACGTGCGCTGAAGGCCCATCCCACCGACCAGGCGAAAGCAGCATTTAGTCCGGTCGTGATGCCCATCTACCACAGCGTAGGCTATACGTACGAGGACATGGAAGACCTGGACGCGGTCTTTGCCGGGACCAGCCGCACCCCCGTATACGCGCGTTATGGCAACCCTACCGTCACTGCGCTGGAGACCGCGATCGCGACGCTGGAGGGCGGGGCGGCCGCGTTGGCGTATGGGTCAGGCATGGCAGCTATCCATGCCGCGCTGCTGGCGGCAGGCGCGCGAGCCGGCGCGACCGTGGTTGCCGCTCATGATCTCTACGGTGCCACCTACGCGCTTCTGGATCGGCTCCTGACCACCCAGGGCGTGACCGTGCGCTTCGTAGATGTCGCAGATCTCAATGCGGTAGAGACAGCTCTGACACCGGCGGCTGGAACTGCCGCAGAGAACATGCCCCCGGCTGCGTTGCTGGTCGAAACCATATCCAACCCCCTGCTGAAAGTGGCCGATCTGCCGCGGCTCGCCGAGCTTGTCCATGCGGCGGCCGCGGCGCTGATCGTGGATAACACTTTCGCTACCCCTGTGCTCTGCAAGCCTCTGACACTGGGCGCGGATTTCGTGGTCCACAGCGCGACCAAATATCTGGGCGGACATGGCGACGTGCTCGGCGGGGTGGTGGCGACCTCCATGGCCCGACGGACCGAGCTATATGAGATTAACAAGCTGCTGGGTGCGAACCTGGGGCCGCAGGACGCGTGGCTGCTCCACCGCGGTCTGAAGACGCTGCCGCTACGCGTTGAGCGACAATGTGCGAGCGCGGCGCGGATCGCCGCCTGGCTGGCCAACCACCCGCAAGTGGCGCGTGTCTACTATCCTGGGCTGGCCTCACACCCACAACATGCTCTGGCCCATGATTTGCTGAACGGTGCGTTCGGTGCGATGATCAGCTTCGACCTGCGCGCGGCCGGCCGGGCCGAGGTCTTCCGCTTTATGACAGCATTGCGCTTGGTGCAGCCTGCTACCACATTGGGCGACGTGTACAGCCTGGCCCTCTACCCTGCCATGTCTTCGCACCGCGCGTTGTCACCTGAGGTGCGCCGCAGCATTGGCATCGGCGATGGGCTGGTGCGCCTCTCAGTGGGGATCGAGGATCCCGCGGACATCATCGCTGATCTGGCGCAGGCGTTCGCCGCGCAGAATTCGAGCGGTGGAAGCGGAAAACCGCTCTAGGCCACCGATGACTACACGATGACGCAAAAGGGACACCAATTCACACCCATCTCCGCGCTGCTGCTCGGCGCGCTCATTATGGCCGGCTGTGCGCGTCTGATCGCACCCGCACCCTCTGTCTCGCCGGCGGCCAGCCTGGCTACCGCGACCAGCCTCCCCGCGCCGCTGGCGACTGCGGCCGCGACAGTACCGCCACCAGCGGTGTTGGCGCCGCCTGTCGCGGCCGCAGTTGATGACCCAGCGGCCTACCTGGCCGCGATGCGGCCTGACGCCACGGCCGGCCTGGATCTGGCTGGGCCGACGCGCTACCGCCTGGCGCTCACCCTGCCGGCCGACCTGGGCCAGGTCTCTGGCGAGGCGCACATCCGCTACACCAATCGCGAAGACAAGGCGCTCGATCGCATCCTGCTTCACCTTTACCCGAACCTGTGGGGCGGCGGCATGATGGTGACCGCCGTCCGCGTAGAGAGCGAACCGGTAGTAGCCACGGAACTGGCCAAAGGCGCAATGCTGGCGATCCCGCTGCCGGTTCCATTGGCGCCCGGCGCCAGGGTTGATCTAGCGTTGCACTTCGCGCTGCCGATCCCCTCAGGAGCCGGCGTGGGCAATTATGGTGAGTTTGCGTATCAGAATGGCATTCTGGCGTTGGCGCACTTTTACCCCACTGTGGCCGTGTATGACGCGAAGGGCTGGCGCACCGAAACACCAGCGCCCACCGGTGACGTGATCTTTCACGACGCGAGCCTGTACGATGTGACGCTAACTGCGCCGGCCGACCTGATCGTGGCCGCAACCGGCGCCCGCATCACCCAGAGCGACAACGGCGATGGCTCGGCCGCCTGGCAACTGGCCGGCGGCCCTATGCGCGATTTCAACATTGTCGCCAGCCCTGATTACCGGCTGACAAGCACATCCGTGGACGACATCACCATAAACAGCTATTACCTGCCTGCAGACGAAGCTGGCGGCCGCGCGACGCTGAACTGGGCGGCCCGGGCACTGACAATATATCAGGCGGCATTTGGCCCCTATCCGTATCGCGAACTGGATGTCGTTGCTACCGGCACCAGTGCGGCCGGCATCGAATATCCCGGCTTGATCGCCATGGCGCAGCGGCTCTATAGCGATCCCGAGCGACAGATCCTCTTTGAAGCAGCGACGGTTCATGAAGTGGCCCACCAGTGGTGGTACAACGTGGTGGGCAACGACCAGCTCAACGATCCATGGCTTGACGAGGCGCTGGCGCAGTATAGCACCTATCTCTACTTCCGGGAGACCTATGGTCAGCCTGGCGCAGAAGGCTTCGTGCAAGCGCTCAATGACCGCTGGGCGCAAACGGATTTTGCAGAGAAGCCGGTGGGACTGCCGGTAGCCGCTTACAATGCGCGTGAATACTCGGCCATTGTCTACGGTCGTGGCCCGCTCTTCTTCCTGGCGTTGCGCGACCAGTTGGGCGAAACCGCGATGACGACCTTGCTCCGCCGCTACTACTCGGAACAGACCTGGGATATCGCCACACCGGACGAGTTCCAAACGTTAGCCCAACAGATCGGCGGCCCAGAAATTGCTGCGCTCTTTGCAAAATGGATGGATGCGCCAAAATAACACGCCGTCAAACGCCGGCGACGCCCGATCGTAACACAAGTTTGCGCCCCGAGGTGCAAAAGTGATATACTCTCTTCATGAAACCGGATAGTCCCTCTCTCTCGGGTCGAGTTCAGCTATGGATCGCTGCGAGCATCATCCTGTTAGCGGTGGTCATCGGAGTTGTAACGCTCCTGGATGTCTGGCGCGCGGCGCCCGAGACCAGCGTCCCGACGACAACGCTGAACACTCTCTCTGCCACCAATCTTGCCGCTGCCAGTGCAGTCCCAACCCTCACCAGCACAGCCACCTCGCCCCCGCCTCCGACGGCCACATCAACGCCAATCCCTACCCCCCTTGCGACGCGTCAGGCCGGGGCAACGCCGCCAGTCGTGCGCGCCAAGATCGAGATCGTGTGGCCTCACAATGACGCTTCAACGCGCGACGCCGACCTGGCGAACATCACCGTTTATCTGATCAGTGGCAACGGTATTAGTGGCGGTGCGGCCCTGGAAGCGCCCCCTTGCGACTGGACGCCAATCGTTCGGCTGTGGGGCGCACTCAACAACCAACCGGTGCGTGAAATCGCCGTCGGCAGCAAACGGATGGTGTCGAGCGGTGGACGCACCTATCCGGTGTGGGATTTCAATGACATTAGCGTCGCAGAGGCGCGCGATCCGGCTAACAAACTAACCTTCTTCGTCACCGTGGATGGCGTGACGACGCTCACCAACGTCTGGGCCCACGCGTCCGACGCACGCACCATCTTCTCGCAGACCGATGTACCGACAGGTGCGCTAGATGTCCCGTCACCCGCCGTGGATGCGCGTATTCAGATCGTGTGGCCCCATGATGATCGACCCATCGCCGAAGCCGACCGCGTTAACGTGACTGCATATCTGTTTGCGGCCGAGACGCTCCAATCATTCGCGCCTGACGTGGCTTGGAAGCCGACCGTCCGGCTCCATTGGTCCATCAACAACGAGCCTGAACGGGTGGGCAGCGCGATACTCGGCAGGCCGCGCGTCCTTACCACGGGCACGGGCCTGCAATTCCTGGCATGGGATTTCAATGACGTGGATGTGAGCGCCGCGCGCGATCCACTGAACCGCTTGTACTTGTGGGTGACGGTGGATGACGTGACCACCTACAGCAACATCTGGGGCCACGGCGCGGACGCCCGCACGATTTTCCCGCAATTGGATATACTGAATTCGTGCCGCTGAGGTCAATGCCGGGGCAGCGCCGGATCCCCCAATAAGTTGAAAGTTAAGAGGATCTCGCGCACGCCCCCGATCGGCCTGAGCCCGGACTGAGCCCGCAACACCGCATCCCCGAGCGTCCGTGGGGCTGCGTCGCCGGTAGTGGCCAGCGCATCGGCCAGGCCGGCTGCCAGCAGCCGTTGATCGTTCAGCAGGGCCGCGCTGGAAGGCACCAGGGCCGCCACGGCGCCGCCGGTCCGGGCGCGCAGCAGCGCCTCCCCCAACGATGGTGTGGTCGGGTGCTCGAAGAACCCGCTGAGACACGTCACGGTGAACAGCACCGGTAGTCGCTCCCGGTTGGCCAGCTTCGCCACGTCATCCACCCCGAAGATCTTCTCTTGCGCCCATAGCTGCACACTGCCGTGGCCGAAATAGCCGATCAGCCCCGTGCCCTCGGCAAACGCGGCCAGCAGCGCCTGCCGCGTCGCGCTGCCATCGCCTTCCAGGGTGACGACCCGTGTCGTGTAGGGGTTCAACGCGGCTGCGAAATCGTCCGCTTCGACGGAGAAGCCCGGCTCCTTGTTGTCCGCCACCAATAGGGCGCGGTTGCGCCACTCACCGGTCCCTGCCCGCTCATAGTCCAGCGTCTTGGCCACCATGGTCGCCAGTTCCTCGGCCGTTTGTGCGGGGAAACGGCCCACGGCCATGACCGGCAGGGCCTCTGCGGCATCATTGGGCAGCGCGTACCAGACATCGGAACCTGTCCAACCGGAGAAGGTGGTGTATACGGCCCTGGTTGGGATCAGGTCACGCTCTGTGCCCGCGGTGTAGCCGCGCGGATCGTAGCTGGCATCACCGGCCAGCAGCAGGAAGCGCGGCGCAGGCGCAGGCCAATGATTGACCGCGTGCTGGGCCAGGGCGCGGATCGCCTCGGGTCCGGCGCGGCCGTGGCTAAAAGTATCATAGACCTGCACCACATCCACCACGGCCACCCGTAGGCCCTGCGCCTCTCGTGCCGCGACCAGCGGCGCCAACGCCTGGCGGAACTCCGGCACGGTGACCACGATCATGTCCGCGCCCCCCGGCCGTTCGCGCAGGTTGGAGCCGGCCGCGGGCACGATCGCGGCCGGCGCGGCCAGCCCGGCCTGGGTCACCGCCATGAAGCGCCGGTTGCCCCCCTCCGAACGAAAACGCACCAGGCCATCGGCAGCCGCAGCGCCTTCCAGCGCGGCCGGCCGAACCGGGTCGGTGATGTCCCACAACGCGGCCAGCGCGGCCGGCGCGGCCAGGACATACGCAGCCGCGTCCGCCTCAAAAGTCAACTCGCTTCCATCAACCACCAACGCCCGCGGGTAGGATAGTTCGACCCAATCCAGCGCCACGGAATCGGCCAGCGCGCCGGTGCCACCGGGCACGGCGATGGTCAGGCGGTTCTCTCCGGCCACTAACACTCCTGCGGGCGCCGTGCCAGTAATGACGACCGGGTCGAGGCCATCCCACGCAAAATCTGCCACCTGAACGCCGTTCAGGGAGACGGTAAGGCGATGATCGGGGTTCACAGGGGCCGAGGAATTCCCGATGACGCGCAGGCGCACCACCGTCTCAGCGCCGACGGCATGGGGCGCTTCCAGGGACAGGGTGATTGTGACCGGGGCGAACAGTGTCTGCCAGACCCAGCGGTCGGCCTCAGCCATAGCCTGGACGCGATAGAGCTTTTGCTCTTCGGCCCGGACGGTGGCGGTCACGACCTCGACGGGCACGGCGTCACCGGTTGGGCCGGCTTCCACGCGCGCCACCTGAGGGCTCGGCGCGTTGGCATCGCCGGCCGGGAGGTGTTGCAGCCAGTAGACGTTGCGGCCCAGGTAGGCATCAGGCCCCAACGCCTGGCCGAAGAAGCGCAGCGCAGGCTGGCGGCCCGCGTCCATCACCTGGAACGCGACCGGCTCGCCGCCCGCGCTCAGCGCCAGGGTTGCGGGGTCGGCCCCGGCCAGGTCGAAGCCGGCCGCGGCCAGGCTGGCCGCGGAGACCTGGTACAGGCCATCGGCCTCCACGTACAGCTTCACCGCCGCCACGGCCGCGGGTGGCGGTGTGGGGCGACAAGCAGCCAGCCCCAGGGCCGCGGCTATCAGCAGGACGGCCGTTAACGGGATGCTCCCTGGAATCGAGCCCTTAGCCGATCTCTGTGGGGGTGGCAAGCGTCCGGCTGAAGCCTCGATTCCGGTGCGGGGAGTCTTGGCTGGTGTCTGGCTCACGTCCAGATGGCAGCGTCGGAGGCGCGGGAAACGCATACCCATGCTATGATCACCGCCGCGCGCGCACGACAAACACGACAACTGCGGCCAGGGCAGCGGCCAGCGCGATGGCGCCGCCGCCGATCAGCAGCAGCCGGCCCGTGTCGCGGCCGCCGTTCGCCGCGGCCTGGGGCGTGGCTGTCGGGGCGGGCGTCTGGACCATGCCCGTCGCCTCGAACACCGATGGCGTCCTGGTTATCTCAGGACTGGGCTGCTGGGCGATCACCGCAACCGTGGCTGTGGGCATTGTCGGGAGGGGCGTTTGGATCGCGGGTGGCTCGGCGGTCGGGCTGACAGCAGGCACGAACAAGGTCGCAGCCGGCGCGCTGCCCGTGGGTGTGACCACCAAGGCAGATGGCAATGGCGTCGCCGTGAACTGGACGATCCCCGCGCCGGTCGGCGTCACCTCTACGGTTGGCGGCGGCGGCGTATTAGTGAAGCGTTGCGTGGCTGTGGCCGCGAGCTGGCTGCCGCCGGGCTGTGGCGTGGGCGTGCGGGTGTTTGTAGGGGTCGCAGTGCGCGTGTATGTGGGCGTCGCGGTGCGCGTAGGTGTCACCGTGCTCGTGGATGTAGCTGTGCTGGTGGGGGTCAATGTTGGCACGTTGATGCCGCCTGAAGTAGCCTGTAATCGCGCTGTGCCGCCGCTGGAGGTCACCTCTTCCAACATGTACCAGTAGCGGATGCCCGCTGTCACGTTGGGATCCGCGTAGCTGTACTCAGCGCCCAGCGGGCTTATTCCGCGCGCAGATTCCTGGTGGATGGGCGCGCCCCAACCGGTGGAGTTTAGAGACAGCTCCTCCAGCGACCGGTAGAGCCGAAACAGGAGCGTATCGAGTTCGGTCGCAGTCTCCCACTGGACTTTGAGCCCACCCGCGCTCTCGTCCGGCACAACCTCAAACCGGGACAAGGTCACACTGGCGCTGACGGGCAAGCTCAGACTGAGCAATGAGGCTAGGAAGACCAGCCGCAAGCCTATGAATATCGTGGGGAGCCTGTTTTTATCCATTATCCACATCCGAGACGCCACGATCAATGAGAGATCAGTGGTAAATAGGTCTTGTTTTTGTCAGTTGTCGGCGTCGCAGTCACTGTAATGGGTGGCGTTGGCGTCGCAGTGGTCGTAGGCGTAGGCGTAGCTGTTGCTGTTGGAGTTGGGGTCGGAGTTTCCATAGTGATGGGCAGGCGCAACGCCGGCTCGCCGAACAGCATCATGGTCTGGATCAAGTAGTTGTTGCCATATCGCTGATAGAAACGCCTTTTGGCAACCATGAGCGCCGTGCCGATCTCACGCACATTCTCCTTGAAGAGCACATCCATCAGGATCGCGCGAAACGCAGTTTGTTCCGGCGTCGTGCCCAGGCCAGAGGGAGAAATGGCCGCGATTGAGCCGCCGTTCGGCTGCCGCAGCATCAGTTCCGCGACGCTAGTGATCTTGGAAAGCTGCACATCGTTGCGGGGGGCGTACGCGTAATAGCCATCGAGGCAGTTGAAGGTCATCACGACGGGCAACCGGTTGCCGTTGGTCAGGCCCGGGATATCGTTGGTTGTCCAAAGACCCTCGGCGGCCCAAAGGTCTATCGCACCATGGCCGGTATACTGCACCATCCACACACCCGATTGCAGTGTGTTCGAGATGATCGCACGGGTTTGGGCGATTTCCTCCGCGGAGGCGGGCACGGCCGGCACGCTGATCAGGCTGCCTGGCAGGTACGCGCGCGTTACATCAAGGTCCGAGGGCAGATGACCGACGATGATCCCATCGGAAGCGGCCCGGAAGTCGCCGGCACTGTCCGTGTTGTCTGCCACAAACAAGGCTTGTCGCTGCCACGGCTGGCTGCGGATCGTCTGGTCGTAGCTGGTGATCTTGCCCACGACGACGTTGGCCTCGTCCACCGTGTTTACGGGCAACCGGCCCACGGCCAGGTCCGGCGCCTGGTCGCCGTCCAGGTCGCCGTACAAGGCGTCGGCCGGCACCTCGCCCTGCCACAGGTCCACCCATGCCAGGTAGGGCGGGATCATGATCGGCGTGGGCCGATAAATAGCTGGGTTGTAGCCCTTGAAATTCCAGTGCCCGTCGCCGAACAGGGTGAGATACTGGGGCGCGGGCGCGGCCCAATGGTCGCGCGCCCACCGCAACATCTCCGGCACGGCCTGGGGGTGGTAAATGCCCCAGTTGAACTCGTCGAAGACATCCTGCAGATCGGCCACTACGGCCCGCCGCCCCTGCGTCGCGTGCCAGGCCGCCAGCCGCTCGGCCGGCTCACGCAGGACGGCTGACGTCACGATCACCACATCCGCGCCACCGACTGGCGCACGCAGCCCGGTCTCGCCGCGCAGCCGGACCGACGCTGGTGCGCGATACGCCGCAGTTTCTTGCAGCCAGTAGCGGGTTCCGACCGGGGCGTCTGAGCGCAGCCGTACGGCGTAACCGACGCCCTCCGGCGTGATGGCTATATTCGTCAGGCTGATGGGCTGCCGGGGATCACTCACATCCCACGCCGCCACGTCGGCCGTGTCCCAGCCCGTCGTCTGATATTCCTGCGGGCCCGCTGCCTCTGTTGTGAACGCGAGGGTGCGCTCCCAGGCCCGGAATTCGCGGCGGTAGTCCACCTCCCAGTAGTTCGCGTACACCTGGTCGGTCGAAATACCCGCCGGATTCCAGGCGGCCACCGCGACCGTGTTCAAGCCATGAACCAGCACTCCTGCGGGCAGCGTCGCCGTGAACGTCCGCAACACCCATTTCCCGTCCCACGTCTGATCCAGCGCCGGGTGACCGTTCACGGCCGCCGTGGTGCGATGATCGGGATACACCGAGATGTTACCGGCCCGGCTCAGCTCCTGAATCCGAAACGTCGCTGATTGCCCAGCCGCCGGGTGCGGCACCGTGTACGGCATCGTGACCGTGATGCCCTTGCCTGTGCCAACAGGTGTTGTCAGATAGTGCCAGAACCAGGTGTCTTCAAATCCACTCCTGGCCACGCTCAGGGTGTGATGCGTCCACCACACCAACGATGCCTCCGCGCGCACCGTGTCGGTGAAGTGCTCCTGGGCGGTCAAGTCACCCACCGGCATTGCATCCATCTCTGCGATGCGCGGCCCCGCCGCCCCGCCGATCTCGAGCCAGTACACGTTTTCGTCGGTGTACTTCTGCTGCATCTCCGGCCCGCGGAACTTCTCGCCGAAGAAAAGGAGGCGGTCGCCCCCATCGAACCGGCCATCGGCCTCGCCCTCGACTCGGAGCGCAATGGGCTGGCCCCGGCTGCTCAACGCGAAGGTTTGCGGATTCACGTCGGCCAGATTCACTCCCGCAGCCAGGAGGTCGGCCGGCGTCACCTGCGTGATGCCATCGGCCGTCACCCCGATCCGCACGCGTGTGCTGGCAGCGGGGGCCGCCGTTTGTGCCGGTCGGGCCGGCGCCAGGCTCAGGATCAATACAAACAACAGGAACCAGTGTCTGTTTCGACTCATAGGACAGGATTCTACCTCAAGCAGGATGCGCTGGCAAGTAAGCAATCCGAGATGCGCTCCCTCAGCAGCCGGGTCAACGCGTCAGCGCCGGCGGCGTGATGGGAGTACCGGCCATCACGAGGGGCAGAAACACCCTGGGAAGGCGCACATCCAGGAAGACCGCTGTGGGCACGCCCCAACGGCCGGTCGCATCCTGAGCCTCCACAAAGAGGATGTACCGACCGGGCGACCAGGCTGCGGTGTCCACGGACGCGGTCAGGCTTTCAGCGATGGCATCGAATGCGCCATCGGCCGCGGCCAGTGGATAAACTGTGCCGCCTTTCCACGATGGCACATCAACCGTGTAACGGGCGGCGGCCACATTTTGGGCAAGCTCGGCGCCGTGGCCGTTGCTATTGGACCGGCCGTCATCGGCCGTGGCCGTGAGGGTAACCGGGGTCCCGGGGACGGCCGGCGGCGCGCTGACTGCCACGGATATGATCTCCGGGCCGGCGGGGTCTTGATAGGGCCGCCGCGCTGCCTTGAGTGCATATTTCAGCGCCGGCAGATTGCGGGGCAAGATATCGTTCTCAAAAGCACCGCAATCCTGAAAGAAGTCTGTGCCCAACTCAAAGGTGTAGGCCGCGATCCCAAGATCACCATAGGCGAAATCATCGGTGCTGCCGGAAACCGTGTAGAGGCACGGCCCGGCCGCGCACACCTGGTAACCGTTATAGAACCCGAATTTCCGGCCAAGGGTTTGCAATTGGGTATGGTTCGGCGCCTGCGACCAGGACCAGCCCCAAGGAAACAGCACCAGCCTTCCGTAGCTGTGCAGGGTGATCATGAGGCCCGCCGTGTCATCCGGCGCGGCATCCGTGTCGCCCGGCCCGCGCTGATCTGTGAAGAGGTCGCGCATGCGATCCTCCAGCGCCTGGGTTTCCGGCTCCGAGCCGGCCGCTGGGCCGCGATAAGTGATGTCGCACGGGTCAGCACTGCTGCCGGTCAGGCCCCACCGGAAGGTGCTGTTGCGGTTCAAGTCAACGCCGTAGCTCCAGCCGTACTGCGGCTGGTTCGCCGTACAACCGTCATCATTGTCGGTGTTCTTGCGCCACCAGACTCTGGCCTCAGCTTTCTTACGGCCGTCCGGGTTGGCCTGGGGGACCACGTGCAGCTCGTAATGATCCAGCAGCCAGGTGGTGTCCGCATCCACGCCGTAATCAACAACCAGCGTCTCGACGAAGCGCGCGGCCAGCTCGGCCGTGACATACTCGCGCGCATGGATGGCAGCCACCAGGAAGAAACGCGGTTTGGGTCCGGGGATCGCGCGGTTGGTCAGGGTCAGCTCGTACATGTCGTAGCCGTCAGGCCCCCCGGCTGTGAGCTTGTCCCAGCTATCCCCGATATCGGTCCACGTGACGAGGTTCGGCCACGCAGCCGCCAGGGCTGCCATGCTGGCATAGGTCTCCTCGACGGTGCGATAGCAGGCATAGCCGGGGATGCCGGAGGTCTGGCCGGGGGATGCCTGGCGTAGGGCTGATAGTTCAGTGGTGCGGCCCTGATCGATCTCGATCCGGTAGCCGGCCGCGCTCAACGCAGCGTAGCGCCCTGGGGTCAGAAGCGCCACTGCGTAGCCTGCCGCTCGGTTGACCTCCCAGATGTCCAGGTCGGCAGCCAAGCGATCAAGGTCGGTTTTGTCGGTGTAATAGATGCGCGCGACGACGGGGCCGTCGGGTGGCGCCGGCATGGCCGCCTGGTCCGATGGCGAAGGGCTCAGGTCTGCGGTGACGATGGGCGAAATCACCAACAGACAAAGACCAACAAGAGTTACGATCACGAAAAACGACGGGCGACATCTGTTCACGCGTGACTCCCGTTACGGCGACACCAGCGCATAATCAAACTCGCCGACCCGGCCCGAGGGCAACGAACGGCCACCGCCGGCGCCGATAGCCAGTGCGAGATAGAAATGGTTGCGCGTGGCGTCGTTAATCGCGACTGTTGTGTCTGTGTAGGTAATGACATCGCCGGCTATATCACACGTTGCGATCACCTCGGCCCCGTTTCGACCAGGCATGAAATCGGGCGTCATTCCTCGCCAAAGTTCGTAACCTGCGACATTACCGCCCAGCGCCGCCCATTGCAACTGCACGCCTGGGCCGGAACGGGCGATGCCCAGGTCGGTTACTGCCGGGATCGCGACCAGCGCGAAGTTCTGGGTTGTGGTCTGTCCGCCCACGGCGTAGAGCTGCCCGACCTGGCCCGGATCGTAGCCCGACAGCGCAGCTTCGAGCCGATAGCTGCCCCACGGCCGGCTGAAGCTGAAGACACCTGCCGGGCCGGTGATCTGGCTATCCAGCGCGCTGCCATCCGCCGCGTACAGGGTGATGACTGCGCCGGGCAACGGTGCGCCGGTCGCAGCATCCCTTACTGAACCGGCTAACACGCCGGATCGGCTCAGCGATTGGATGGCCCGCTGAGCATTGACAATGCCCCACCCGTAGCCATTGTTGGGCACGCCGGCCGGGTCACCGCAGACCGTGTAGCTTTTAGGATCAGCGGTACGCGCCAGAATTTCCTTAAGCATGGCTGGTTGGCCGCGTAGGGCTGGTTCAGCCGAGATCAGCAGCGCGGCGACCCCGGCAACGTGTGGCCCGGCCATGCTGGTGCCAGACATGAAGCTATATTGCGCAACCGAGCTGCTGGGGATGCTAGAGCGGACACTTACACCGGGCGCACTGACACTCGGCTTCAAAAGGGCCTGGCCATTGTAGGTCGCCGGCCCCCGGCTGCTGAAACCGGCCAGGTTGTCTGACGCATCAGAGGCGCCGACAGAAAATGCCTGTGGATAGATGGCCGGCGGATGTATCACCGAGCCACATGAGGAGCCGCTGTTGCCGGCCGAAACGACCACCAATATCCCGGCCGCGTCGGCCGCGTTCAGTGCAGGCTCGATTTCCGGTCCGGTGCAGCCTTCGTTAGGCGGACATCCCCATGAGTTGTTAATAATGTCCGGCGCCTTGCTCGGATCACCCTGAGTCGAAACGCCGCCCACGGGGTATGGCGCGATCAGCCATTCGAAGCATTCGATGTAAGATGAGGGTGTACCGTAGCCGGCGTTCATGTTGCGACAGCCGATCCAACGGGCGGCCGGCGCCACCCCGATGGCATTGACTGCCGCAGCCGGCCAACCGGCCGCACCCGGATCCAGGTCGTTACCGACCATGATGCCCAAGGTGTGCGTGCCATGGCCGTGGTCATCGCAGGGTGTTGGGCGGTCGGGGCCGCACGAGCTACCGGCCGTGTGGATGGCGTCGTGCCAGTTATAATCATGATTGACCGTACCAGTGCCCTGGTCATAGCCGCGGTACGCGTTGATCAGCGCCGGGTGATCCCAATCGTAACCGGTATCCTGGCCGGCGATCACCACGCCCTGCCCTGTGATGCCCTGGCTCCAGGCCCACGGCGCCTGAACGCGGTTGACTCCCCACTCGACGGCGGCCGGTTGAAAATTAGCCGTGTGCGCATCGTCAGGCGCCGGCACGACCCGATAGGGTGTGTCCGGCACGATAGCCTGCACGTCCGGCAGTGCAGCCACGCGCGCCACCTGCGCCACGGTAAGCCGCGCCGCGATCGCGTTGACGACCCACAAGGCGCGGTATGATACGCTTTCCCGCTGAAGCGCCACCACCACGGAGCGCTGTGAACGCTCCGCAGCGACGCGCAAAGTCTCCGCAACCCAGTGGCCTCGCGCCACTTTATCCGGCAATGTACGCGCAAGCCCCAGGTCAGGCTGCGGGCCCAGAAGGATCAACACATCCGCCACGCCATCGCGCGCCAACGCCGCCACCACCTCAGGCGCGATAACCTCGGCCGCCGGCGTCACTGCCGATCTGGCCGGAGCCGACGGAAAGGCAAATGCGGAAATCAGGAAACATAGAGGGATGAGATTACGAACGGGCATCGGGCTCCCCGAAACGCACGTGTAAACAGAACACGGCGGCCACCTGCAGGTGACCGCCGCATTTCGACCGCCATTCAGCTATCGAACCCAGGCCGCTAGAACGTCGCCCGCCGGCGGGAGAGGATCACCGCAACCGCCGTTGCCAACCCCAGCACGGCCAGGCCAGCGTAGAGGGGCCAGGCGACGGTGCTCTCAACTCGACCATCCAGAGAAGCCAACCTCACGGCCGTCGGGGTGGATAGCTCCAGACTGGGCCGCGCTGCGCTATTGCCGTTCTCGCTGCTCCCGACGCGATACTCGTAGACACCAGTGCCGCACTCCGTCACGCGCAGGGCCAGGGTGACCAATTGGTCTGGATCGGTGTCAAGCTGATCGTTCAGAAAGTTGACCAGCCGGGGATCAAGCGTGTTGCTATCAAAGATCACCAGCCCTCCTAGCGAGGGCTGCCCGCCGGCCGGATAGGTCACCGATGCGAGCTCAGTGATCAACGCTGGGCTGTTCGCGAGGACACTGGACTCTGTCCATGTGTCGTCCGTCACCGACCAGAGCGCCAGTTTGGCCGAGCCGCTGCCGACGTTGACGCGGGTCAGTGTGAGGGTCAGTTTGGCCGAACCGATGAGCAATGTAACCCCACTGAGGTCGAACTTCATATAGGAGGTTGCCGTAACGCTACACCCCCCTGTGCCGCCGGATACCGCCCGGAGCTCTGCGTCGTCAGTTGCGACGCTGGCAAAGCCTGTCGCATCTTCGACTGGCGCCCAGCCGACAGCATATACCAGCGGGGCGACGCCCAACATCAAGGCGCAGATAGCCGAGACTATCAGGAGCGATCTTTTCATGATCGTAATGCCCTCCTCCGGGAGTGGCCGAGAGCTTGTCCAGCCCTCTATTGCGGCCAAATGTTGCCGTTCACACCCGCCCTCAAACATACCAGATATGGATAGCCTAACCGGACCTCCCAAGGTGTTGTGACCGGATCGCCACCCACATACCCTTCGCTGTACAGCGGATCCCAGGAATCGAAGTCTTGCCGGCTTGCATTCCAGCGCAACACCTGAGTCACCTCTGTCAGACTAATGCTATCAGCCAACAAATCCGCGTTGATCAAGCTGGACTGCTCCAGCGGCACAGTAATC
>DAOUAT010000543.1:0-3852 GCA_034433275.1 Anaerolineae bacterium
CTGACCAGCCGCACCTACCGCGCGGTGTACCTGTGGCAGGCCGGCTACGCGCCGTACCTGATCTGCACCGGCGGCTTCCGGGACGAGCCGCTGTCGGCCGCGGCGGTGTGCAAGCGGTTCGCCGTATCGCTGGGCGTGCCGGCCGAGCGCATCGGCCTGGCCGATGGGAGCGCCAACACCATCGAGGACGCCGAAGTCACGGCCGAGCTGATGGCCGCCAACGGCCTGCGCACCGCGATCCTGGTCAGCCACCCACTGCACCTGTACCGGGCGCGCTGGCTGTTCCACCGGGCCGGGGTGGACGCGGTGACCAGCCCCACCACCACCAGCACCGAGCGCATCTTCCTGCCGCTACGGGCCTGGTATGCGCTGCGCGAGGCCGCGGCCATCGTGCTCACCGCGTTCGACGGTTGGCGCCTGCTGTCGCCGGAACTGCTGGCGCGGTTGCACGCGTGGACGTATCGGGGGCAGTGAGGATGTGGAATGTGGAATGTGGGATGTGGAATGTGGAATGTACGATGGACGATGTTCGATGTTCGATGTTGAGTCGCACGATACGCAACACGCAACACGCAATACGCAATACGTGTAGATGAGTAACTGGAAGCAAATCGCGGCGCACAAGGCCGTGTTGAGCCGGGAGACCGGGACGATCTACAAGGACCACGGCGGCAAGCTGACCGTCGCGCTGGCGTATCCGAACACATATGGCGTGGGGATGTCCAGCCTGGCGGTGCAGATTTTGTACCGCATGTTCAACGCGCGGCCGGATGTGGTGTGCGAGCGGGTCTTCTGGGACGACAAGGCCGGCGACGGGCCGCTGCTGACGCTGGAGTCGGGGACGCCCGTGGCCGAGTTCGCGGTGCTGGCGTGTACCGTCTCGTTCGAGATGGACTACTTCAACGTCGCGGCCATGCTGCGCCGGGCCGGGATCGAACCGCTGGCCGAGGCGCGGGCGCGCACGGGGAGCGGGCCGCTGCTCATCGGGGGCGGCCCGGCGATCAGCATGAACCCGCAGCCACTGGCTCCCTTCTTCGATGCGCTGGTGATCGGCGAGGCGGAGGCGCTGCTGCCCCCCCTGACCGACCTGCTGGTGGCGGGCTGCGCGGGCGACCGGGAGGCGCTGCTCGATGCGCTGGACGCCCTGCCCGGGGTCTACGTGCCCAGCCGCGTGACCCCCCAGCCCGGCGGCCGGCAGATCGAGCGGCTGTGGGTGGCTGACGTGGCCGCGCTGGAGCCGGTGTCGTGCCTCTACACGCCGGATGCCGAGTTCCCCAACCGCCACCTGATCGAGATCGCGCGCGGGTGCGGCCGCGGGTGCCGCTTCTGCCTGGCAGGTTATGTCTACCGACCCCCACGCGAACAGCCGCTGGAACGCATCCTGGCTTGGGCGCGGGCGGGGCTGGCGCGGCAGTTGCCCGTCTACGCGCACGGCGGGCCCAGCGGCAGCCAACCGCCGAGCATCGGCCTGGTGTCGGCCGCGGTGTCGGATCACTCGCGCATTGACGAGCTGGCGGCCGAGCTGCGCGGCCTGGGCGCGCGCATCACCGTGGCATCCATGCGCACCGACCCGATCAGTGTGCCGCTGGTGGAGGCGCTGGCGGCCAGCGGCGCACAAACGCTGACCATCGCGCCCGAGGCCGGCAGCGAACGGCTCCGCCGGGTGATCGGCAAGACCCAGGGTGAGGACGACCTGCTGGCCGCGGTCGAGCTGGCCCAGCGGCTCAATTTCCCGCAGCTCAAGCTCTATTTCATGGTGGGCCACCCCACCGAGACCGACGACGACATCCAGGGCATCGTGGATCTGACCCTGCGGGCGCGGCGCATCTTCCGGCGCAACATCGCCATCAACGCCACACCCTACGTGCCCAAGGCGCACACGCCGTTCCAGTGGACCGCGCTGGCGCCGGTTAAGACCGTCGCCGGACGGCAGCGCGCGTTGAAGCGCGGCCTGGCCAAGCACAGCGTGGCCGTAGATGCCGACTCGCCGGAGTGGGCCGAGGTGCAGGCCGTGCTGGCCCGTGGCGACCGGCGGCTGGCCCCGATGCTGCTCGACCTCGAACGCGTCACCGTGCGCGGCTTCCACGAGGCGCTGGCCCGTCACGGCCTGTCGGCGGCCGAGTTCACCGGCGAGCAGACGCCCGGCGCGTTCCAGCCGTGGGATGTGGTGGAGAGCGGCGTCACGCCCAACTACCTGCGCCACGAGCTGCGCCTGGCGGAGCGCGAACGCCCCGGCCATCGCTGCCCGCCGGGGGCGGTCGAGTGTTTGGCGTGCGGGGTGTGCCGCGAGGAATGACGAATGACGAATGACGAACGACGAATGGCGATCGTATGAAAAGACACCAATCCGCATCAAATCAGATCGAGAACCCGGCTTCAGCGTTGGGAATCGAGGCTTCAGCCGGTCTCCCTGGGCCATGGGGCCAACCGGCTAAAGCCTCGACTCCAGAAGGTATACAGGAAACACGCGTTGGAATCGAGGCTTCAGCCGGTCTCCCTGGGCCATGGAGCCAACCGGCTGAAGCCTCGACTCCAGATAACACGCCGAGAATGAGCGGGGTGGCCTACTACACCTTCGACGCGCTGGACGCGTTCGGGGAGCTGATCCACGCGATCACCACGCGACACGGCGGGGTCAGCACGGGGCAGTGGGCCAGCCTGAACCTGACCAAAGGCGCCGGCGATGACCCCGCAGCCGTGGAGGAGAACCTGCGCCGGACGTGCGCGGCCTTGGGCCTGCGGCGGGAAGACCTGGTCAGCCCCAACCAGCGCCACACGGCCAACGTGCGTCGCGTGGGCCGGGCCGACCGCGGCCAGATCTTCGCCGGCTACGACATCCTGATCACCGACGAGCCGGGCGTGCCGCTGCTGCTGCGCTACGCCGACTGCACCCCGGTGCTGATCTACGATCCGGCGCACCGGGCCATCGCCCTCGTCCACAGTGGCTGGCACGGCACCGTGCAGGCGGCCGGCCGCGCCGCGGTGGAGGCGCTCACGGCCGAGTTCGGCAGCCGGCCGGCCGACATGGTTGCAGCGGTCGGCCCCAGCATCGGCCCGTGCTGCTACGAGGTGGGCGATGAGGTGGCCGACGCGGTGCGCGCGGCGTTCACGCGCGCCGACGGGCTGCTGCCCAGCCCCAACGGCGGCCGGCGCCACTTCGACCTGTGGGCCGCCAACCGGCGCTGGCTGCAGGAAGCCGGGGTGGGTCACATCGAGGTGGCCGAGACCTGCACCGCCTGCCGCACCGACGAATTTTATTCCTACCGCCGCGAGCGGGGCAAGACGGGGCATTTTGGGGCGGTGATGGCGTTGCGGGAGATACGGTGACACGGTGACACGGTGACACGGTGACAGGGTGACAGAGCAGCTCGGCGGCCAGCATCCTGAGCGGGTCTGCGCGTCAAGGTGCTTAACGAAAAACGACCAGTCGAAGGATGCGACAGGGTGACAGGGTGAATGAAGAAAATGTAGATCAGGTGCTGGCGCAACGGATCGAGCGGGTGCGGGAGCGCATGGCCGCGGCGGCGCGGCGCGCGGGGCGCGCGGCGGACGCGATCACGCTGGTGGCGGTGAGCAAGATGCAGCCGGCCGAGACGGTGGCCGCGGCGTATCGGGCCGGGCTGCGGCTGTTCGGCGAGAACCGCGTGGAGGAGGCGGGGCCGAAGGCAGCGGCGGTCGCTCGCCTGCTGGCCCCGGCCCCGCCCCCAGCCTGGCACATGATCGGCCATTTGCAGAGCCGTAAGGCGGCTGACGTACTGCCGTGGGCGTCTATGGTACACTCGGTGGATAGCGTGAAGCTGGCGGGCCGGTTGAGCCGCGCTGTGACCTCACCCCCCAACCCCCTCTCCTGCG
>DAOUAT010000544.1:0-3152 GCA_034433275.1 Anaerolineae bacterium
CGCCCAGGGCAGCGCGTTGGGCGTCGGCCGCGGCCAATAGGCGCGCGGCCCGGTCACTGATTCCCAGATCGGCCAGCGCTAACGCCAGGCCCTCCAGCGCGCGGATGGTCTCGGCCCGGTCTGCCAGCTCGAGGTTGCTGCGCAGGCTGGCGCGGAGCGCGTTGGCGGCCGCGGCCGGTTGCCCCCGCCCCAGGTAGAGGCTCCCGCGCCGCAAGTGTACGGCAGCCAGCAGGTTCTCGATGCCCAGGCGTTCGGCTAACGCGGCCGTGCCATCCAGCAGCCGGCCGGCCCGGTCATATTCGCCGCGTTGGATGGCGATCTCGGCCAGGTTGAGGGTCGGATGGCTGGCGGTCCATTCATCACCGGCCTCCCGCAGCAACGCGGCGGAGCGTTCCAGCAGCGGGATCGCTTCCTCGGTGCGGCCGAGGTCAATCAATGCCGCGCTCCAATTGTTCAGGATCAACGCCTGTTCCCACGGCACGCCGGCCGTTCGGGCGAGCTCGGCCGCTTCCGCGTAGCGCGCCAGCGCCGCCAGATGATCGCCTTGCTCGTTCGTGCAGACCGCCAGGTTACCCAGCGCCCAGGCGGCGCCGCGGTCATCGCCGGTGCTACGATAGCCGTCCAGCGCTGCCCAGTGATGCGCCAGGGCCGCGTCGAAGTCGCCCAGCAGCCAGGCCATTGTTCCTGCGGCCGCGTGCGCTTTGGCGATTGCCGCCGCCGGTGCGTCGGCCGGCGTCCGGGCTAACCCCTCTGCTAACCAGCGCCGCCCGGCGCGGCCCAGACCACGCGTGTACCAGAAGAGCTCCAGCGCGCCTGCCAGACGCAGGCCGGCCCCGAGCCGCCGCGCGTCTGCGTCCGGGGCGAAGGCCCATGCCAGGGCTGCCTGCAGATTGTCATGTTCCCGATCCAGCCGCGCCAGCCAGGCGAACATCCCCGGCCCGCGCAGCTCCGGCTCGGCGCGCTCAGCCAGGGCGAGGAAGTGGGCCAGGTGCGCATCCGCAGCAGCCGCAGCCTCGACCGGATCGGCCAGCCGCTGCCGCGCGTAAGCCAAGATCGTCTCCAGAAACCCATACCGTGCGCCGTCCGGCGTTTCGCTGACGGTGATCAGCGACTTGTCGGCCAGCCGCGCCAACAGATCCACCACCTCGTAGGGGCGATCCTTGCGGTCGCCCTGCGCGCCCCACACCGCTTCGGCCGCGTCCAGGGTCCAGCCGCCGGCGAAGACTGCCAGTCGGCAGAAGATGGCCTGCTCGTCCGGGGTCAGCAGATCGTAACTCCAATCGAAGAGGGCCTGAAGGGTCTGCTGGCGCGGCCGCGCCGTGCGCGTGGTGCTGCGCAGCAGCCGAAAGCGGTCATCCAGTCGCTCGGCGATCTGCTCGGGGGTGAGCGCTCTGACGCGCGCGGCGGCCAGCTCAATGGCCAGTGGGCTGCCATCCAACCGGCGGCAGATGTGGACGATGGCCGGCCCATTTTCGATGGTCAGCCCGAAATCGGGCCGGTGGCCGATTGCGCGTTCGACGAAAAGTGCGATAGCGGGGTGCTTGCCCAACGCGTCCGGTGTCAGCTCCCGATCCTCGTGCGGCGTCGGGAGCGGGGACACGCGGTAGGTCCGCTCGCCTGGCACGCCCAACGCCTCGCGGCTGGTAGCCAGGATGCGCAGTTCGGGACAGTGGCTCAGCAGGTGGGCAACCAGCGCAGCAGATCCGGCGATTACGTGCTCGCAGTTGTCCAGGATCACGAGGGCCTGCCGGTCCGCCAGGTGGTCGAGCAGCGTGTCTTCAGCCTGGCGGTCCGGTGTCTCGCTCAGCCCCAGCGCCCTGGCGACGGCGGCGGCGACCTCAGATCCCGCGGCCAACGGCACCAGGTCGGCCCACCAGACGCCGTCGCGGAAACGGCTGGCCAGCGTCTGGCCGGTCTCTTGCGCCAGCCGCGTCTTGCCGTTGCCGCCCGGCCCGGTGAGCGTGAGCAGCCGCGTCCGGCCTGGGGGAACGAGCAATCGCTCGATCTCGGCCAGGGCATCCGCGCGGCCGATCAGGTCGGTCAGCGGCAGCGGCACGTTGCCGCGGCGCGCGGCCGGTGAGCGCGCGGGCGCTGCGTCGCGAATCCAGCTCAGCAGCGCCTCAGTCTCGGGCGAGGGGGGCACGGCCAGCTCGTCGTGCAGGGCCCGGACACACGCCTCGTATTGTTGCAGTGCGGCCGGCCGGTCGCCTTGGGCCCGGTGGCAGAACATGAGCTGCTGGTGCGCGGCCTCGTCGGCCGCATCCACGGCCAGCAAGCGTTGGGCCGCTTCCGCCGCGGCCGCATACTCGCCGCGCTCCCGTCGCCGTTCGACCAGCGCCCGCAGCGCCTGCTGGTAGCGGCCGCGCAGCCGGTCACGCGGCGGGGTCAGCCAATCATCGTAGAAATCGGCCAGCAGGTCGCCGCGGTAGAGCGCCGCGCACTCTTCTGCCAGTATCTCATCACCGCCGGCCAGGAAGCGCAGGGCCAGCGCCTCGAGGGCCAGCGCGTCCGTCCACAACGGGAAGGCGGGATCGAGCCCGATGGTCTCGCGGTCGCCGTGAAACGGGTCGCCGCCCAGCGCCTTGCGCAGGCCGGCCAGCGCCACCCGCAGCGAGCGTCGCGCGTCCGTGTCGGACGAGTCGCCCCAGAACAGGGCGGCCAGGCGTTCTCGGCTGTGGCCGGCCGGTTCGGGGTGGAGCGCCAGATAGGCCAGCAGCGCCTCGGCCTTGCGCGTGGGCAAGGCGACCGGCCGGCCGGCGATCTCCAGGCGGAACGCGCCGAGCAGGAAGAGGCGGGCCGGCGCATCGGCGTGGGTTGCAGACATTGGTGTCATGGGGCCTCGTCCCCGGCTTGATTCAGGCGGTAGTCGTGGCCATTATAGCCCGGCGTCAGGGATCAGCCAAACAGCACTCGTCTTGTGCGGGAATTGCTTGGGGGAGGGCTTTCTGTTGCCGCGGCGGCTCGCACTGAGCGGGGGGGCATGAGGTGACGAACCTGGCGCGGCGCTTGATGCCCGACCTATGCGGCGTAGATGCTGCGCCTGGCGTCTTGATACGAATCATACACGTGCAGATACACCGCCTCGCACTTCTGCCGGAACAGATCGGGCGTGTAGACGGGCGGCAGGCTGCGATCCAGCGCGTTTTCGATGG
>DAOUAT010000545.1:0-1865 GCA_034433275.1 Anaerolineae bacterium
GGCCACCAGGTCACCCTGCTGCCGACGGCTCAGTAGCAGGGTGTGCATGCCATACGCGTCCAGCTTCGCCTCCCACCCGGGCGCCGCCGACGAGATGTCAAGGTAATCCTGTGCGATCGCCACCGTATACAGCTCCAGCCGCGGGTCAATGAACACCTGATAAGGCGGCGACGCGGCCCAGATCAGGTAACTGCCGAAACCCTGCTCATGGAAAAGCTGCCCCGGCGGCCGCTGGCGCAGCAGGTGCTCGACCGCAGCCACGGGCGTGTCGGGCGAAGTGTAGCCCTGGCGGTAAGCCGGCAGCGGCAGCGCCCCTTTGAACCACGGCAATGACACGATGCCGGCCAGCAGCATAGCGATCAGCAATGCGGTGTTCAGGATGCCGCGTCCAACTGCATCCTTCGACTGGTCACGATTCGTTAAGCACTTTGGCTCGCAGACCCGCTCAGGATGCTCACCCTTTTTCAAGACAGGCCAGGGCTGTCCGGCGAGGAGTCTCTTCGGCAACACGGCGGCCAGGTGCTGAGCCACCAGCGGGGCCAGCATGAATCCGAACCAGACGATGCCGCGGATCATCTGCAACGCAAGCACGGCGAACGCCAGGAAGATTAGTACCTGATACAGGCCCGGCCGCCGGGGAGAGATGGCAAAGAGCACCGTGATCATCAACAGACCCACCAAAAAGATGACTCCAATCGTTCCGTTGAAGGTTGGCGCAACCCACTCGATGCCGTAGGTCTGGCTCACCGGGTCGCGCGCCATGGCGAGCACGTAGCTCACGATGCGCGGGCCGCGCGGGTTGATCAGGACCGCCGTCAGTGAGAACAACACCACGAGGCTTTGCCAAACGATGGGCTTGCGAAGGGCCCCCCTGGCCCCCCAATCTTGGGGGGAATTGCGCTCCCCCCGTAGTTGAGGGGAATCACCCTCCCCTCGTTGTCGGGGGGAATCACCCTCCCCCCGGTGTCGGGGGGCCAGGGGGGCCGCCTGTTCACCTCGCAAAGGGATGTTGTTGCGCAAGCTACGCCACACCTGGTCAGCACACCACGCTATCAACACGACCACCCCTAGGGTCCACGACCCGTGCAGGTTGGCCCATAGCAGCATGACCAACGGGGCTAACACTGACTTCCGTTTGTCCGGCAAGGCCGCGCCGACGTCCAGCACCCACAGCAGCAGTGCGGCCGGCAGGTAGGCGAACCCCTGGGGCCGGACGTTCCAATTGGGAAAGCCCAGCGCGGCGGCGAACAAGATCCCCAGGGACGCGATGCGCCAACTCCCGCCGCATCGCCGCCGGCAAACCACGAGCAGCAGCGCGTAGGCCGCAGTGATCGCCAGCCCGTGCCCGAAGATCACCAGGGGCAGATCGCCCCACCGGTGCAGCAGGAAGAACAGCACTTCCGCCAGCCAGAAAGCGGCGTAGTTATCGTATGCCGCGCCGGGCGCCGTATAAGAAAACGTGTCCACCGTCGGGATGCGACCGGTCTCGACGATGATCTGCCCGGCCTTGAGGTGCCACCAGAAATCATGCGGCATGATCGTCTGAGTGTTGACCAGCACCCAGACGAACAGGAGCACGATCATGACCCAGAGCAGATCGATCCCCGGAACCCAGGATGGCAATGAATGGCGTTGGCGGCCCGGCCCTGCGGCCGGGGTCTCGGTTCTACCCACCTGAACCCCCTGATTCATCGCTGCAGGTTGGCACAACGTTCCTGACACGCCCATCATAACGCGGCCAGCCCGAACGTGCAAGCCGCGATGGAATCCACGCGCCTTGACCGTTCTCCCTCCTCGTGCTATAACAGGGCTGTCCCGACGGCAAAAAAGTTGTCGCCGGCCCAGGAAGCCCAGCCATGCCCAAC
>DAOUAT010000546.1:0-2601 GCA_034433275.1 Anaerolineae bacterium
GCGCTGGCAGCCGAGACGTGGCAGGCCCGCGGGGAACACCTGGCCGCGGCCTATGAATTCGTGGCTGCCAAACACAACGCGCTGGGCATCACCGAGCCGCTGCCCGCGCAGGCCCACCCCTTCTGGGGCCGGCCGTTCCCCGTGATCGGCGGCGAACGCTTCGCCAAGGCCATCCTAGCGCGTATCACCGACCCGGAGGTCCAGCGCCTGGCCGAGCGTGCGCCGGTTGGCGGGATTGACCAGATCAGCGATAATACGGATATCCTGGAAAATACGCCGCGCGCGGTCACGCGGCGTTTGTTTGAGTAAATACCTCATCTCCATCCGGAATCGAGGCTTTAGCCGGTCTGACCGTCTGAAGGCTCGATTCCTCGACACATGCTTGTAGGAGCGCACGCATGGATCTCTTCCAACAGACCCTTCGGCCCATCAACATCGGCCTGGAATCGTTCTACGACAGCCTGCTGGCCCAGGGCGTGGACGCCGTGGCCGTGGATTGGCGGCCGCCGCTCGAAGGTTATGTCGAGCTAACGCACACCTCCGACGGCGCCGATATCGAGGCAGCCAACGCGGAAGCGTACAATCGCATCATCGCCGGCCGGCCGCTGCTGGTAGGCATGGGCCTGGCCCGCGATGTGATCCCCGGCTTCGCGCCTTCCGGCGGCGGCCGGCTACTGATCACCCACAGCGGGCCGCCCATCACCTGGCCGCGCATGTGCGGGCCGACGCGCGGGGCTATCATGGGCGCGCTGATCTACGAGGGGCTGGCCGAGACGCCGGAGGAGGCGGCCGCGCTGGCGGCATCCGGGGAGATCGAGTTCGCGCCGTGCCACCATTACCACGCGGTCGGACCCATGGCCGGCATCATCAGCCCGTCCATGCCGGTGTTCATCGTGAAGAACGAAGCCACGGGGCACATCGCCTACGCGACCCAGAACGAGGGGCTGGGCAAGGTGCTGCGCTACGGCGCGTACGGGCCGGAGGTCATCCGCCGGCTCAAGTGGATGGATGCAGTCCTCTACCCGGCGCACAAGGCGGCCCTCCAAATCAGCGGCCAGATTGACCTGCGCAGCATGATCGCCCAGGCGCTGCACATGGGCGACGAGTGCCACAACCGCAACAAGGCCGGCACCTCGCTCTTCATCCGGGCCATCGCGCCGGCCCTGGTCGAGGCCGTGCCGGATCCGGCAACCGTGGCCGCGGTGCTGCGCTTCATGGATGGCAACGACCACTTCTTCCTGAACCTGTCTATGCCGGCCATGAAGGCGATGCTGCTGCCGGCTGAAAACATCCCCGGCTGTACGTTGGTGACGACCATGGCCCGCAATGGCACCGACTGGGGCATCCGCGTCAGCGCCACCGGCGACCGCTGGTTCACCGCGCCCGCGCCGCTGGTGGATGGCCTCTGGCTGCCTGGTTACACCGCGGCCGATGCCAACCCCGACATCGGCGACAGCGCGATCACCGAGACGGGCGGCATCGGCGCGTTTGCCCTGGCGGGCGCGCCGGCCATCGTCAAGTTCGTGGGCGGCGCCCCGGCCGACGCGACCAACGCCACGCTGGAGATGTACGAGATCACGCAGGGCGAACACACCGCCTTCACCCTGCCCAGCCTGAACTTCCGTGGCACGCCGGTGGGCATTGACGTGCGCCAGGTGCTGCGGACCGGCATCACGCCGCGGCTGAACACCGGCATCGCGCACCGGGAGCCGGGGATCGGCATGGTGGGCGCGGGGCTGGTATCAGCGCCGAAGGGCTGTTTCGTGGCCGCATTCGCGGCGCTCAGGTAGCCCATTTGCAGGATCAGGCTAACCTGTGTATAGTGTGCCGCATGCACACGAAAAACAACCGTTTCCGTAGGCTGTTCATCGTGCTCGTCGTTACCATCATGTCCATCCTGGCCCCGGCTGCCCGTGCAGCTTCCCATTTCGCGCCCCCGCCTGCCGGCGGGATCTACATCGTGCGCGCAAACGATACCCTCTGGGATATCGCGGCCAGGCATGGCATGACCGTCGCACAGTTGACAGCCGCCAACCCGAACATCAACCCGAATGCGCTTCGCCCCGGTCAGGCGTTGTCTATCCCCACGCAGACGCCGATCGGCTCAGATCCGGCGTACATCATTAAGCCCAACGACTCGCTTTGGACCATTGCAGCCCGCTACGGCCTGTTCGTCAGTGATCTGCTGGCAGCCAATCCCGGCGTAGATCCCCGACGGCTTCGGGTGGGGCAAACCTTGCGCCTGCCGGGGACATCCGGCGCGGCGGCCGCGAGCGCGTCGGTGAGCGCCACGTACACGGTGCGGCCGGATGACACCCTGTGGGACATCGCCGCTAACTACGGCCTCGCGGTAGATGACGTGCTCGCCGCCAATTCCGGGGTGGATCCCCGGCGGCTCATGGTGGGCCAACAACTGACCATCCCAGGCATCTCGCAGGATGCCCTGGCGACGGCGCTGACTGCGGCGGCCGAGGAACCTGCCACAGCTCCGGCCGCGGTCGAACCGGCGTCCCCGCCAGCGGCCGGAGCGGCGCCAGCGGTGACGCCACCCGCGCCCACCGACGCGCAAGCGCCAGCGCCGGCCATTGACCCCATGGCCCT
>DAOUAT010000547.1:0-6376 GCA_034433275.1 Anaerolineae bacterium
GCGATCGTTGCACACTCTTTGACATCGGTTGGGTGGTGGGCCTGTAGCGCTTTGCCGATCACCGTGCCTGGCTGGATGTAGACTCCCGCCGACGCGGCGCAGCCAGGCACATCCGAGGGTACCAGCAGGTCTCCTGGCTCGACGCGGCCAACGACCAGGCACTCCTGGCGACCGTGTTGCGCCACCCGGTAGATGTCAGTCACCTGGTCCCATCCTTCGCGGCTGACAGCCTGCCCCAGCGTCACGCCCACGACCAGGGCTGCGTTGTCGCGTGTGGCCGGTTCGATGCAGCCCGTGCCCGGCTCCAGGGCCACCACCTGGCCGGGCGTGAGGCCGGCAGCCGGATCCGCAACCCGGTACTCGACCGATGAGGTTTCGAGCGCGCGCAGCAGCTCGTGTCGCAAGCTGTGTACTCTCGCCAGCGCAGCCGCGGATTCATGTGCGAGCTCGGCCCGCAGCGCACCAACCGAGGCCCTGAGCTGTTGCTCGGCAGATGTCTCCTCGGCTTCAAAACCCGCCAGGGGCCTGAAAAGAGTCCGTGCGTCAGTCACATCCCACTTCGTGTCGGACCGCGCAAGCACGGCTAATGGGGCCAGATGGTGGGCGACCTGGCGCGCGGGCAGTGCTGCGAAGTCTGGCATGCCCCGCGTCCCAGCGTCGGCCTGAGAGGGCTGCGCGGGTTCGTAGTCCTCGGCTGCGGCGGCCTGCGTCGGCTCAACCGGCCAGAGCAGCGCATAGCCCTCGGCCGCGCTGCGGGCAGGAATGAGCCAGTGGTCGCCTGTGCGCAGGTTGCCAGTGCCTTCAAAGCGGACCTCGAGGCCGTTTTCCAGGGGCAGCCACTGGTTGGGCTGGACAGCGATGGCGCCATCCCGGCCCGCGCTGTTCTCCTGGGCATGCTCGTTGTGTTCCCAGCGCCGCAGGACTGTGCGTATGCCATCCGTCCGCACCTGCTCAACTTGGGAAAGGCGCTGGCCAATGGCCTCGATTTGCTGGCGCTCTTGTTCGCCGGGAGCGATCGCGGGAACGAGGTTGACCACCGCGGACCCGGGATCCCAGTTGGGTGCGTCGCAGATTTTGAACAGCGGCGCCGGCTGCGCGCTCAACTCGTATGATGGGTCAGCCAGCTCCCACCAGTCGCCCACCTGTAGATCCGTTTCCGCCGATACACCCTCTAGCGTCACCGTCAGCAGCTTGTCATTGAGTTGCAGGTTCGTCACCGCAAACGTGACCGAGCCGTTGTTCCGCGACCATTTGAACGTCGCCTCGTCGCCTCCGGTGTGGATTTCGACCCGGTAGAGCTGATTGGTCAGGCCGTAACCGGCCGGGGTCACCCGGGGACGCAAAGCGCCGCGGCCGCCCGCACCCTTCGACCGGCCCTGCGCATCACGCCATTGGCTCCAGGCGTTCAGGAGATCCTTGTTCGTCGTTGGCTGGGCGTCGTTGTCCGATGCGGGCGCCGGCCACAGTTTCACCTGCCACACGGTCTGGGTGCGGGTGGTGGTATCGAGGCCGCCCAGGGCCGGCTCGAGGAGCGACGGCGCTTCGGAGCCGCTCAGGTGCCGCTCCCACACGTCCAGGTAGACCACGCAGCGGTCGGCGCCCTCCATGGCCTCCTGCAAGCCGGCATGTGGCCAGTACGGTTGGGTGTTGAAGGACGTGTCGCTGTCGTTTTCCACCAGGATGCCGTCAACGTAGTAGCGGCCGGCCGCGATGCGCAGATCGTCCGGGGGATCGCCCGGTTCCGGTGGCGCGATGGCGAAACCGGCCGCGCGCGCGGGCGCGCCGTAGGGCCCCAGCAGATCTTGCGCCTGGCCGCGCAGCAGGTACACCAGGATATCCATTTGCTCGTTCCAGTCGGCGTCGAGCTGCACTCGGCCCTGTTGCACGCGCACCGTGGTGTAATGTTTTTTAGGATCAAATGTCGAACGTGAGAAATCGCCTTTCATAGCTACCTTCATTCTAGGTCACGAAGTGGATGCTGACCTGCTTGCCCAGCGGCAGATACTCGTCCAGCGCTCGACGCAGGTTCACCACGCGTTGATGTTCGTACAGGTCATGAAATGCGCCCATTTCTGCACCGGCCTGGCCGCCGCCTCGAATCTCGATCGCAGTTGCGGGGTGCAACTGTGCGTAGCCGGGATGGCCAGGGTCGGTGGAGGTGAAGATGGGCCGTATGCGCCGCTGCAGCCGCTCCTGATCAGCGGTAAGCGCCTCGGAAGCGGCCGTGGCGGGCGGCGTCACGGCGCGACCGAGCGCCTCGAGGGCGAGGTCGGGTTGGCAGTGTTCGCGCCGAGGCGTTGATGAACCCTCGGACGGAACATAGGACCGGCGAATCAGCCCGGTTCGACAGTGATCAACCAGCACCGGCCGGGAGAAGATCACATCCGAGGCCAGCTTCAGCTCACGGACCCGTGTGGCGCCCAAGACCGTGACGCGCTCCAGCGTCGTGGCCGGTCCGACCTCTCCGGGCGCACTGCCGGCGATAGCACATTCCTCGTCGCCCGCATCAACGATGCTATCGCTGATCGCTAACTCGAAGGCGTCACCGGGAAGTCGCACCGCACCCACGTTGCTGTTTTCGATCCGCACGCGCAACGCCTGGGCGTGTGGCGAGCGCAACCTGACCCTGATGCCTGATTCCAAGGTTGTGCAATGCTTCAGCTCCAGGTCCACAAAGCCCTGGATCGGCTCGTCGTAGATCTCCATCGGCCGGCCCTCCAGCAGGAGCCCGTTCAACTGCAAGCGCCGGTCGGGCGCGGGCGGCTCGCTGGCTTTCTGTGAAGCGCGCGGCGCTGACACTGTCGGCGGGGCCTGATCGGGCGTGGTGGTGATGCGCAGCCGGCTGAAGGGGCGGATCGAGGGGCGCACGCCATCGGCGGCGATGATGGACAATTGCGCGCCCTGCGGCAGTCGGATCACCAAGTCGCCGCTCGAATCGCCCGCCTGGCCGTCACCGCGCCGCGACTTGCCGCCGTAGCGCCCGTTGTCGAGGATGACGATGGCGCCGATCGGTCGCTGGTCTGCGGCCGCGCAGTCTGCGCAGTAGCGATCCCACGCGTCCAGGGCCGCCTGGAGGGTCCGCAGCGGACGCGGCCAGCCCAAAGCGGCGCGGCTACGTGCGCTCGTGGCTGCCGGCAGTTCGCTCAAGCCGCCCTCGGCCACGCTGATCCGCAGCGCGTGCTCGGGGAGGTTTTCCAGCTCCTGCAGCGCCTCGTAGCGGCTGTAGGCGCCTCCCCCCAGATCGGCGTTGAAGCCATAGGTGTAGCTGACGATGACATCGCCCATCCCCGTGGGCCCTTGCGGCCCGAGAAACTTCATTCGTCCCAGTTCCGGATCCACGGCGACGATCTGCGGGCCGCCGGACGCGTCCGAGGGCTGGCCTGGCGGAACGCGCCAGTTGGAGAGGTCGGCTACGAGCAGCTCTTCGGGCCGAACTGGCTGGAAAGGATTGCCTGGCCCAGTTCGATAGGTGATCATGAAGCTGTGGTCGGGACCATAGTAGGTGCTGTTGCCGGCCTCATCTGTTGTGGTCCGCAGGTCAGAGGCCAGCAAGGCGCGGGTCAGGGGGATGGTCAGGTTGGGCGCCTGGGCGCGATCCAGGACGCCATCCACGGGCTGAGGACGGCTGAACAGGCGCACTGAGCGGCCGGCCGCGTCGAAGGTGAAGCACCCCGCATGTGTCGAACCGGTGACCGGACGGGCGAAGGTGTCATCCAGGGGGTAGGCGCGCAGCCGCCAGATGAAGATGCCCAGGTTGGCCGGGTGATACTTCGCCTGCTGGACCTCACGGTCTGAACCGGCCAGCCCGGACTCCGCAGCGCTGCCTCGCACATCCAGGGTGTGCGCAAAACGCTCGAAAGCACCGCCTGCACTCGACAGGGCGAGGGACGCTCTGAGATCTACGCTGCGGCCCGCTGCGGGCCGCAGCGCGGCCAGATGTTGGGTGACCGAGAGGAGCTGGAAGAATTCGACCACCCGCACATCCCAGCCGGTCACATCGCGCAGGACGTGCTCCAAGACGGCCGCGGTCCCCTTGCGGCGCCGGTAGGCCACGGCGTTGGCCACGAGGCGGCGCTGGGTGGGAAACAGGTGCTGGGCGTGATCCAGGCCGCGGATGCCGAGCAAGTCGGCCAGGTAGGGCAGCACCCACTGATCGCAGGTATCCACGAACCAATTGTCGTAGGTGGCCTGCACATCCTGGCTCAGCGCCTGATACTCTCCTTCAAGCACAGCCAGGAGCGCGCGCAGGGGCTGGCCTTGCAGCACGTCGCGATGGCGATACAACTGCGGCAACAGGGCGTAGAAGCGCTCTTCGACGCTGTCACTCATGGCGTAAACTCCACGGCGATGGTGATGCCCTTCGGGCTCTGGCTGTTGATCAACAACATCTGGGCCGGCGCGGGATGGGCTGCGTCCCGCGGCCAGCGGGCAGGTCGCGCGATCAGGGGATCCGATGACGTGGGGGGCGGAGTGCTGCTGTCGTGATAGGCCAACCCCGTGATCTCGACGCCTGTCACCCCAGCGATCGGTTGCACCAGGTTGATGATCTCCGACGCCGACACGCCCTGGCCGAAAGCGCGGCGCTGGAACGTGAACGCGTTGCTCAGGGCTTGCCTGACCTGCTGCTCGATGGTCGCCTGCCGGGCTTTGAAGTCGCGGCCCACGATCACCTTGAGTGCGACATCGAAGAACACCGGCTCGTAGGAATCAATCTGCAGCTTCGGCGTGGGTGCAACCCGGGCGCGCTCGACCGCCGCGACCAGGTTAAGGTACAGGTCAGAGGTTGGCGGCAGCGGGTTTCCGTCATCGTCGGCCACGGTGAGGTGCAGCAGGCCGCCGTGGGCCCGGTCGAGCATCCTGGCCTGCACCCGCCCGATGCCGGCAAAGGAACGCACGAAGTCCTCGTAGTCGCTCAGGGAGACGATGCGGTGCAGCGCGCGCAGCCCGAGCGGCACGTTGGCCCGGATCGAGGCGTTCGCTTCCGGTTCGACGCCGCCCGCCGCCGGCAGCGGATTGGTCACGCCTGCCAGGCCGGGCGGCGCGGAGCGCAGTTGGGTCAGGCTGCCCGCGGGCAGGTTTCCTGCCTCGCCGATCCCGATGCGATAGGTGGCGCGCACCTCCTCCCGGGTGCTGGGCAGGCGTGCGCCGGCGCGGCCGTCGCCAAAGGTGATGGTGGCCCGGCCCTGCTCGTCGTGCTGCACCGTGTAGGCTCGCTCGTCGCGTGCAAGCCCGTACAGGAACGGCGCTTGTCGCCAACGCACCCCGGCCACCGTAACGGCCAGCGTGCTCTGCCATCCCTCTGCCGTGGCAGCGCTGACGTAGGTCAGCGGGGCCTGGCGCAAGGTGAATCGTTGGTTGGCTTGCGAGCCATCGCTGCTGCCCAGCACCTCGGCCGGCGCCGTGCTGCCGTGGGTGGCCCGAACGATGTTGGCGCGCAGGGTCACCGTCGTCCGCTCGAAGATGTTGGCCAGCGGCTTCAGTGTTCGGTCATGGGCAGACAAATCGGTGGTCAGGGTCAGCGTCGTCTGGTCGGCGCTGGCGGTGACATCGTAGATCACGGCCAGCTCGTTGACCTCCGGGTCATCGTTGTGCGGCGGCTCGATGACGAACTGCGGCGCGGCGGCATCCACCGTGGCTTCGACTTTCGCCTCGCCCTCGAGCCCTTCCCGGTTGCGCAGGCGCCAGACCTCGGTGGCGGGCTGCCGGTCGGCTGCGCCGGTGGCCTGAGCGGCGTCGTCAGGCGCCCCGCTTGCGCCATCCTGGGCTATCCCGGCCTGGCGCTGCCGGGGCCCGAGCACGATCAGCGACTCTCCCGGCCGGATCGGCGCCGTTTGCAGCCCGTTCAGCGCCCCTAGTGTGATCTTCGTGTCCGCTGGAGCGACCAACCGGGCGCGCATCGGCTTGCCGCTGACGATCACAGGTTGGCCCGGCCGCAGGCCCGTCACAACCCGGTCGAGGGTGAGGCTGCTGCCCTGCACCGGCCGGTCGTCATAGATCGCCAGCGGCTCACTCTGGAACAGCGCCCGCACGGCCGTGCGGTCATAGCGTTCCAGGTCATCGCCCCGGTCAACAACCACGCGCGTGAGCGGCTGCTTCTTGCTGGCATCGTTGCTGTCGGCGCGCTCGCTCTTGCGCGCCTGGTACAAGCGCGGCAAGGGCGAGGGCTGGTCGTTCTGCGCCCCGCCTGCTGCCTCCAGAACCAGCCAGCTGCCCGCTGCAATGCCGTCGGGAACCGCGTCCAGGTGGATGACACGGTCTTGCAGCTGCCACGGCGACCACGCGGGGTCAACTTTGGCCGCGGGCGGCGTCCCGGCCAGGAACAGCCCCGCACCGAGCGCGGCAGTCCCGGCGATGCCTGTCAAGGGCGGCGCGCCGT
>DAOUAT010000548.1:0-5483 GCA_034433275.1 Anaerolineae bacterium
GGTGTTGGACGGCGCGACTGCCGCGCGGTTCCTGGCGGCGCTGCAACGGGTGCTAGAGCATCCGGGGCTGTTGCTGGCATAACTTACCGCAAGGAGCAAACGAATGTCCTCTGTACCGATGCTCCAGATTGCCATGGACTACATCACGCTGCCGCCCGCGCTGGCGATGGCAGTGAAGGTGGCACCTGAGGTAGACATCATCGAGATCGGCACGCCGCTGTGTAAGGCGGTGGGCCTGGACGCCATCCGGGCCATGCGCGATCTCGTGGGGCCGGACAAGCTGATCCTGGCCGATTTCAAGAGCCCGGATGTGGGCGGGCTCGAGGCCAAAATGGCCTTCGACGCCGGGGCCGACATGATGACCGTGATCGGGGGCGCCGCGCTGGCCACGGTGGAATCAGCCCTGGAAGCCGCCAAGACCGCCGGCAAGGAAATGCTCATGGAGCTGACCGGGGTGCGCGACATCCTGGCGCGGGCCAAGGAGTGGCGCCAGATCGGCGTGGAGCGCATGGTGTATCACCGCGGCTGGGATGAGCAGACCTTCGCCCGCCAGTGGGTGGAGGAAGACCGCACGGTGATCCGCCAGCTCATTGACATGGGGTTCAAGATCACGGTAACCGGCGGCATCACCAAACCGCTGCTGTCCTTCTTCCAGCCCCTCCCCGTCTCCGTGGTGATCTGCGGCCGCGGCATCCGCGAGACGCCGGACCCGCGACAGTCGGCCCACGAGTTTCGGGCCGAGATGCACCGGCTGTGGAGTGCAGGGGGAGCGGGCAGCCCGATGCCCCCCTTTCCCGGCGGGAAGTTAGCCACCAACACGGCCGGCGAAAACGCGGCCAAGGCGCTCCGCTGGGGCGTCAGCGAGATGGGGCTCAATCTCACCGTTGACGGCCGCGCGTGCCCGGGGTGTGACTCACCGCAGCGTTTCTGCTGGGGCAGCCGGGTCGAGGTAGCCGCGCCGGCCGGGCTCACCGCCGGTGATATCGTCGCCAAGATCGCTCAGGGCTTCGGGCACACGCCCGCGGTGGTGCGCGGCAGCGAGGGCAGCTTCATCCTCGATGCGGCGCAGTTGCCGAACACGACGCCCAACGAGGTGCTCGACTTGCTCCGGGCCGCCGGCAACGCGGTGCGCGGGCTCGGATGCGCGGTAGACGTGGCCGCAGGTGTGGCGGTGGCCGAACAGATCCTGCGCAATTAGCCGCAGATAGCAGACGCAGACACTTTAAGGAGGAATAATGGCGCAAACTCACGTGCAGATGACGGCCCTCGGCATGGTCGAAACGCGGGGACTGGTGGCATCGATCGAGGCCGCGGACGCAATGAGCAAGGTGGCATACGTCCGGCTCGTCGCACAGGAAGAGATCGGCGGCGGCTACGTCACGATCTTCGTCCGGGGCGAGGTCGGCGCAGTGCAGGCCGCGGTGGATGCCGGTGTGGCCGCCGCGAAGCGGGCAGGCGAGCTCGTGACCGCCCATGTCATCGCCCGGCCGCACGGCCTGGTGGAGAAGCTGCTGCCCGGTGGCCCGGCCCGCGTCGTGCGGGCGCTGGCCGATTGAGAGGCTGACAGATGGATCTCAGGACCTATGTGCTCATAGACTCCATGCAGCCTCAGTATGCGGCACTGACCGGCATCCTGCTGCAAGGCGATACGCCCGTCGAGGGGATGGCCGAAATCTTCATGGAACTCGCCCCGGCCAGTGATGTGTATGAAGTGCTGGACGCCGCGCTGAAGACCACCGAGGTCCGGCCGGGCCTTTTGCGGGTCGAGCGCGAGTACGGTACGCTGGAAATTCACGGCTTCTTCCAGGAAGGCGTCAAGACCGCCGGCCGTGAAGCGTTGGCCAAGTTCGGCCTCACGGAAGCGGACCGCTGGAAGCCGGAGGTCGTCTCGATCAAGACCGTCACCGGCGTTGACCCCTGGGAGGCGCAGCTCGTCAACCAGGCCAGCCGCGGTGGGCTGCTGCTGAGAGGGCAGACCTTGTGCGTGATCGAAGTGGTGCCCGCGGCCTACGTCATGCTGGCGGCCAACGAGGCCGAGAAAGCGGCCAACATCACCCTCGTCCACTATCAGCCCGCGGGCAAATTCGGCCGCCTCTACATTTCAGGCACCGAATCGGAGGTGCGCGTCGCGCGCGACGCGGCCGTCACCGCGGTCAATAGCCTGCCCGGCGCGGCCCGCGGCAGGGGGGGCGCATAACGTGAAGACCTTCATTTCCGCCACGGACATCGAGACGCTGGCTGCGCAGGGCGTGCGCGAGCTGACCGTAGACGAGGACACGATCCTGACGGCCATTGCCCGCGAGACGGCCACACAGCTCGGCGTGAAGCTGGTGGCGCCTGGCGCCGCGGGCCCGACCCGACCGCCGAGCAGCCAGCCGGCGGCCGTGTTCGGCAAGCCGAAGGGGTGCCAGCACGGCCCCCTGGACGGCGGGCGCGGCGCACAGCCCGCCCCGAGCCCGAAGGCTGCCAGCCCGGTCGTTGACCAACTGATCGGCGCGGTGAAGCAGCTCTACGGGCGGAATTGAGGCTGAGGAGGCGCACAATATGATCATCGCCAAAGTGATGGGGGCGGCCGTCGCCTCAGTCAAGCTGGACGCG
This sequence comes from Anaerolineae bacterium, assembly GCA_034433275.1. Taxonomy (GTDB): domain Bacteria; phylum Chloroflexota; class Anaerolineae; order CG2-30-64-16; family CG2-30-64-16; genus DAOUAT01. The sequence continues at coordinate 2,599 of DAOUAT010000548.1, forward strand.
CTCCAGGCGACCAAATTGCTGGTCGTGAGCCAGGCCAACGCGCAGGGCCACCCAACCGGCGCCCCATTCCTGGCAGTTGACCTGGTCGGCGCAGGCGAAGGGGAACTGGTGATGGTGTGCCAGGGCTCCACTGCGCGCATGGCTGTGGGCAACGACCGCTCGCCGGCGGATGCCGCAATCATCGGTATCCTTGACTCCCTGCGCTACGACGGGGAAACGGTCTTCAGGAAGGCATAGAGCTATGACCCAAGCAAATGAACTTCAGACAACCAATGGCGACATGGACCCGGGGATGCGGGCCCTGGGCATGATTGAAACCAAGGGGCTGATCCCCTGCATCGAGGCAGCCGATGCCATGGTGAAAGCGGCCACCGTGAAGCTGTTGCAACGCCGGGCCATCGGCGGCGGCTACATGACGGTGATGGTGCGCGGCGACGTAGGCGCGGTGCGCACCGCGTTGGAGGCAGGCAGCCAGGCCGCGCGGCGGCTGGGGCAGGTCGTCTCAGTCCGCATCCTGCCCAGCCCGCACCTGGACCTCGAAGCGCTCCTGCCCGCAGTGGTGGAGTAACCGAGCGTGAGTACGCAGACCAAAGTCACACCCTCTTCGCTGCGCGGCAAGAAGACCCGCGGCCAGAAGATCACCATGCTGACCGCGTACGACTTCCCCATGGCCTCCTTCATTGACCAGGCCGGCGCCGACATCGTGCTGGTGAGCGACGCGGTCGGCACGGTCGGCAACGGCCGCGGGGAAGCCGTGTCGGTCTCGGTGGACGAGATGATCTACCACACGCGCTCGGTGCGCAACGGGACGAAGCGCTGCATGGTGGTTACGACGATGCCGTTCGCCTCTTACAACACTACTGAAGACGCCCTGCGCACGGCCAGCCGGCTGATGAAAGAGGGCGGCGCGGATGGGGTCCACCTGGAAGGCACGCGGCGCGAGGCCCACCTGATCGGCGAGATCACGGCCGCGGGGATCCCGGTCATGGGCCACGTGGGCGTCACCAAGCAGAAAATCATCGGTACAGGCCGGATCAGGCTGCCGGGGCAGAACGCCGCAGCCGCCAAGGAGATCATCGGCGACGCCGTTGAAATGGCAAAGCAAGGGGCGTTCGCGCTGGTGTTGGAGTGTCTGCCGGTCGCGCTGGGTCGGATCATCACGCTCAGCCTGGAAATCCCCACCATCGGCATCGGCTCCGGCCCGGATTGCGACGGGCAGGCGCTAGTGACGCAAGACATGCTGGGCCTGTTCAAAGAGATGTCGCCGCGGTTCCTGAAGGTGTATGCCGACATGGCGACCGCGACCGTGAACGCGCTGGGGCAGTTCCGCCGGGAGGTGGAAGGCGGCATCTTCCCAGGGCCGGAACACACGTATCCGATCGAAGAAGCGGAGCTGCAAAAGCTACTGGCGCAACTGCGCGTCTGAATGCGCACAACAGGAGGGTATCGCACATGGCAGAATCTCTGAAGGGCAAGGTCGCCGTCATCACCGGCGTGGGCTCCGGCTTCGGCAAGGCCACGGCCGAACTGTTCGCGGCGCTGGACCAGGTCAACCTGGTGCTGATTGACAACAACGAGCAGGCCCTGCACGCGACGGCCGCCGCCTGCACCGCATCCGGCTCCAAAGTCGTCGCGTTGGCGGCCGATGTCACCAAAGCGGCGACCTGGGAACGCGCGCTGAAGGAGACGCTGGAGACCTTCGGCCAGATTGATTTCCTCATCAACTACGCGGGCGGCGCGCTCAAGGTGGCGCCCATCGAGGAGATGGATGACGCCATCAACCAGCGCATCATCGAGCTCAACCTGTTCAGCGCGATCATGAGCTGCCGGGCCTTCACGCCGCAGTTCAAAAAACAAGGCTTCGGCAAGATCATCAACGTCTCCAGCGCGTGCGACCGTCGCTCGTGGCCGGGGTGGTCGGTCTACTCCGCGGCCAAGGCGGGCGTCAACGCGTTCACGCGCTGCCTCTACACCGAGTTGCGGCCCCACGGCATCGCGGTTGGGCTCCTGGTGCCGGGCGGGTCCAACACCGGCTTCCAGGCTGCGGCCCAGGGTGTCAACAAGTTTGAGTGGGACGAGGAGCTCGCCGTCCGCCCCGAACACTTCGCCGACATGGTCTATCAGACCTGTGCGCTGACCAGGGGTGGGTGCGTCACGGAGCTGGTGCTCTACGGGCTGGCGCAGGACGTCAGCGGCTACTGAAGCCTGCTTCTGGATCGGCTCTCCTGGGTTGATGTAGAAGGAGGTGTCATTGCAAACGAAGCCCGATGTGCGCGGATGAAGGAACCAGCGCCGGTTCTTCGTCCGGTTCGCAGCCTGGCGCAAAAAAGAAGCCCTTTAGCAAAGAGGAGAAAACTCACCATGAAAAAGAGTCTGTTTGCCCTCGTGGCATTGGCGCTGCTCGCCAGCCTCGTTCTGACGGCCTGCGGCGGTGGCGCAACCCCTGCTCCTGCGGCCACGCAGGCCCCGGCAGCGGCGCAAGCCAAGCCGATGAAGATCGCGTTCTTCGTCTCCGACCTGACCAACGTCTTCCACCAGGGCCAGGCCACCGAAGCCAAAAAGTACGCCAAAGAGAAGTACGGCGCGGACGTGTTCGTCTTCGACGGCAAGTCCGACTCGGCCACCATGACCGCCAACGTGGACCAGATCATCGCCCAGGGCATGGACGCTGCCACCCTTCACATCTGGGATTACGAAGCGGTGAAGCCCGCGGTGCAGGAAGCCCTCAAGAAGGGGATCATCCTGACCTCGTTCTTCAGCCCACTGGGCGACAGCGGCATCCCCGTCGCCCGCTCCGACGAGGCCGGCATCTCCTTCCAAATGGGCGTCGAGATGGCCAAGCAGTGGAAGGCCGCACACCCGGACAAACCCATCGTCATGGCCCA
>DAOUAT010000549.1:0-2622 GCA_034433275.1 Anaerolineae bacterium
GGCAGGCCGACGGCGCGTTCCACTTGCGCTGGTTCACCCCGGCCGCGGAGGTCAAGCTGTGCGGCCATGCGACCCTCGCCAGCGCCCATATCCTTTGGGAGACGGGCGCGCTGCAGCCCGGCGAGCAGGCCCGCTTCCACACCCTGAGCGGCCTGCTCACCGCGGCACAGCGGGACGGCTGGATCGAGTTGGACTTCCCCGCAACGCCCGCAACGCCGGCCGAGCCGCCCACAGGCCTGGCTGAAGCCCTCGGCGCGCGCCCCTGCTACGTCGGCTTGAACGTATTCGATTACCTGCTAGAGGTGGAGAGCGAAGCGCTCGTGCGCAATCTGCGCCCCGATGTCACCGCGCTGGGCAAGCTTCCCGTGCGCGGGGTCATCGTCACCGCAGCCTCGGCCGCGCCGGAGTTCGACTTTGTCTCCCGCTTCTTTGCGCCGGCTGTGGGCGTCAACGAGGACCCGGTCACCGGCTCGGCGCACTGCTGCCTGGCCCCCTATTGGGCCGGCCGGCTGGACAAGACGGAGATGATCGCGCGCCAGGTTTCGGCCCGCGGGGGTGTCGTGCGCGTCCGCCTGACGGGAGACCGAGTGCTGCTGGGGGGCCAGGCCGTCACGGTGCTGGTAGGCACGCTGCTGGCCGGCTAGGCGAAAAACATCAGGAGAAAACTGCATGAACGCACACGTAGAGGCATGGCTCGCCCATATCCGGGCGCTGGCGGTTGACATCGGCCCGCGCGGCCCGACGACCGAGGGGGAACGCCGCGGGGCGCTGTATTGCGCAGATGTTTTCCGCCGGCTCGGCCTGGCGCCCCAGATGGAGGGCTTCACCAGTGCGACCTCGATCTTCGAGCCGCACCTGATCACGGCCAGCGTTATGCTGCTGGCCTTCGCGTTCTACCCACTGGCCGGCCGCGCGAGCGCCGCCGGCGCAGCGGTCATATCATTGGTCGCGCTCATCTCCGACCTGCTGGAGCTGAGCCTCATCGACAACCCGCTCCGGCGCATCGTGACGAAAGGGCCGAGCCAAAACGTGGTGGCGGTCGCGGCGCCGGCCGCCGAACACCGCCAGGACCTGGTGCTGATCGGCCACATCGACACGCAGCGCACGCCGCTGGTCTTCTCGACCCCGCGTTGGGTCGCGATCTACAAGGCGTTCACCACGGTCGCGTTCGTGCTCTTCGCCGCCCAACTGCTGCTCTACTGCCTCGGCGCGTTCACCGGCTGGCCGTGGATTTGGCCGGCGACCATCCCCAGTGCGCTCGGCGCGGTGCTGCTGCTGGCGCTGTGCATCGAGGCGGAGCGCACCCCCTTCACCGCGGGCGCCAATGACAACGCGTCCGCGGTCGGCCTGGTGCTCGCGCTGGCTGAGACGCTGGTCAAGCAGCCGCTGCGCCACACGCGGGTCTGGCTGGTCTGTACGGGGTGCGAGGAGGTGCAGCATTACGGCGCGATTGATTTCTTCCGGCGCCACCGCCGCGAGTTGGTGCGGCCGTCAGTGATCGCTTTCGAGATGCTGGGCTGCGCCGGGCCGACGTGGCTGACCCGGGAAGGGATCGTCGTCCCGTTCCATGCCGATCCCGGATTGGTGCGCCTGGCCGAAACGATCGCCGGCCAGCATCCTGAACTGGACGCCTACCCCGCGCAGATCAGCGGCGGCAACACCGAGATGGCCGATGCGCTGCGCCTGGGCATCCCCGCCATCACCATCGGCGGCCAGACGCGGGCCGGCGACCTGCCCCACTGGCACCAGGTCGGCGACACCATCGACAAGATGGAACCCGATGTGCTGGGCCGCGCCTACGCGTTCACGTCCGCATTCATCGCCGCGGTGGACGCCCGCGCTGTCGACGAGAGGCGGATCAACTGAGAAAATGGTGTCATTCCGTGAGCACAACCTTTGAGACGATCTCTCCACCCAACCGGGCAGCCTGGCGCGCGTGGCTGGCCGAGCACCACGCCGACTCGCCCGGCGTCTGGCTCATCATCCACAAGAAGAACAGCCCCCAGCCCGGCGTGACGTACATAGAGGCGGTGGAGGAAGTGCTCTGTTTCGGCTGGATCGACAACAAGACGATCACGCTGGACGAGACGCGCTTCAGACAGCTCTTCACCCCGCGCAAGCCGCGGGGCACGTGGGCGAAGAGCAACAAAGAACGGGCGGCGCGGCTGATCGAGCAGGGGTTGATGACGCCGGCCGGACTGGCGGCGATCGACCTCGCCGTGGCCAACGGGACCTGGACGGCCTCGGAGGCCAGCGATGAACAGATCGAGCCCGACGATTTTGTGGCCGCGCTGGCGGCGCATCCCGCGGCCGAGCGGCATTGGCGCGGCTTCAGCGCGTCGGTGCGAAAGGGCATCCTGCACTGGATCGCCTCGGCGAAGCGGCACGAGACGCGCGCCAGGCGCATTGCGCGCACGGTGGAGCTGGCCGAGCAGAACATCCGGGTGATGTTCGACCGGCCCTAAACTCTGCCTGTTGGGCAGAAGACGCGGCGGACCAAGAACGCCTGACCCAGATCTCACAGATAATGAGACCGGCCGACATCTGTCTCAAAGATAGCGAGACTGCCCTAAACTCGTCTCAAGAATAACGAGACTGGCCTCATCTGATTGCTTGCCCAAA
>DAOUAT010000550.1:0-3420 GCA_034433275.1 Anaerolineae bacterium
CGGTGTTGTTCGGGGAGGGGCGGGAGGGCTATCACCCAGTCTGAAAGATTCTCAGCGCCAAGATGGTGGATTCCTACTCCTTTGGCGATGCTTCGAAAGCGTTCTGAGAAGGCATCGTGCAGGAAGTGGATGTGCAGATATGATGGTAGGGGGCCATCCGAGCGGACTCGGATCAAGGTGTTTTGGAAGTAACACTCTGCCAGTTCATCGTTCCAGATTGCCGGTTTGCCGACTTCTGAGATGCTGCCGGAGGCTTCACCCAACAGAATATCACCGCGCCTGAGTCGGTAGGTTTTTTGCTCTTCTGGCGAGAAGTCCATCTCTTTCACATCCGAAAGATGCAGCCCGTTCCAGGTGACGTTTGCCGCTCGCAGATAGGAACGCATATTTGGCCCTGTGGCGCGTTCCGGGGATCTCTGTCGACCAAGACGCACTTCAGCAACAGAATTGACGCGTACGTAGCACCATCCCACCGGCAGCTCCGGCAGCCCAGCCGTGACCGGCGCGGCCGGCTCGACGTACTTTTTGCCCGGATGCTCCGCCTCCCACCGTGCGCGCCGTTCGGCCAGGATGCGCGCCAGCAGGCGGTCGGCCGGCTCGTCGTCGGGATCCTGAGGCGCCAGCCGGCCCTCGCACGCGGCCTTGAGCACCGATGCGCGGTAGCGCCGCAGATTGGCCTGCACGCGCTTGAGCGCCGCCACGCCCGCATCCAGCCGGGTAAACTGCTTTTCGACTTCGGCGACGATGCGGTGTTGTTCGGGGAGTGGCGCGAGCGGAATCCTTTGATTGCGTAGAACGTTTCCCCCGATGGCTGCGAAGGTCGTTCCCGTGGCCTGTTCAGCCAATTGCTGCTCGATGTGGCGCAAGAGATAAAGGAAGTAGAGGCTTTCCATCCCGGCTCTTGGCCGCAGAGCAGCCAGGCCTCGCCCGATGCATGATGTTTCCCTGCAAAGATTAGTTGGACCAACCGGAGCACGAATCGAAACCAGTACATCTCCCAGTTCAGCAACCTTGCCCGGCCGCGAACACCACTTTACCGGCGTGGGGTATAAGTCCCCGAACTCGGCTTTTCCCTGATAGAACGGCAGGCCATTTCCTTCGGTGTTGTAGGTGTCAGATGGTGGCGACTGCCCCATGATGATCTCACAGGCTTCGTCCAGTGTCGTCCACACCCATCCCGGCGGCAACGTCCCCGATTCACGCCTCACGTCTTCACGCATCATGTTTCCCGTGCATCCTGTAGGGGCGGGGTCTCCCCGCCCAATGTTCCGCGTCGAGCCAAGCCACCGGGCGAGGGGACCTCGCCCCTACAATTGGCGCGGTGCGTTGGTGTCCCGTAGGGGCGGGGTTCCCCCGCCCTGGGTTTCCCCGCCCAATGCCTCGCATCGGGCCAAGCCACCGGGCGAGGAGACCTCGCCCCTACACCACCAACGCCGCGTTCAATTCATCCAGCAGCACGGGCAGCCCGCGGCCGAACAGTTTGCGCGCGGCGATCTGCCCGCCGCGGTCGAAGAAGTCGCCGTAGCCGAAATCGTCCTCGGTCATCGCCAGGTTCACGCCGATGTGCTCGGCGATCCGGTCCAGCCACCAGCGCTGCGCGGCGGTGAAATGGCGGCCCGCGGCCTCCTGGTCAGCCAGCCAGGCGTCGTACCGCTGTCTCACCAGCCGGGGGTAGGGCGCCAGCTCGTCATCGAGCTGCACCGCGTGGCGCACCAGCGACACCAGGTCGGTGAGCACCCGCGCGGTGGCCGCGCCGCGCACCTTGTCGGCCTCCAGTTGCAGATAGGCCAGCCACAGGCTCTCGGTGGTCCAGGTGGGGCGCTCCTGCGCCAGCCGGTCGGCCAGCTCCTTGATCTGCGCATACGACAGCCGCCGCTGCGCATAGGGCCGGCCGTAGATGATCTGCAGCGCGGTGATCTCGTCGCGGTGCGCCTCGATGAACTGGCGGAACGAGGCCACCGTGGCCCGGGCGCGCTCGGTGGCCTCGGCGCTGTAGCCGGCCTCCAGCACGCGATCCACGCTGACGCGGTCAATGGTCTGCTCCGCGCGGCGGTGGATGGCGACCAACGTCGCGCGCAATTGCGGATCGTTGAACGGGGCCGCCGCGCCGTCGGCCCAATCCTGTAGGGGCGGGGTCTCCCCGCCCTGGGTTTCCCCGCCGTAGGGCGAGGGGACCTCGCCCCTATGGTCGGGGTCGGCGGCGTCGAGCAGCGCATTCGCCAGGTCGCGCAGCGTCCGGCCCTCGGCCAGGCCGGCAATCAGGCGGCGGTCGTCGTCGGTCAGCGCGCGCTCCAGCCGCGCCAGGCGGCCGGCCAGCGAGGTCAGGGTGTCGGGGTCACGCGCGCCCCAGGCCACCAGCTCCAGCAGCTTGTCGAACGGCACGGTCCGCTTGCGCTCCAGCGTTTGCGTGTCGGCCTTGTCCTGCTCCACCACGCCCACGGCATCCACGATCACGAAATGGGTCTTGGTGCGCGCGTCCGGCGTCACGGCCTGCAGGTCGGTGGAGCTGATGACGCGCGTGCCGCGGCCCAACATCTGCTCGAACAGCACGCGCGACCTCACCGGCCGCATGAACAGCAGGATCTCCAGCGGCTTGATGTCGGTGCCGGTGGAGATCATGTCCACGGTGACCGCGATGCGCGGGTGGTAGGAGTTGCGGAACGCGGCGATCAGCTCTTCGGCATCCACACCGGTCACGCGGTAGGTGATCTTGCGGCAGAACTCGTTCCCCTTGGCGAACTCCTCCCGCACGATGCGCACGATGTCTTCGGCGTGGCTGTCGTCTTTGGCGAAGATCAGCGTCTTGGGGACCTCCGTCCGGCCGGGGAAGAGGTCGGTGAACAGCCGGTCGCGGAACGTGCGGATCACCGTGCGGATCTGGCTTTCGGACACCACATCGCGGTCGAGCTGGCCGCCGGTGTAGGTGAAGTCCTCGTCCAACTGCTCCCAGCGCACCGCGCGGCTCAACCGGTCGCGGCGATCCACGTAGTAGCCGGCCTCCACAGTGCTGCCAGCCTCGGTGATCGCGGTGCGGATGCGGTAGACCTCGCCGTCCACGTTGACCCCATCGGCGACCGCGCGCGTGCGCGGGTACTCCATCACCAGGTTGCCGTTGAAAAAGCCCAACGTCTGCTTCGACGGCGTGGCGGTTAGCCCGGTGATGTGGGCATCGAAGTATTCCAGCACCTGCCGCCAGAGGAGATAGATCGAACGGTGGCACTCGTCGGTGAAGATATGGTCGAAGAACTCGATGGGCAGCCGCGGGTTGTAGCTCACGATCTTTGGGGGCTGGCTCAGCGCGTCCTCCATGTCGAACCAGGACCGCTCCTCCAGCTCCGGCGCCAGCTCCGGCTCGCCGCTGAGGATCGAATAAAGCCGCTGGATGGTGGTGATGATCACCCGGCTGACCGAGTCGAGCAC
>DAOUAT010000551.1:0-3841 GCA_034433275.1 Anaerolineae bacterium
ACCAAGGGCAAACTCACCGCCCGCGAACGCATTGATCAACTTCTAGACCGTGGCACTTTCCAAGAGCTGGGCCGCCTGGCCACCCATAACATCAGCGACTTCGGCATGGCCGAGAAGAAATACCCGGGCGACGGCGTGGTGACCGGCTTCGGCAAGATTGATGGCCGCCGGGTGGCAGTGTACGCGCAGGATTTCACCGTGCTCGGCGGCTCCTTCTCCGAGGTGCAGTCGCACAAGGTGTGCAAGATCATGGAGCTGGCCCAGGAGAGCGGCATCCCCGTTGTCGGGCTGTTGGACTCGGGCGGTGCGCGCATCCAGGAGGGGGTGCGTTCGCTGGCGGCCTACGGCGAGCTGTTCGTACGCAACGTCATGGCCTCAGGCGTGATCCCGCAGATCTCGGTGCAGATGGGGCCGTGCGCAGGCGGTGCGGTCTACTCGCCGGCGCTCACCGATTTCATCGTGATGGTGCGCAAGACCAGCTTCATGTTCATCACCGGCCCGGATGTGATCAAGTCGGTGACGGGCGAGGATGTGGATTTCACCACATTGGGCGGCACAATAACGCACAACGTGCGCAGCGGCGTGGCCCACTTCGCGGCCGACGACGAAGCGGCCGCGTTCCGGCTGGTGAAGGCGCTCCTCAGCTATCTGCCCCAGAACAACAGCGAAGACCCCCCGCGCGTCACCCCCTACGATGACCCGGCCCGCCGCGACCCGGCGCTGGACCACCTGGTGCCCGATGACAGCAGCGAGCCCTACGACATGCGCCAGGTCATCAGCAGCGTGTTCGACCGCGGCAGCTTCCTCGAAGTCCACGCCCACTACGCCAAGAACGCCCTGGTGGGCCTGGCCCGGCTGGACGGCTTCCCCGTGGGGGTGGTGGCCAATCAGCCGATGTACCTGGCCGGCGTGCTCGACATTGATTCCAGCGACAAAATCGCCCGCTTCGTCCGCTTCTGCGACGCCTTCAACCTGCCGGTCATCACCCTGGTGGACACACCCGGATATATGCCCGGCGTGGCCCAGGAGCACGGCGGCATCATCCGCCACGGCGCCAAGGTGATCTACGCGTACTGCGAGGCTACGGTGCCTAAGATCAGCGTGGTGGTGCGCAAGGCCATGGGCGGCGCCTACATCGCGATGAGCAGCAAACAGATGCGCACCGACTTGGCCTACGCCTGGCCCACGGCCGAAATCGCGGTCATGGGGCCGGAAGGCGCCATCAACATCCTGTATCGCGATGAGATCAAAAAGGCCGCAAGCCCGGAGGCGCGACGCCAGGAGTTGCTGGCCGAGTACGTGGACAAGTTCCACAACCCCTACGCCGCGGCGGACATGGGCCAGATTGACGAAGTGATCGAGCCGAGCTTCACCCGGCTGCGGCTGATCAACGCCCTGGAGATCTTGCGCTCCAAGGTCGCCAGCAATCCGCCGAAGAAACACGGGCTGATGCCGGTGTAGCTGATGGCTGGTGGCTGACCGCTGACGGTTGACGGTTGACCGCTGATGGCTGATGGCAGCAAGGAGATGCCACACGCCACAAGCTATCGGCCATACGCTATCCGCCATCCGCGATGGGAAGATAGATAACACGATGGATGCACACACATACGAATTGCTACGTCAGGGCCTCTTGATGACCGGGATCGGCATGGGACTGGTGTTTTCGGCGCTGGCGCTGCTGTGGGGCATGATGCGGCTGCTGGAGGTGGTCTTCCGCGGCCAAGCCGAGGCCGAGGAGGCGCTGGAGCCAGTAACCCCCGACGAAGCCCTGCAGTCTGCCGAAGCTGAGGCCCAGGCTGCCGCGGTGCTGACAGCCGAACGCGCACAGGTCGCGGCGATCGTGGCCGGTGCGCTGCTCTCCAACGCGCTGCCGCTGCTGCTAGAGCCGCCGGCCGGCCCCGCGTTCGAGCACGGCCGCACCGCGCCCTCGTGGGTGACGGGCAATCGGGCGCGCACACTGGGCGCTTGGGCGCCCCCGCGTGCCGTCGAGAGCCATCCGATCGCCGAACGTTACACATAGCGAACCCGCGGCCGCACGAGCCGACTTTCAATCCTGGCCGCACGGAGAAAGGTGACTTCTTGTGCCTCACTTCGATATCATCATTGACGGCAAACCTTACCACATCGAAGTACCCGATCCCGGCGCCTCGCCGCTAGAAGTGGTCGTGGACGGGCAGTCGTTCCGGGTCAACTTGAGCGGTGGCAGCCCTGCACCGGCGCCTGCGCCCGCAAAACCGGTCCCTACGCCGCCTCCAGCGCCCGCGCCCGCCGTGCTGCCAGCCCCACCCAGCGTAGCTATCGCTCGCCCCGTCACTCCGGCCGGCGCCAACGTCGGACACGACATCACTGCCCCCATGCCGGGCACCATCCTCACGGTGGATGTCAAGGTCGGACAAACGGTGGAGTCGGGCCAGGCCGTGTGCGTGCTGGAAGCTATGAAGATGAAGAACCCCATCCGTGCCAACCAGGGCGGTGTCGTGGCCGAGGTCGCGGCGCAGAGTGGGCAATCTGTGGCCTACGGCGACCTGCTCGTCAGGCTGGCATAAGGGGGCGCCATGCAGATCGGTTGGGACAACCTGCTGTCCATCGTGGCCGGCGTCACCCACCTGACGTGGGCCAACGTGCTGATGATCGCGATCGGCGGCGTGCTCATCTACCTGGCCGTCACCAAGGAGTACGAGCCGGTACTGTTGATCCCCATCGGCACGGGCGCGATCCTGGCCAACATCCCCGGCGCGGGCATGGGGCTGGACCTGCGGGCCATCATGTCGGGTGAACAAGCTGATGGGGTCTTTTACGCGCTCTACAAGGCCGGGATCGAGACCGAGCTGTTCCCGCTGCTGCTGTTCATCGGCATCGGGGCCATGACCGACTTCGGGCCGTTGCTCTCGAACCCGCGGATGGTGCTGGTGGGCGCGGCCGGCCAGTTCGGCATCTTCGCCGTGCTGCTGCTGGCGCTGGCGAGCGGCCAGTTCACCATGAACGAGGCCGCCTCCATCGGCATCATCGGCGCGATTGATGGCCCCACCAGCATCTTTGTGGCGTCCAAGCTGGCCCCACACCTGCTGGCCCCCATTGCCGTCGCGGCCTACACCTATATGAGTTTGGTGCCCATCATCCAGCCGCCCGTAATGCGCCTGCTGACGACGAAGGCCGAGCGCCGCATCCGCATGCCCTACATCGAGCGCCCCGTCAGCAAGCGCACCCGCATCCTGTTCCCGGTCATCGTCACCCTGCTGACCGGCTTCCTGGCGCCCCAGGCCAGCCCGCTCATCGGCACGCTGATGTTCGGCAACCTGATGCGTGAGTCGGGCGTGGTGGACCGCCTGGTGAAGACCGCGAGCAACGAGCTGGCGAACATCACCACCATCTTCCTGGGCATCACCATCGGCGCGACCATGGTGGGCGAATCGTTCGCCAACCTGCAGACGCTGATCATCCTGGTGCTGGGCATCCTGGCCTTCGCGCTGGACACCGCGGCCGGCGTGCTGTTCGGCAAGCTGCTGAACGTGGTCACGCGCGGCCGCTTCAACCCGCTGATCGGCGCAGCCGGCATCAGCGCGTTCCCCATGGCCGCGCGCGTCGTCAACCGCATCGGCCTGGAAGAGGACTACAACAACTTCCTGCTGATGCACGCCATGGGCGCCAACACCGCCGGCCAGATCGCCTCCGTGCTGGCGGGCGGGATCGTGTTGGCGCTGATGCTGTGACGGGGGCGTGATGCGTATTGCGTATTGCGTATTGCACGGCGCGCAGTCCATGATGCTTGACGCAGCGTAATCCCGTAGATCGAACATCGTACATCGTACATCCAATATTTCACATCCGACTTTCGACA
>DAOUAT010000552.1:0-5487 GCA_034433275.1 Anaerolineae bacterium
AGCGACCTGATGGGGGTGGACACGCGGCGGGTCAAGCTGCTGGCGTTCACCATCTCCGCGTTCTTCACCGGCGTCGCGGGCGGGCTGTTCGCACACGTGCTCCAGTTCATCAACCCGCGCGTGTTCGACATCATCAAGTCCACCGACATCCTGATCATGGTCTACCTGGGCGGGATCGGTTCGCTGAGCGGTTCGATCATCGGCGCGACGATTTACACGGTGCTGCTGGAGGTGCTGCGGCCGCTGGGGGTGTGGCGCATGGTGCTGATGCCGCTGGTGCTGGTGCTGCTGATGATCTACCGGCCGCGCGGGATCATGGGGCTGCGCGAGGTGCGGTGGTTCGTACCGGGCTATGACCTGCTGGCCAGCAAGCTGTGGCGTCAAACCCGGACGCAGGAGGCCGCCGATGTCCGCTAACGGAAATCTGCCCCTACTGCAAGCGAAGGGTGTCACCCACTTCTTCGGGGGGCTGTGCGCCGTCTCGAAGTTCGACCTCGACCTGCGGCCCGGCGAGCTGATCGGCATCATCGGGCCCAACGGTGCGGGCAAAACCACCGTCTTCAACCTGATCACCGGCGTGTACCGGGCGACCAAGGGCAGCATCACCTTCAACGGCGCCCACGATGGCGGGGGCGCCGAGCTGGTCGGCAAGACGCCCAACCAGATCACCCGCCTGGGCATCGCCCGCACCTTCCAGACGATCCGCCTGTTCAAGGACATGACCGTGCTGGACAATGTGCGCACGGCCCACTATTCGCTGGTAGACTACACCACGGCCGAGGCGCTTTTTCATGTGGGACGCTTCCGAGCCGAGGAGCAGCGGATCACCGAAAACGCGATGGACTTGCTGGCGACCTTCAAGCTCGATGGCCTGGCCGACGAACTGGCAAAGAACCTGCCCTACGGCTCACAGCGCCGTCTGGAGATCGCCCGCGCGCTGGCCACCCGCCCCCGGCTGCTCCTGCTGGACGAGCCGGCCGCGGGCATGAACCCCAAGGAGATCATCCAGCTCATGGAATTCATCCAGTGGGTGCGCCGCCAATTCGACCTGACCATCATCCTGATCGAGCACCAGATGCGGCTGGTGATGGGCATCTGCGAGCGGATCAAGGTGCTGGACTTCGGCGCCACCATCGCCGAAGGGCTGCCCCACGAGATCCAGAACGACCCCAAGGTGCTGGAAGCCTACCTGGGCGAGGAGACATTGGATGAGCGCAGACATCGTGCTTTCGGTGCGGGACCTCACCGTCTCCTACGGCAACATCGCGGCGGTCAGGGGCATCACCTTCGACGTCGGCGAAGGCGAGATCGTCACCCTGATCGGCGCAAACGGCGCGGGCAAATCCTCGACCCTGCGCGCCATCTCCGGCGTCACGCCCTACGCCGGGCAGATCGTCTACCGCGGCCGGGATCTGCGCCGCGTGCCGGCCGACCAGATCGTGGCCGCGGGCCTGGCCCAGGTGCCCGAGGGCCGCGGCATCTTCGGCAACCTGACGGTGCTGGAAAACCTGAAGCTGGCCACCTGGAAACGCCGGGACAAGCCTGAGATCCGCAAGGACTATGAACGCATCTTCGCCATCTTCCCCAGGCTGGACGAGCGCAAGCAGCAGCTCGGCGGCACCCTGTCCGGCGGCGAGCAGCAGATGCTGGCCGTGGGCCGCGCGCTGATGAGCCGCGGCCGGATGCTGCTGCTGGACGAGCCGTCCATGGGCCTGGCGCCGGTGTTGGTGCGCGAGATCTTCCGGGTGGTCACGGATCTCAACCAGGCCGGGACCACTATCCTGCTGGTGGAGCAAAACGCCAACATGGCGCTGCGCACCGCCCACCGCGCCTATGTCCTGGAGACCGGCACGATCGCCTTCACCGGCACGGGCCACGAGCTCCTGGCCGATCCCAGGGTGAAGGAAGCCTACCTGGGCGGGTAGACAGGTTGCCTATAGAATTCTAGGATACTCAACCCGCCGCGGCGGGCTACATTCCGGGAAAAAAGCTTTCTTCTGTCATGCTGAGCGGGTCTACAACTCAAAGTACGTGATGGCGAACGTCCAGCGAAGCATCTCAGTCGGTCGCGAGACTCTTCGCTGGTCTTGAGTGGTTCACAGTGGGGAGTCGTTAACCCGCTCAGAGTGACAGTCGGGAGTTTCAGGGCAGTAGGCCCACCCCTCCATTCTCGTTACGGCATGACACCAGCGAAAAATCCACCCACTGATGAATCACAAAATGGCTCCCTCACCCCTAACCCATCCCCACCTCGCCTGGGCTGAGATTGACCTGGGCGCCATCGCTTTTAACGTGCGCCAGTTCCGGCAGCACGTGGGCGAGCGCGTCGAGGTCGTCGCGGTCGTCAAGGCCAACGCCTACGGCCACGGCGCGGCGCCGGTGGCGCGGGCCGCGCTGGAGGCCGGCGCCAGCCGGCTGGCGGTCCACCGCCTGAGCGAGGGCATCGAGCTGCGTCAGGCTGGCCTCGCTGCACCGATCCTGCTGATGGGCTACACCCCGCCGGCCGGGGCCGAAGCGGTCGTCCGCTGGCGGCTGACCCCCAGCCTGATGACGCCGGAGTTCGCCCAGGCGCTCTCGGCCTGCGCGGCGGCCGCGGGTGCAATCGTGCCGGTACACATCAAGGTGGACACCGGCATGAGCCGCTACGGCCTGCTGCCGGGCGAGGTCGTGGACTTCGCCAGGAGCCTGCTGGCCCTGCCGGGCATCCGCCTGGAGGGCCTCTTCACCCACTTCGCCACCGCGGACGCCGCCGACCCGGCCCACCTGCTGGCGCAGTTGGCCACCTTCCAGGCAGTCGTGGCCGCCCTGCGCGCCGCCGGCATCGCGATCCCGCTGATCCACGCGGCCAACAGCGCCGCGGCCATGCGCCTGCCGGAGGCACACTTCGACGCCGTGCGCATCGGCATCGCCATGTACGGGCTGGAGCCCTCGGACGAGTGGCCGCCCATCTTCGAGATCCGCCCTGCGCTGATGCTGAAGAGCCGCGTGGGCCGCGTGCGCGACCTACCGGCCGGTGCGGGCATCAGCTATGGCCGCACCTACGTCACCCCCGCCCCGGTCACGATGGCACTGGTGCCGGTCGGCTACGGCGACGGCTACCACCGCATCCTGTCCAATCGCGGCAGCGTGCTGATCCGCGGCGAGACCGCGCCGATCCGCGGCCGCGTGTGCATGGATCAGTTCGTGGTTGACGTGTCGCACATCCCCGGCGTGGCGCAGGACGACGAGGTGGTGATCGTGGGCCGACAAGGGGACGAGTACATCCGCGCCGAGGAAGTGGCCCGCCTGGCCGGGACCATCAACTACGAAGTGACGACCGCACTGCTGCCCAGGGTGGCGCGTCTCTATGTGCAGGATGGACGGATCATCGCCCAGGTTGGCCTGGCATCAAGGCTTTAGCCCAATGGCACTCAGATTTGGAGATCAGCCAGCGTTTCACCTGTTCTTAGCCGGTCTGCGACCGGCGTCGCAGGCGCTTTCGAGCCGCTTCTGCCTCCAAGCCGGGGGTCACAGACCCCCTACGAGCGAAAAGTTAGTGACATCGGGCTTTAGCCGGTTTGCCCCACGGCCCCTGATTGCGAAAAGACCGGCTGAAGCCTCCAGTCCAGAGCTGCCAGAATGCCTGCTTCTGCGTGATAGCTTACTTGACGCCTCACACAACTTAAGCTACACTCCGGTTTACAAAGAGGCAAACGCATCCATGACATCGCATTATCGCAAAACCATCGCCCGCACGTGCTCGTGTTTTCAGCGAGCGTGAGGTGGCAACCGGCGCCGCCCACGCTCGCTGGATCAGCACGCGCTGCGATGGGCAGGTGATGTACGATGCTGGATGTTAGAAGTTAGAGGTTAGAGGTTAGTCAAAAGTGGACTGCCGCCTCCGACCTCCAAGCTCCAACCTCCAACCTCCAATCTCAAAGCTCATCGCAGGGCAACCAAGCCCGGATGAGCTTTTTTGTTTCCCAAGAACCCAACATCCAATACGCAGTACGTAATACGCAGTACGCAATACACAACAGGAGTCTTCCCATGTCCAACATCGCCAACAATATCACCGAGCTGATCGGCAACACGCCGCTGGTGCGGCTGCGCAACGTGACCGCGGGCGCCGAGGTGCTGGTCAAGCTGGAGTTCCAGAATCCCGGCGGCAGCGTCAAGGATCGCATCGCGCTGAGCATGATCGAAGCGGCCGAGGCCGCGGGCAAACTCGGCCCCGAAACAGTCATCCTGGAGCCCACCAGCGGCAACACCGGCATCGGCCTGGCCATGGTCGCCGCGGCCAAGGGCTACCGCTGCACCCTGGTGATGCCCGAAACCATGAGCCTGGAGCGGCGCAAGCTGCTGCGCGCCTATGGCGCCGAGCTGATCCTGACCCCCGGCAGCGAAGGGATGCGGGGCGCGATCCGCACGGCCAACGAGCTGGCGGCCAGCGACCCGCGCTACTTCATCCCGCAGCAGTTCGAGAACGCGGCCAACCCCGCGATCCATCGCCGCGCCACCGCGGAGGAGATCTGGCGTGACACCGGCGGCCAGCTCGACATCTTCGTGGGCGGCGTGGGCACCGGCGGGACGCTGACCGGCGTGGGCCAGGCGCTGAAGCCGAGGCTGCCCGGCCTGAAGCTCGTCGCGGTGGAGCCGGCCGACTCGCCCGTCCTTTCCGGCGGCAAGCCCGGCCCGCACAAGATCCAGGGCATCGGCGCGGGATTCGTGCCCGCCGTGCTGGAAACCGGCCTGATTGACGAGGTCATCACCGTGACCAACGACCAGGCCGTGGAGATGGCCCGCCGCTTGCCGCGGGAAGAGGGCCTGCTGGTCGGCATCAGCTCCGGCGCGGCGGTCCACGCGGCCGCCCAGCTCGCCCAACGCCCCGAAAATGCCGGCAAGCGGATCGTGGTCATCGTGCCTTCCAACGGGGAACGGTATCTCAGCACGGTGTTGTTTGCGCATTTAGATTAACGAAAGACGAACGACGAAGGACGAAAGACGTAGTGCCTCATCGTTCGTCGTTCGTCCTTCGTCATTCGTCAGGTATCAGGAGGCCCTCATGCTCAAAACCCTCCGCCGCGACATCCAGGCCATCTTCGACCGCGACCCGGCTGCGCGTTCGGTCTGGGAGGTGTTGCTGCTCTACCCCGGCCTGCACGCGGTCTGGGCGCACCGGCTGGCGCACGCGCTGTGGCGCAACGGTTTCAAATGGCTGGCCCGGCTGATCAGCAACCTCTCGCGCTTCACCACCGGCATCGAGATCCACCCCGGCGCGCAGATCGGCCCCGGGTTCTTCATTGACCACGGCATGGGCACGGTGATCGGCGAGACGGCCGAGATCGGCGCGGACGTCACGCTGTATCATAACGTGACGCTGGGCGGAGTGAGCTGGGAGAAGGTGAAGCGGCACCCCACGCTGGAGGATCACGTGGTGGTGGGCGCGGGCGCGCAGATCCTGGGGCCGATCCGCATCGGCAGCCACAGCCGCATCGGCGCGAACTC
>DAOUAT010000553.1:0-4409 GCA_034433275.1 Anaerolineae bacterium
CGGCCTTATGGACACACGGCGACCGCCAGCGCGGATATGACCACCTATATTGTGACGGTGACAGCCAATGAAACGCCGCCGCTCTTCCTTGCAGGCGCATTGGGCCTTGGACCGGCAAGCGTCAGCGCAGTAGGTAAGGCTGCTTGCGGTCCTGCAACGAGAGCTTGTGGACTTTTCCCCTTAGCTTTCAGCATTGATCTTTGGAACCAGGTCAAGAACAATTGTGACAAGGTGTTCTATGTCTGGAGTGGCGATGACAATACTGTCCTGGATTGTAACTTGTACAACTGCGACCTTGACCCCAGCAGCCCCGGAGATGAGATTCTTCCAGATACTGGCCGCGCGTGGTTGGATTTCGGTGGGGTTGTAAACCCGAGCGATCCGCTTTATCCGATCCCATCTGCCTGCATCGGCACCGGTTGTGGCGCCAACGAGATCAAATGCTGGATCACCAATCTGAACCCTGCGCCCGTTTCGCTTCCGAAGTGTATCTCTGGTGATACTGGCGTGAAAGCGGGAGCAAAAACCCAGATCGAGAACCGCGCTAACCAACCTTATCCCGATAACATCGTCCAGATACCACTTTTTACCGATCGGTGCGCTTCAAATAATGCCTGTAGAGAAGGGTTTAACGTCACAAGTTTCGGATGTGTCAAAATCCTCGGTTGGGAACAGAACCAAGACATATGTCTAAAATCAGATCCAAGTCCAAGTAATTGCATTAAGTTCAAACTCGTCAAAGTGGCAGTTAGCTGCGACAAAGCAGCCTGTGAAAACCAGTGTGGCGGTACAACCGGTGGTGGCTGCCTTCCTGGCAGCTCGAGTATTTGCGCCGTCAGCCTCGTGCCTTAACCCTCATCCGTTTCATGAAAAAACCAGGTTTCTGGCAGAAACCTGGTTTCTTCATGTCAAGGAGCGCGATCATTATCACAATCCCCACCCTCGCATCCCTTGTGCTAACCCTGCTCCTCGGCTGGCTGGCCGGCGGCCTGGTCAACTGGGCCGCGGATGTGCTGCCGGGCCGGGGGCGGGATCAGGACCCGGCGCCGGTGCAGGGGTTGAAAACCCCCGCCTGAACCTGAAAAGCCGCCTCAGCGGCTCACGAAGGGCGCCTCAGCGTTCCTCCGCGCCCAGGCTCTGCCTGCATTCCCCCTTTGAGTCGGTAGTTTCAACTCCCGTCGGGCTGTGGTATACTACAGCCAGACCATCATACCGGCAAGCACTGCACACAACTCGACAGGGACGCGTGATGCCGTATCCGCAAGTTGATTGTTGAACACCGACGTAGGATCCTGGAGGCGTGGAATGAACACTGTGGTAAGTGATGTGCCCCGCATCTCGGGGATTGAAGTGACAGACGAAGTGATCACCGCGCACTTGACGGATGGCCGGATCATCAGCGTGCCCCTGGCCTGGTCGTGGCGTCTTTCCGACGCCACCCCGGAACAGCGCAACAACTTCGAGTTCATCGGCACTGGCCTGGGCGTGCATTGGCCAGACATTGACGAGGACATCAGCGCGCAAGGCATGCTCTTCGGCATACCGGCACGGCCGCGCAAGGCCCCGGCCCGCCCAAAACGTGACCCACAGCCGGCTTTGAGGCCAGCAGCGCTGCCCGCCTGACATACGGCAACCTGGAACCCAGGTTTCTTCTCAAGGAGCCCCATCATCATCGCCATCCCCACCCTCGCGTCCCTCGCGCTGACCCTGCTCCTGGGCTGGCTGGCCGGCGGCCTGGCCAACTGGGCCGCGGACGTGCTGCCGGGCGTCGGGGACAAACCAGGTTTCTCGGAGAAACCTGGTTTGTCCCCGATGCACACCCTCACCCTGCCGTGGCATCCCTTCCGCCGCGGGGTCTGCCCCCACTGCGGCCAGCAGCGCCCGGCCCGCGCACCGCGGGTGGAGATCACGATGATCCTGGCCTTCATCGCGGCCTGGTTCCTGACCCCTGATCCCTGGTCCTTGGCCGCGCTGTGGCTCTACACCGCGTTCCTGCTGGCGGTGCTGGTCATTGACATCGAGCAGCGCCGCGTGCTCAACGTCATGCTGGCGCCCGCGGCCGTGGTCAGCCTGGGGCTCAGCCTGCGGCCCGGCGGGCCGGGCGTGGTCAGCGCGGCGCTGGGCGGGCTGGCCGGGTTCGCGCTGTTCGCGGTCATCGCGCTGCTGGGCCGCGGCAAGATGGGCGCGGGGGACGTCAAGCTGGCCGGCGTCATCGGCCTCATGACCGGCTACCCGGCCGTCTGGACCGCCTTGCTGCTGGGCATCATCCTGGGCGGCCTGGCCGCGCTGGCCCTCATCCTCCTCCGCCGCGCCACGCTGAAGAGCTACATCGCCTACGCGCCGTATTTGTGCGCCGCCGCGTGGGTGGTGTTGCTGGTGTGACGGCGAATCAGCGAATGGCGAATCAGCGAATCAGCGAATCAACGAATTCCACATCGAACATCGAACATTCCACATTCGACATTCGACATTCGACATTCCACATTGAACATCGGACATCACACATGAAAACATCCGTCACCAACCTCACCCGCGATACCGTTGTCGTCACCGCCGGCCGGCTGGCGAACACGCCGTGGGCCAATTTCCGCGGGCTGATGCTGGCGCCGCCGCTCCGGCCGGGCGAGGGGCTGGTCATCACACCGTGCAGCTCCATCCACACCCAGTTCATGCGCTTCCCCATTGACGTGCTCTACGTCAGCCGAGATGACGTTATCGTCGGCATAGACCGCGACCTCCGCCCCTGGCGCATCGGCCGGATCTACAAGGGCGTACACTACGTGGTGGAGCTCCCCGCCGGCGCGGCCGCCGGCTGCCAGGTGGGGGACCGTCTGGCGATCAGGTGACAGGTGACAGGAGTCAGACAACTGACCCCTGATACCTGGTATTTGACCCTCAATCTTGTCACATTTAATATATAATCACGATACAAGTTATACACAAATAGGAACGCGCGCTACAGACGCTCGCCCAGAACCGGCCTACGCTGATATCCTTCCCCAGGAAGAAGCATCCAGTCGAGATGGTTCATGAGAGGTGAGTTTATGTCAACGCAATCAGGTTCATTCGCAAGGCCATCCATGCGCGCAGTGCGCATCCACACGTATGGCGCCTCGGACGTCCTGAGCTATGAGGAAGCCCCAAGACCGGTCGCCGGCGAGAATGAGGTGCTCATTCGCACCTGCGCCAGCACGGTCAATCCGTTTGACTGCGCCGCCCGGGCCGGATATTTGACTGGCTGGTACACCTATGCCTTTCCACTCATCCTGGGATTGGACATCTCAGGCGTCGTGGAAGCGGTGGGCAAAGGTGTTACTGACTTCGCACCCGGCGATGCCGTGTGGGCCCGCGCCGATCCGGCGCGCAACGGCGCCTACGCGGAATACGTGAGCGTTGCGGCTTCCGAAGTGGCAGCGAAGCCAGGATCACTGGATCACCTTCATGCCGCAGCGCTGCCCCATGTCGGGTTGACAAGCTGGCGGGCGCTTGTGGATGCGGCCAACCTGGGGCAGGGACAGACCATCCTGATCCATGCTGCGGCGGGCGGGGTTGGCTCATTTGCCGTGCAACTGGCCAAAGCACGCGGCGCACAGGTGATCGGCACCGCTTCCGGCAGCAACCAGGCGTTTCTGCGCCAGCTTGGCGTGGACGAAGCGATAGACTATACCGCGACCCGGTTTGAAGATGTGGCGCGCCAGGTTGACGTCGTGCTCGACGGGGTCGGCGGTGAGACGCAGGAACGCTCGTGGGCCGTATTGAAGCCAGGTGGGATCCTGCTCTCCATCGTGCAACCGCCCTCCGCAGAAGCAGCGGCTGCGCACGGGGTCCGGCAGCAGTTTGTCGGCGGCTTTCCCCCGGCCGGTGGGGTGTTGCGCGAGATCGCTGCACTGGTTGACGCAGGGAAGATCAAGCCGATCATCGAAGCCCTGCACCCACTGACGGCTGTTGGCGCAGTCCATGACCTGGTCGAGCGCCGCCGTTCGCGCGGCAAGCACGTCCTACAGATCATGCGCGAGTAGATGGTCAGGACGCGTCCGGCGCGGCATCTTGAAGATCGCGCTGGCGCAGCAACCTGTCAGGTGACAGACATTCTCAAAACCACCTGATTGTAAACTCACTTACATCGTTTAGATTCTCTACAAGTACAATTCTAGTATTGTACAATAAATCTACAAGGCTCGACTGCCAACGCTAACAGCGCGGGGCCGCCTCGCAGCGCCGACCTACCCCTCTCTGTTGCCAGCCTTCCGCCGCATCGGCCCGACCGGTCCCAAACGGTCAGGGCGCTCGATGCTCACACATCTGTTTGGAGGAACAGCGATGCACCTCAAAAAACACACACGCAAGCTGCGCTTCGCAGCGCCGGCAGGGCTGATCGCACTGCTCGTCGTGATGATGCTGGCCTTCGG
>DAOUAT010000554.1:0-3149 GCA_034433275.1 Anaerolineae bacterium
GTGATGCAGGACGGACGCATTATGATTCAACAAGTTGACCCCCAAACAGGCACAATTTCGCATCATGATCTCTGGTCCTGGCAGGGACAAGGCAAGTACTTGTTGAGGGATAACCCACGGTGTCAATGATGTCTGAGACAACTCTTCCGCTGAATTTAGTGTACAATTCAGACAGGGAGAATAGTCATGTCACAGGAACCGATCGTTCAACCCCGTCGCAATGGCCAGTCCGCGGCCGAAGTCGTCAGCACGCCCGACCCGGAGGTCGTGCCGAAAGCCGAACGGCGGCGGTTTACCGCCGAATACAAGCAGCGCATCCTCGCGGAAGCCGACGCCTGTACGCAGCGGGGCGAGATTGGCGCCCTGCTGCGCCGGGAAGGGCTCTACCGCTCGCACCTGGACAAATGGCGTGAGCAACGCCGTGCCGGTGCTTTGCAGGCGTTGGCTCCGCAGAAGCGGGGGCGCAAGCCCGACCCGCAGGCGGCCGAGATCGCCCGGTTACGCCGCGAAAACGAGCGGCTCCAACAACGCTTGCAGCGGGCCGAGACGATCATCGAGGTCCAAAAAAAACTCTCCGCGCTGCTCGGCCTGCCGATGAGCGAGAGCGACGCGCAGCTATGATCGCGACGGCCGAAGAACTGGCGGTCTCGCAAGGCGTCGTGGCCGCCTGTGCTGTACTGGCGGTACCCCGCAGCAGCTTGTATCGGGCGCGGCCGGCGCCAACCGTGCCGGAGGTAGCGGCGCCGCCCGCAGAACCGGCGAGCCGCCCGGCGCCTCCCCGCGCGTTGAGTCCGACCGAGCAGGCCCAGGTCCGGGAGGTGCTCAACAGCGAACGCTTTCAAGACCTGGCGCCGCGCGAAATCTACGCCGAGCTGCTGGACGAGGAGCGCTATCTGTGCTCCATCAGCACGATGTACCGCATCCTGGCTGAGCACGCCGAGGTGCGTGAGCGCCGCAATCAACTGCGCCATCCGGCCTACCACAAGCCGGAACTGCTGGCCACCGGGCCGAATCAGGTCTGGAGCTGGGACATCACCAAACTGCGCGGCCCGAGCAAGGGCGTCTACTACTACCTGTACGTGATCATCGACATCTACAGCCGCTACGTGGTGGGCTGGCTGATCGCCGAAGTCGAGTCGGCCGACCTGGCCGAGCAACTGATCGCTGAAACTTGCGCCAAGCAGGGCGTGCAACGGGCCCAACTCACGATTCATGCCGACAACGGCAGTCCGATGATTGCCAAGACGGTGGCCATCTTGCTGGCTGATCTGGGCGTGGCGAAAAGCCATTCCCGACCGCACGTTTCCAACGACAACCCGTACTCGGAAGCGCACTTCAAGACGCTCAAGTACCGGCCCGATTACCCAGACCGCTTCGGTAGCCTGGCGGACGCCCGCCACTGGGCGCGCAGCTTTTTTGCCTGGTACAACGACCAGCACCATCACAGTGGGCTGGGGTTGCTCACGCCGGCGGTCGTGCATACCGGACGGGCCGAAACTGTGCGCCAGCAGCGCCAGGCCGTGCTGCGGCAGGCCTACCAGGCCCACCCAGAACGCTTCACGAAAGGCCTGCCGCGACCCGCTAAGTTACCTGAAGCGGCCTGGATCAATGCTCCCAAAGCTGCCTCAACCGAGGCGCCGACTGTGCCAGCCCACAGCAGTTCAGCCGCTGTTGCAGCGCCGGCGGATTTGCGCTACACTCCCGTTGGCGGACCGGAGGATAGAGCAACGCTGCGGAGCGACTCGAGCGCCGAGTCCGCTGACGGTGTAGCTGGGCAGAGTCGCTGTCGTTCTGACTCTGCCCACACAATTCCGCAAAACACAGCTACACCGTCGGCAAAGCGATAAACCGATGCGTATGTTGCGGCGAGTCTCCCCCAAGTTGGCGCCAACTGGCTCTGCCAGCTTCTGGGAACCGCCTGCAACTCACATCCGTACACTAAATTCTAGCCGGAGTTGTCTCAAAGTCGTTGAAACATTCCGCCCCCCAACCCCCTCCCTGCGAGGGAGGGGGAGGCAGCGGCGTGAGTTCCCCTTCCCTGGGAGGGAAGGGGGGAGGGGGTTAGGTCATGTCCATCATCCAACATCTCGTCGTGGAAACCTTCGGCAAGCACGTCGGCAAATATCAGGAGCGGTTGCGGGTCACGGACATCAAAACCGGCGCCAAGGAGATCGACGCGCCGTTGCTGCACCTGGAAGACGTGCTGATCGGCAGCCGCGGCATCAGCATCTCGGCGGACGCGATTGCGGCCTGCACCGAGCGCGGCATCCCGATCAATTTCCTGGATGGTCACGGCACGCCGTTCGCCGCGTTGTACAGCGCGGGACTGACCGGCACGGTGCTCACCCGCCGCGCGCAACTGCAGGCGGCCAACGATGGCCGCGGCCGCGCCGCTGCGGCCGCGTTTTGCACCGGCAAGCTGCGCAACCAGGCCAACCTGCTGCGCTACATGGCCAAGTATCGCAAAGAGGCCGCGCCTGATGTCTATGATGAGCTGCGCCGACTGGCGACCGAGGTGCTGGATCACGTCTCGGAGATCGAACGGTTGAACGGCGGCACGGCCGATGAAGTCCGGTTCGAGCTGCTCTCGGCCGAGGGCCGGGGCGCGCAGCGTTACTGGGAGGGCTTCCGGCTGCTGCTCAAGGACAGCTACGATTGGCCGGGACGGCAAACGCAGGGCGCGACTGACCCGATCAACGCGGCGTTGAATTACGGTTACGGCATCCTGTACGGCCAGGTGGAGCGCGGCGCGGTGCTGGCCGGCCTGGATCCGTATGCCGGGTTCTTGCACGTAGACCGGTCGGGCAAACCCAGCCTGGTGCTCGATTTGATCGAGGAGTTCCGCGCGGCCGTGGTTGACCGGGCGCTGCTCGGCATCATCAACAAAGGCAGCGCCTTGGCGCTTGATGACCGCGGCCGCCTGGCCGAACCTACGCGCAAGCTGATCGCCGAACGGGTATTCGAGCGGCTGGACAGCCCGGTGCGTTACGCGGGCAAGCAGAACACCTTGCGCACCGTCGTGCAAACCCAAGCGCGCCATCTGGCCGTCTACCTGCGCGGCGACCGGCCGGCCTACGAGCCATTCGTAGCAAACTGGTAACCTCACCCCCTTCCCTCGCAGGGAGGGGGGCAGGGGGTAGGTCCCTCGC
>DAOUAT010000555.1:0-4400 GCA_034433275.1 Anaerolineae bacterium
CTTTTAACAGCATCCTGCCCACCATCGTCGCAGTGCTCTTTGGCTACCTGGGCGTCATGGTGATGGTGTTGCGCCAGCGAGAGATTTTCGCGCTGTTCCGTCGGCGCGGAGTGGGTGGCGGCGAGGTGGACAGCGCTCTCGCGGAAGGGCACGACGCTGTGGAAGCCGTGCTCTTGCTGGACACCAGCGTGATTATTGATGGCCGTATCGCCGATGTGGCGCAGACCGGCTTCATCCGCTCGCCCATGGTGGTGCCACGGTTTATCCTGGCTGAGCTGCAATACATCGCCGATTCGCCCGATTCGCTGCGGCGCAACCGCGGGCGCCGCGGCCTAGAAATGCTGAACCGCATGCAAAAGGAGTCGTCCGTACCGGTGCGAATCGTGGATATGGACGTCGAAGGGTCTCGTCAGGTAGATGCCAAGCTGGTGCAGTTGGCGCGTCAATTGAGTTGTCCCATCGTCACAAACGACTACAACCTGAATCGGGTGGCCGGCCTGCAGGGTGTGCAAGTGCTGAACATCAACGAGCTGAGCAACGCCGTCAAGTCAGTCGTTCTGCCCGGTGAAATCATGACCGTGCGCATCATCCAAGAGGGCAAAGAAGTGGGCCAGGGCATCGCCTATTTCGATGATGGCACGATGGTGGTCGTCGAAAACGGGCGGCGCTATATGGATAGCGACATCGAAGTCACGGTCACCAAAGTGTTGCAGACGAATGCCGGGCGCATGATTTTTGCTGCGCCGAACCGGTGAGGCCTGAACCATGATCGTTACTTTGTCACGCCAACTCGGCAGCCGGGGCGACGCGATCGCGGCGCGGGTGGCGGCCGCCCTGGGGTTAAAGCTGGTGGATCGCGAATACGTCCACCCGGCCGCGCTGGCGGCAGGCGTGCCAGAGGAACTCCTGCGCAAACTGATGTACGAGGGTCAGCGGAGCATAGCGGCCGATCTTCTGGATTCTCTCAGCGGGTCCGGCATGTTGCGTGATGCGCCAGCGCAGGCGCCGACGCCCCTGCTGGGCATTTTTGCACCCATGCTGGCCCCGACGACCTTGAGCCTGGAAGAGGCCGCGGCCACCGTGGGCCTGGTCATTAAGGACATTGCCAGCCAGGGCAATGTGTTGTTGTTAGGTCAAGGCGGCCAGTCGGTGCTGCGCGGCTACGAGGGTGCCTGTCACATCCAGATTGTGGCGCCCTTCGAATTGCGCGCAGCGCGTATCGCTGAGTTGGAGCACATCACACTGGCTGCGGCCCGGCGTCGGGTGCGCGCCAATGACGCGGCACGCGCCGAGTACGTGGCCCGGTTTCACGGCGTCAACTGGCACGATCCACTGCTGTATCACCTGGTCATCAACACCGGTCAGACCCCACCCGATGTGGCCGTTTCACTGATCGTTCACGCTGCCCAAACGGTCGCCCATAGCCGGTGACGCAAGCGGTCATCATACTAAAGCGAGGTAGAAAGCATGTCGCTGGTTGTCTATAATACCTTGACTCGCGAAAAGGAACCTTTCGAGACGGTGACGCCGGGCGAGGTCAAGATGTACGTGTGCGGCCCGACGGTGTACGATGAAGCCCATGTGGGCCACGCGATGTCCTCGATCGTGTTCGATTTCATCCGGCGCTACCTGGAATACCGGGGGTACCGCGTGCGCCATGTCATGAACTTCACGGACGTGGATGACAAGATCATCGGCCGGGCGCAGAAGACGGGCGAAGACCCGGCCGAGATCGCCCATCGGTATGCGGAAAAGTACAAGGCGCAGATCGATAGCCTGAACGTGCTGCGGCCCACCGTCTTCCCTCGCGTTTCACAGACCATCCCGGAGATCATCCAGATGGTGGTCGGGCTGCTGGAGGAGGATCACGCCTACGTCACATCCAGCGGCGATGTCTATTTCCGCGTGCGCTCCGATCCCGATTACGGCAAACTCTCCCGGCGGCGGTTGGACGACGCGGTCTCGGGCACGCGCGTCACAGCCAGCGATGAGAAAGAGGACGAAGGCGATTTTGCCCTGTGGAAAGCCGCCAAGCCCAGCGAACCGAGTTGGGACAGTCCTTGGGGCCCTGGCCGGCCGGGCTGGCACATCGAGTGCTCGGCCATGAGCCTGTCTCACCTGGGCGAGCAGATTGACATCCATGGCGGCGGCAACGATCTGATCTTCCCGCACCATGAGAATGAGATCGCCCAAACCGAAAGCTTCACGGGCAAAGCCTTCGCCCGCTACTGGCTGCACAACGGTATGCTCCAGCTCAAAGGCGAGAAGATGTCCAAGAGCCTGGGCAACCTGGTGACCATCGAGGAGTTCCTCAGCGAGCACGATCCCGATGTGCTGCGGCTGGTCATCGCGGGCAGCGGTTATCGCAAGCCGCTGGCCTTCAACAGCGATGTGGTGGCCGACGGTGAACGCGCATTGGAGCGGCTGCGGTCGGCGTTGCGGCCGGCGACAGGCAGCGCGGCTGCTGGGCCGGCCGCCGATGCCGTGCAGACGCAGGCTGCGCAGGCCAGGGCTGACTTCGCAGCGGCCATGGATGACGATTTCAACACGGCCGGCGCGTTGGCGGCCCTGTTCGACCTGGTGCGCGCCATCAACACTGCGCGCGATGCCGGAGTTGGCGGCGAACCGTTTGCGGCCGCGCAGGGCGTCTTTCGCGACCTGACGGGCGTGCTGGGCCTGCAACTCACGCCACCGCAAGCCGGAGGCCAATCCATTGCCCCCTTTGTTGATCTGCTGCTGCGCGTGCGCGTGGATCTGCGCAAAGCCAAACAATGGGCGCTGGCCGACCAGATCCGGGATGAGCTAAAGGCGCTGGGCGTCATCGTTGAAGATGGCCCGCAGGGCAGCACATGGCGCCTGGCATGAGCGGACAACGGACAAAGGCGCACTCCGGCGGCCGTGGCGCTGAGCAAAAACGGCCAACGGGGCCGACACCGGGCGCGACCAGAAAAACGGAACGCTTCAAGCCGGAACCGATGGCGTCCCCGCCCCCGGCAAAGCTCGCGCGGCCTGCGGATATCGAGTTGCTGTATGGCCGGCATGCCGTGTTGGAGGCGTTACGCGCTGGGCGCCGGCGCTTCCTGCGCATTTACCTGGGCCAGGGGGTGGCCCAAACCGGCATCATCAACGACATTGTGGCTGCGGCCAGGCTGCGCAGCTGCCCGGTATTGGAGGCGGGGCGCTCGATCATGGATCAGGCTGGCGCGGTCAACCACCAGGGCGTGCTGGCCGAGGTGGACAGCTACAAGTACGCGGATTTCGATGAGTTGCTCGGCCGCGCCAGTCCGGCCGATGCGCTTTACCTGGTGCTAGATCACCTGCAGGACGTGCAGAACCTGGGCGCCCTGCTGCGCACGGCTGAGGCGATGGGGGTGGTTGGCGTCATCCTGCCGGAGCGCCGCGCGGCCAGCATAACGCCGGCGGTGGTGAACGCCTCGGCCGGCGCGGTGGAGCACCTGGGCATTGCGCTGGTAGGCAACCTGGCCCAGGCGTTGGCCCAGCTCAAGGCCGCCGGGGTCTGGGTGGTCGGCCTGGATGCCGGGGGCGACACCGTGCCGCTGGCCCGTGCAGACCTGATGGGGCGCCTGGCGCTGGTGGTGGGCGCCGAAGGCGCGGGCCTGGCCCGTCTCCTACGCGAACGCTGTGACTGGCTGCTGTCTATCCCCATGTATGGGCGGGTAGACTCGCTGAACGCAGCGGTGGCCGGATCGGTGGCGCTGGTCGCCGCGCGTCAGGCCCGTGCTGCAGATAGGTGATGAATTTGACTTTTCACCCCCCCGCGGCTATACTTGCGAGTCGCAGAGGCGGGTGCGTGTTGTCATTGCAGAGCGACACAGCCATGCCGACGTAGCTCAATCGGCAGAGCATCGACCTTGTAAGTCGAGGGTTGCCGGTTCGATTCCGGCCGTCGGCTTACGAAAGACATGGTCGTAAGACTATGCCGAGCACTTTATCAATCTGGGCAGGTACCCAAGCGGCCAAAGGGGGCTGACTGTAAATCAGCTGGCGTACGCCTTCGGTGGTTCGAATCCGCCCCTGCCCACCAACGAAGTAGACAAGTAGACAAGTTAGTGCCCTGTGTTTCCTTGTCTACCGGTTTACTAGATTTGCCCACGTAGCTCAGTCGGTAGAGCACGTTCTTGGTAAGAACGGGGTCATCGGTTCAAATCCGATCGTGGGCTCCATACCAGGCGCTTGTTTCATCGCCGCCGCTGCTCAGGTGTTTGGCTTGAGTTCAGGCGGCGACTTATCGCTAACAGGTTACTGATACGCAGGAGGTTACCATCCATGGCAAAGGCAGTATTTGAGCGGACGAAGCCCCACGTCAACGTAGGGACGATCGGGCACATTGATCATGGCAAGACGACCCTGACGGCGGCGATCACGAAGGTGCTGGCGAT
>DAOUAT010000556.1:0-4001 GCA_034433275.1 Anaerolineae bacterium
ATCGCTTCCGCAGGAAAGAAGTAGTCGGGGTCCAGGAACGCCTCGCCGATAGACAGTACGCCATCCGGCGCCAGCACGCGGTGCAGCTCGGCCAGGCCGCGGTCGGGGTCCGGGATCTCGCCCAGCACGGTGATCAGGAAAGCGCGATCCACGCTGGCCGCGGGCAGGGGCAGATCGTACGCGCTGGCGACGTGCATCTCGACGTTGGTCAGTCCGGCCTGGCGCACGCGGGCCGCCACCTGGGCGATCATGCCGGGCTGGATGTTCACGGCGACCACCCGGCCCGTTGGCCCGGCGCGCCGCGCGGCCTCCACGGTGAACGCGCCGGGCCCCGGCCCGAGCTCCAGCACCCTTTCGCCGGGGCGGATGCCCACCCGGTCCAGCAGCCGGGATACGGCACCGCGGCGGATTGGGTTGTCCACGAGCCAGCTCAGTACACACGGGCACGGCGCCGAGACGCCGAACGCGGCCGCGACGCGGGAAATGACCTTCATCACGACAAGCCAGAAGAAGGCCAGGCCCAGGGGCATGGCGAGAAGGGTCTTGAGATATTTGCTCATGGTGCGCTCCTGTTATGCTTTTTGCGCCGCCGTTCTGCAGCTATCGCTTACTCGCAGCCAGACGCCTATAAATGAATAAACATTCATGTTTTTCCTCGGAAGAGCGGGGCGATCAGCGCTGACCGCCCCGCGTGGTCAATCCTGGATGTGCGCCAGGCCCTGCTCGAACAGGCTGCGGACGTGCGGGTCATCCAGCCGGTAGTAGACGTGCTGGCCTTCGCGGCGGAAGCTCACCAGCCGCTGCGCCCGCATGTCGCGCAACTGGTGAGAGATGGTGGACTGCTCCATCTCCAGCGCGCTAGCCAGATCCGTCACGCAGAACTCCCCCTCTGCCAGCAGCGAGACGATGCGCAGCCGCGTCGGATCACTGAGCGACTTGAACACATCTCAGGGAAGAAAATCAGACGCGGTGCGCCAGGAGCGCGGGCCGTTCAGTTGCTCACGCCTTCCGAGCCGACAGCGACAGGCTGTACACGGCTACACCTGCCAGCTCGCCACCGCTCAGGCCCCGCTGCCCCAGGACATCCACGAACCCTGCCTGCCGCACCAGGTCGAGATACTCGCGCTCCGGCAGCGCGCCGTTGGTGCAGCCCGCCCACATCTGCGGATCGCTGCGCAGGGCCATAGGCAACGGCCCGGCGGTCACCATGTCGCTGATGCTCAGCCGGCCGCCCGGCTTCAGCACCCGGTAGGCCTCTTCAAAGACCCGGCCCTTGTCTTCCGCCAGGTTGATCACGCAGTTGGACAGGATGACGTCAACGGCGCCATCCGCCACCGGCATCGCCTCCGCCTGGCCCAGCCGGAACTCCACCTGCGCCAGCCCGGCCGCCTGGGCCGACCGCCGCGCCCGCTCGATCATGGCCGGCGTCATGTCCAGCCCGATCACGCGGCCCTGCGCACCGACGCGCCTGGCGGCGTAAAACGCGTCGATCCCCGCGCCGCTGCCGATGTCCAGCACCACCTCGCCCGGCCGCAGCCCGGCCAGCGCCGTCGGATTGCCGCAGCCCAGGGAAAGGTTGGCCGCTTCCGCCGGGACCAGGGCGATCTGCTCGACTGTGTAGCCCGTGTCATAGAGCACGACCTCCGGGCTTCCGGCCTCGACGAGCGCCATCGCACTCGACGACGGTGAGCAACAGCTCTGCACAGCCGCGGGACTGCAGCAGCCGCCGTCGGTGGCAAGCGCGCCGTAGCTGGACTGTCCGGCGGCGGTCGCACCACGCACGCGGCGACTGCCCGTCGCCACGAAGATACTGATGTCGGCCATCGGCTCGCCCGACTGGCTCTGTGAGGTGGCCCCGCAGCACTGGCCGGTGCAATCCACGATCACGTTGACCAGGCCCGCGTCCCGCAGCCAGCCGCGGAGCGCGTTGCGCTCGAAGCCCAGCCACACATCGGCCATCTCCGCGCGGAGCCAGGCGTGCGCGTGCTGATCCATGTCGGTGATCACCAGCCGGCCGCTCGGCTTCAGCACGCGCACCATCTCGCCGATGGCCGCCTGCGGGTCGGGGCAGTGGTGCAGGTACATGTTGGCGAAAACCGCGTCCAGGCTGGCATCGTCGAACGGGAGCGCGGCCCCGTCGGCCAGCCGCAACTGGACGTTGCCGAAGCCGGTCAGGTTGCGCCGGGCCACCTCCAACATGGCCGCGGCGCCATCCACCGCGTAGACCTGCGCGACCAGGGGCGCCAGGCCGGCGGCCATGAACCCCGTCCCCGCGCCGACGTCCGCCACGGCCATCTCGGGTCGCAGATAGGCGTGACGGATGGCCGCATCGCGCACCGCCACTCCGAAGTAACCGGCTCGGAGGCTGTCCCACGCGCCCGCCACCCGCTCAAAGTACTCGGCCGCGGCCTCAGTCATACTCATCTTGCATTCTCCTGGATCCAGAATCGCGGTTGTCCTCCCCTGCGGCGGGGATTTGTGTTCCCCCGAACGGGGGAAACGCGCACGACAGCAGCCGCGTGATCCGGTTCAGATCCCCGTGCTGCCGATGCGTTCCCAGAGCAGGCCGTAACCGCGCTGCCCGCGCTCGAAGCTGGCCAGGCGGAGAAACTCGTCCGGCGCATGGTGCTTCTCATCTTCCAGCGCAAAGGCAAAGGAGAGGGTGTATACCCCCAGCTCCCGCAGGAAGAGCGGGACCACCGGCACGCTGCCGCCCATCCGCACAAAGAAGGGCGCGACCCCATACAACTCGGTCAACACCGCAGCAGCCACCTGGTTGGCCGGGTGCTCGGCGGGCATCAGGTAAGGGTCGGCGCTGCCGGGCAGCCGGGTCACGGTGACGCGCACTCCGGCCGGCGCTCGGGCCGCCACGTGGTCTGCCAGCGCCTGGTAGATGCCGTCGGGCGTCTGGTTCGCCACCAGCCGGCAGGTGAGCTTGGCGTGCGCCTGGTTGGGCAGCACCGTCTTAACCCCCTCGCCCTGGAAGCCGCCCCAGATGCCGTTGATCTCCAGCGTGGGCCGCGCCCAGACGCGCTCCAGGGTGGTGTAGCCCGGCTCGCCGAACGCGGCATCCACCCTCAGGCCCGCCAGATAGGCCGCCTCGTCGAAGGGCACCGCGGCGATACGCGCCCGATCCTCTGCGCTCAGGGGGATCACGTCGTCGAAGAAGCCGGGGACGGTGATGCGGCCGTCGGGTGCGCGCATGCTGTCCAGCAGGCGCACCAGCGCCGCGATGGGGTTCTGGATCGCGCCGCCGTAGATGCCGGAGTGCAAATCGGTGGCCGCGCCCTGCACGTCAATCTGCAAAGGCACCAGCCCTTTGAGCCCCACCAGCAGCGAGGGTTGGTTCTCGCCATACTGCCCGCCGTCCGCGCTGACCGCCAGATCGCAGGCCAGCAACGCCTTGTGCTCAGCCACGAACGCCCCGAGCTGCGGGCTGCCGATCTCCTCCTGCCCCTCGAAAAAGAACTTGAGGTTGACGGGCAGGCTGCCGTGGGCCGCCAAGAACGCCTCGGCGACCAGGATGGGGATCAGCATGTTGCCTTTGTCGTCGCCGGCCCCGCGGGCGTAAACCCGGCCATCGCGCACTACCGGCTCGAAGGGCGGGTTGGTCCACAGCGCCAACGGATCGGCCGGCTGGGTGTCGAAGTGGCCGTAGATCAGCAGGGTCGGCCGGCCTGCCGCGTGCAGCCAGTCGCCGTAGACGACCGGGTGGCCGCCGGTGGGCATGATCTGCACGTGCTCGATCCCGGCCCGACGCATCCGGTCTGCCGTCCAGACGGCGGCCGCGGTCACGTCGGCCGCGTGATCGGGCAACGCGGAGATGCTGGGGATGCGCAGAAAGTCGAGCAGCTCGGCCAGCGCTTCCGCGCGGCGCTGTTCCAGGTAAGTCTGCCAGTCGCTCATGGGGTTGCTCCTCGACGGCCGGTTTCGCCAGGCGGCTGCCGTCCGCTGTAGTTTGCCACACATTGACCCCGCAGGTCAATCTACGGCTGGCGGCC
>DAOUAT010000557.1:0-3396 GCA_034433275.1 Anaerolineae bacterium
GGAACGCGGCCGAGAGGCACTGCGGCACGTAGTGGTTGCTCAGGTCGGGCATGCACTTCACCGCCACGAAGTCCAACCCCTTCTCGGCTACGATCTCGCGGGTTGCCAGGTAGCAGCGCGCCTGATAGTTCAGCTTCTCCGGCGTCAAGCCCTGGCCGTCGAAGCCGATGCTCTTGACGTTGGCTGCCAGCCAGCCGGTCATCGGCTCAGCGGACTCTGGCGCCATGCGCTCGGCGCGTCGGATGATCTCGAGCTGGTCAACGTGCTCCGCATCCACGCCGAACAGGGCGCGCCACTGCATCGGGTCGAACCCGCCGGTGTCAATGCCCAGGCTCCGGCCGCCGAAGAGGCCGAATACGCTGCCGCGCAAACGCCGGACCGCAGACGCCGCACGCACGAAGGGCAGCACCTTACCCGCCAGCGCCGGACTGTCAAAATCGTCCCGCACCCGTAAGTGGCGGTAGCCGATCTGATCCAGCGCGCCGCCCGCCCCCAGCATCCCGACGGTGCCGTGGGTGGCCGCGCTCCGGTTCGAGAGCAGGATCGTGGGCAGCCCCAGACTGCGGATGCCGTGCAGCACCAGGTTGGGCGCCGTCCAGCAGGGCACGTGCGCCACCAGCACCTCGGCGCCCGCGGCAAGCAGCGCGGCCACCTGCCCGTCTATGTCGCTGCGGGTGCGCGCCACGGCCTCGGCCGCGTGCAGCTCGACGGGCTGGCCGCGAAAGAATGCGCTGGCTTCGGCGTGGCGCGGCTCGGTCATCCGGCGGAAGACTTTCTCCCACTCGTGCGGCCGCTCGTCGCCGAAAGTGATCAACCCAACTTTGGGCGCCTTCACCATTGCTATTTCTCCATGTGACGTGGGAAGCCCTGGATCGAGCGCCCACCGTCGGGGTAGATCGTCTGGCCAACGAAGTAGCTGGCGTCGTCGGAGGCCATGAAGACGATCACCCGGGCGATTTCCTGGCACGAGGCGATGTAGCCGATGGGCAGCCGGTTCATCAGGGCCGCGTGCTTCTCCGGGCTGTGCACCACCCGCTCCATCAACTCGGTCATCACCGGGCCGGGCGCGACCGCGTTCACCCGGATGCCGTGCTTGATCAGCGCCAGCCCCATGGCCTTGGTGAGCTGGTTGACGCCGCCCTTCGCCGCGCAGTAGGGGATCTGGTCAGCCAGGGCGAGCTGCGCCATCACCGATGACACGTTGACGATGGCGCCGGGCTTACCCTGCGCCACCATCACCCGCGCCGCGGCCTGGCTGAGCAGGAACGTGCCCTTGAGGTCCACGCTCAGCACCCAGTCCCAATCCTCTTCGGTGGTGTCGAAGAAATTGGCGCTGTGGTTGACCCCGGCGTTGTTGACGACGATGTCAACGGTCCCGTAGTGTTCGACCGCCACCGCCACCAGCGCGTCCACCTCGGCCTTCTTGCTCACGTCGCACTGGACGAAGATGGCATCACCGCCCCCAGCGCGAATGTCCACCACGACCGCCTCGCCCAAATCCGCCGAGCGGCCGGCCGCCACGATCTTCGCGCCCTCTCTGGCGAACTCCTGCGCGCACGCCACCCCGATCCCCTTCGTCGCGCCGGTGATGATGGCGATTTTGTCTTTGAGCTTCATGGATGATCCTTATTTGATCGGCGGCTTCACACCGACCGGCCAGCGCGTCATGATGTCATTGACCAGCTCGCAGACGTAATCCACCGTGCGGGTGACCAGCTTCTCGCCTTTCTCCAGGGTGGCCTTGGTCGGGTCGCCGATGACGCCGTTGGGCAGTTCCAGGTACTCGGGCCGGGCGAAGGTGCCCTCGAAGTGATACATCATGCCGGGCCGCGGGGCCATGCCGGGCGCGATGATCCACTTGCGGTCCACCAGCGCCTCGCCGCCGCCCTTCTCCGCCTTGCTCATGTCCACGTACTGCGGGTAGAGGTACAGGCCCACCGAGGTCTCGGCCTCGTCGGCGTGCCACATGTAGTCGCTCAGCACGTCTTTGTTGTCGCGCAGGAAGTCATACCAGTGCAGCGACAGGGTGAAGTGCCCCTCCAGCCCCAGTTTGTGGACCGCCACCAGGGTGGTGCTGACCTGGCCGTGGGCCGAAAGGATGATGAACTTGTTGTAGCCGGACACGGACGCGCCCTTGACGATGTCTACGAGCATGGCGGTGTGCGTGTCGTAGCTGAGCGGGATGGTGCCGGGCATGTACCAGTGGTGATACGGGTGCGAGCCGTACATCGGGCATGGCAGCAGCATCGCGCCCGACTTCTTGGCGGTCAGCTCGGCGATGCCGATGGCGTTGTAGGCATCCACACCACACGGGCTGTGCGGGCCGTGCTGCTCGATGGCGCCGATGGGCAGGATCGCCAGGTCGCACTCTTCTTTCGCCCAGCGGCACACTTCGGTGTAGGGCAGCTCTTGCCACCAGAGGAATTTACGGTCGGTCATGAGTGTCTCCTTGTTGGTAAATTGACAGATTGGCACATTGGTAAGAAGGGCTTCCGGAATCGAGGCTTCAGCCGGTTACGTGGTTAACGCGATAGACCGGCTAAAGCCTCGATTCCAGTCGCTCCACGCCCAGCTCGCGGCCCAGCGTGACCAGTTCATCGTACAGCGCCGGCGGCAGCGGGATGCCCGCGGCGCGGCGCGCCTGCTCGGTGCGGTGCTCCAGCTCGCCGGGGATCAGCATCTCCTTGCTGGCGTCCCACATGGGCGACGATTTGACCTTGCTCACGAAGGCAGCCGTGCGCTCCTCCAGCTCGGCGCGGGGCATCACCGCCTCGGTCTGGAGCGCGATCATGAAATGGCCGGTGAGGCTGGGGTCATCGGGGAACTTGTACATCCCCTTCATCCCATCCAGGAACGCGCCGCCGGTGAGCACACCGCACAGGATGTCCACCATGTAGGCCAGGCCCAGCCCCTTGTAGCCGCCCATGGGCAACAGGAAGCCCCGGAAGCCGACGGCGGGATCGTCGGTGGGCCGGCCCTGGTCATCGGTGGCCCAGTCCAGCGGGATCTTCTCGCCCTTTTTGCTGGCCAGCAGCAGCTTGCCGCCCGCCACGTTGGACAGCGAGATGTCCAGCACGAACGGGAACTCCCCGAAAGTCGGTATCGCCACCGCCAGTGGGTTGTTGCCCACCACCGGCTTGCTGCCGCCCGGCGCCACCACGTTCGGGACGACGTTGGTCATGGCGATGCCGATCATCCCCGCGTCGGCGGCCATGCGGGCGTAGAGCGCGGCCGCGCCGAAGTGGTTGCTGCGCAGCGCGCCCACCGCGCCCACGCCGAACTGCCCCGCCAGCGCGATGGCGCGTTCCATAGCCGCTTTCGCCACCACCGGCCCCGCGCCGTCGTCGCCGTGCAGCACCTCAAACGCCAACGCGCCGCGCACTTTTTGGATGTTTG
>DAOUAT010000558.1:0-2570 GCA_034433275.1 Anaerolineae bacterium
GAAGAGGATCAGGCCTGGGTCTATTTGCAGCAGGAAACCTACCCGCGATGCTTCTCAGGAGAGACCAATGACTGAAGCAGTCACCAACGCATTGCCCTTCAGTGACGCTGTTCCCGGTGCAGTGCTGGAAACCACCAAGAACGGCCTGGTTGTGGCGGCCGATAAGCTGCCGGAACTGGCACGTTATCTACGCGACCAACAAGGCTACGACTACCTCTCCATGGTCACCAGTGTGGACTGGTCGCAGCACCTGGAGGTCGTCTACTATCTGTATGGCGTTGCGCAGCCCAGGCCGGAGTTGGTGCTGCGGGTGCGCCTGTCGGACAAAGCCGACCCGGTCGTGCCATCGGTGATTGACATCTGGCCCGGCGCCGACCTCCAGGAGCGCGAAGTCTACGACATGATGGGCATCCGCTTCGCGGGACACCCGAACCTCCGCCGCATCCTGTTGTGGGATGGCTTCGAGGGCTGGCCGCTGCGCAAGGATTACAAGGAATCCTACTACGAAGAGGACGCCAAGCCGTTCAAGAGCCGGCATCCCGACGGCAACCATCTGTGGGCCGAGGATCGCGTGCCGTGGAAGGACAACGTCACCTATCCGGTCGGGTTCGATCCTGATCTGTGGGTCTCGCCGCAGGTGCAATATCGCCGCATCATGGGGGTGGACCAGGGCGGCAATGGCGCCGGGCTCAAAACTGAGCGCATCCTGGTCAACATGGGGCCACAGCACCCCAGCACCCACGGCGTCTTTCGCATGATCCTGGCCATTGAGGGCGAAAACGTGGTGGGCCTGGAGCCGGAGATCGGCTACCTGCACCGCTGCCACGAAAAGATCGGCGAGCGCAACCTGTACGTGATGAACATCCCTTTCACTGACCGGCTCGATTACATCAGCTCCATGTCTAACAACCTGGGTTATGTGTTGGCGGTGGAGAAACTGATGGGGCTGCAAGTGCCGGAGCGCGCCGAGTACATCCGGGTCATCATGGCGGAACTTACCCGAATCGTCAGCCACTTCATCGCGGTCGGCTTCCTGTTCAACGATCTGGGCGCCTATTTCACACCGGCACTGTACGGCCTGCGCGAGCGTGAGCTGATGCTGGACCTGTTCGAGGCCGCCTCAGGCTCTCGCATGATGTGCAACTACATGCGCTTCGGCGGCGTCTTCGCCGACCTGCCGGAGGGGTGGGTCGAACGGGCGCGAGATCTGGTGTGGAACCGGTTGCCGCGGGTGATGGCCGATTTCGAGGCGCTGCTGGCCGGCAACGAGATCTTCCTGGCCCGCAGCAAGGGGGTCGGGCATCTGAGCGCCCAAGAAGCGGTTGCCTACAGCATGGCCGGCCCGATGCTGCGGGCATCCGGCGTGCCCTACGACCTGCGCAAGGCCGCGCCCTATTCGATCTACGATCGCTTCGAGTTCGATGTGTGCTCGCGGCCCGAAGGGGACGTGTGGGCGCGCTTCCGCGTCCGCATGGACGAGATCTACCAGAGCCTGCGCATCCTGAAGCAAGCGTTAGATGGCCTGCCCCAGGGGCCGATCATGCCGCCGGGCAAAAAGGCGCACCAGGTGCGTGTGCCGGCGGGCGAGGCTTACTCGCGCATCGAAGGGCCCAAGGGTGAACTGGGGTATTTCATTGTCAGCGACGGCAAGCCCACCCCGTACCGCTATCACGTCCGCGCCCCAGCCTTCATCAACCTGACGAGCCTGGAGAAGATGTGCATCGGCCACAAGGTCGCGGACTCGGTCGTGATCTTGGGCGCGATTGATATTGTGTTGGGGGAAGTGGATAGGTAAGAAGGAGCAACCCATGTTCGGAGCCGGTGTTCTCAAAGGTCTGGGGGTTACACTTCGTGAGTTCGTGACCACCTACGTTGACGATATCAAGCAGATCCCCAGCCGGTACGCGGGCGGTAAAGAAGAGATCAGCCAGGCGAAAGGGGCTGATGTCACGGGTCTGTTCACCATTCAGTACCCGGAAGAGCGGCGCAAGCTGGCCGAGCGGTTCCGCTACATCCCGATCCTGATCTACGATGCGGAGACCGGCGAGGATCGGTGCACCGCGTGCGGCATTTGCGCCAAGGCCTGCCCGCCGCAGTGCATCTGGATCGTGCGCGCCAAGGACGAGAACGGCAAGCCCCTGACCAGGCCGGCCGAATTCTGGATTGACACCACCATCTGCATGAACTGCGGCTTCTGCGCGGAGTACTGCCCGTTCGATGCGATCAAGATGAATCACGACTACGAGATCGCCGCGTATCAGCGCATGCCGCACCTGGTGTTCGACCTGAAAGAGCTGCGCGTGCCCACCACCTACTACGCGCGCATCCGCCCGACGGATTGGGAAGCGGAAGAGGCCGCGCGCAAGGCCAAGGAGGCCGAGAAGTCCGCTAAGCCTGCAAAGGCGGAAGCTGGCAGCGCGAAACCGGAAGCCGCCGCGCCGAAGCCTGCTGCGCCAGCCGCCCAGCCTGCTCCGGCCCCGGCCGCGGCGCAACCTCCCCCCGGCCGCTCAGCTGAAGAGATCGAACGGCTCAGGGCCGAGGCCGCTGCGCGCCGCGCGGCCAAAGCTGCT
>DAOUAT010000559.1:0-1776 GCA_034433275.1 Anaerolineae bacterium
GTGGTCTACAATCACACGGCTGCCAGCGGCCAGGGGGACAAGTCGGTGCTGGACAAGGTCGTTCCCGGCTACTACTATCGCTACGACGCCGACGGCGCGCTGTACATGTCCTCCTGCTGCGACGACACGGCCACCGAGTACGAGATGATGGAGAAGCTGATGATTGACACGGTGGTCCGCTTTGCCGTGGACTACAAGGTGGACAGCTTCCGCTTCGACCTGATGAACTTCCACACCCGGCGCAATATGCTCAACGTCAAGACGGCCATCGAGGCCCTGAACGTGGAAACACACGGCGTGGACGGGGGCAAGATCTATCTCTATGGCGAGGGCTGGACCTTCGGCTCGGCGCAGCACAAGGGCTTGACCGACTGCACCGACGGCTGGTGCTTTGCCGACAAGTACAACATGACCGGCGCGGGCATCGGCCTGTTCAACGACATCATCCGCGACGCGGCCCACGGCGGCTACAGTGAGGACTCGCTGCAGATCCGCAAGCAGGGCTTCATCAACGGCCTGAGCTACGACTGGAACGGCTACAGCTACGCCAGCCGCTATCAGAGCGACCTGTGGAACGCCACCGACCGGCTGCGCTCGGCGCTGCGCGGCAGCGGCACAGACTGGAACAACCAGGGTGCGCCCTTCACCGACGACCCGCAGGAGGCGGTCAACTACGTCGAGAAGCACGACAACGAGACCCTCTTCGACCAGAACGTCTTCAAGCTGCCCAACGGCAACGGCAGCGGCAACCCCGGCTGGATCGGCAGCAGCATCCCCACGACCGCTATGGCCGATCGGGTGCGCAGCCAGAACATGGGGGTCAGCATCGTCGGCCTGGCGCAGGGCGTCCCCTTCATCCAGATGGGCCAGGATATCCTGCGCTCGAAATCGCTGGACCGCAACAGCTACGACTCGGGCGACTGGTTCAACCGGGTCTGGTGGGATCGCAGTCGCAATAACTTCGGCAGCGGCCTGCCGCCGGCCTGGGACAACTCGATGCGTTGGGGCATCATGGGGTCGCTGCTGGCCAACACCGCGCTGGACCCGGCCACGGCTGACATGAACTTCGCGGCCGCGCACATGCGGGAGATCCTGCGGATCCGCAAAAGCTCGCCACTGTTCCGCCTCACCAGTGAAGCGGTTGTCAACAACCACATCACGCACTATGCCACCAACGGCAGCCATGACGGGTTAATCGTGATGAAGCTGGTGGATGGCGCCAGCCTCGACCCCACCTGGGAGACGATCCTGGTCTTCTTCAACGCCAACAAGCTGCCGCAGACCTACACGATTGCTGAAGCGGCCGGCAAGGGCTTTGCTTTGCATCCCCTTCACACGAACGGCGTGGACGACGATCCGGTAATCATCGACGGTGCCAACTTCAACAACGCCACGGGCGCGTTCGCCATTCCGGCGCGCAGCACGGTTGTGTTTGTGTCCACCCAACTGCTCACGCCGCCCACCCCGCCCAGCAGCATTGACTATGTGGGGCGCATGTCCCCGCGTGGCGGCGTATCGCATCCAATCAACGAGGGAGCGTTCAACCCGGCTGGTTTTGATGTCTTCGTCCAGGTGTATGAACCCGGGATCACCGGCTCAGGCGGCTCGCACAGTGGCATTGAGTGCAACCTGTATTGGGGCCGCTATGGTTCTGGCTGGTCAGATCTTCCGATGACGCGCAACGAAGCCTTCTCGGGCAATGCCAGCAACGACGAATACAAGGCCACCATCCCACAGACGACGCTCAACGGCCTGCTGCCCGGCACATATGGCTTT
>DAOUAT010000560.1:0-3977 GCA_034433275.1 Anaerolineae bacterium
CACGAAGCTGCCCAGGTACGACGGGAGCTCGGTGGTGAACCACAGGTAGTAGGTGAACAGCGCAAAGTCGCCCACGGTGAACGCGCCGCGGGCCATGGCCTGGCCGGCCAGCAGCAGCATCATCCCCACACCCACCACGACCGCGGTGTTGTTCATGGAGAAGGCGATTTCCTCCAGCAGCGCGGCGCGGATCGTCACGCGCTTGCGCGTTTCGACCAGGCCGGCGAAGTGGGCGACCGTCTGCCGTTCCGCCCCGGCCACCTTGACCGCCTGGACCGCGCCGAACAGCTCGGCCAGGAAGCCGGTCACCGCGTCCTCCGCCAGGCCCTGCTCCCGGCGGTAGCGCAGCATCCGCCCCCAGATCGCGCGGCCGATGCCGTAGGCGACGACCAGCGGCAGGAAGGCGAACAGCGTCACCCGCCAGTTGATGGCCAGCATGATGGCGACCGCGATCACGAACGAGACCAACGTGCCGGCCACGTCGGGCAGCCAGGTGGGGAAGTCGCAGACCTCGGCCACGTCGTTGCGGTAGCGGTTCACCGCCTCGCCGGGCGACACCGGCTGCGGGGCCGCACCCGGCCGGCGCAGGTGAGCCGCAAACAGATTGCGGCGCAGCAGCGCGGCCGCGGTGTAGCGGAAGGTCCAGCCGAACCACGTCTCCGCGTAGGTGGCGACCGCACGCGCCAGGCCGATGCCCGCGTAAAGGGCCACCAGCGCCCACAGGTCGAGCCTGACCGGCGCCGCACCGGTGATCTTGTCGAAGACCGCCTTTTCGACCAGGCCGGGGAGCACGCGCGACCCCAGGAAGAAGATCTGCAGGGCTGCGTGCGCGGCGAACGGGCCGCGGGCGCTGGTGATCAGCCGCCACATGAAGGGCCAGGTAGGCATCGTCTTCATGCCAGCACCTCCGCCATGCCGGCCCGCAGCAGGCTGCTGAAGCGCGAGGCCGGGTCGGCCGCCAACTGTTCCCGCGGCCCGAACTCGACCACGCGGCCGGCCTCCAGGATCAGGATGTCGTCGGCGCGCTGCACGGTGCTGAGGCGGTGCGCGATGATGATGGCGGTGCACCTACGGCCTGTCTGAGCATCCTGAGCGGGTCCGTAAGTCGAGCCACGCGACAAATGATCACCAGTCGAAAGATGCGGCCTTTTCCCGAAATCGCGCTGCGCCCTTCGACTCCGGGCTGCGGCCCTCCGCTCAGGGTGCTCGGCTACAGAGCCTGTGTTCAGGATTAGATCGATCGCCCGTTCCAGCCGCGCCTCGGTCACGGGATCCAGCCGCGACGCCGCTTCGTCCAGGATCACCAGGCCGGGATCGCGCAGCAGCAGACGGGCGAAGGCCAGCAGCTGCGCCTCGCCGGCCGACATGCCGCCGCCGCTCGCGGCCAGCCGCGCGTCCAGGCCGCCGGGCATCGCCTCCACCCACTCCAGCAGCCCCAACTCGGCCAGGGCGCCGCGGAGCGCATCGTCGCTGACCGCGGGATCGAACAGGCTGATGTTGTCGCGCACGCTGGCGCCGAACAGCTGCACATCC
The DNA here is from genome assembly GCA_034433275.1 of Anaerolineae bacterium. Lineage (GTDB taxonomy): Bacteria > Chloroflexota > Anaerolineae > CG2-30-64-16 > CG2-30-64-16 > DAOUAT01. The sequence goes on from DAOUAT010000560.1 coordinate 1,534, forward strand.
TGCGTCACCAGCCCCACGCGGCTCCGCAGGTCGGCGAAGGCGACGTCCCGCAGGTCAACCCCGCCCAGGCAGATCGCACCGGCTTGCGGGTCGTACAGTCGGAACAGCAGCCGGGTCAGCGTCGTCTTGCCGCTGCCCGTGCGCCCCAGCACGCCGAGCACGCGGCCAGGGGGGAGGGTGAAGGTGAGGTGGGAGAGGGTGGGGCGCATTGCGTACTGCGTATTGCGTGGTGCGTGGTGCATGGTGCGTGATTCGCTATTCGCTGATTCGCCATTCGCCAATTCATCCTCGTACCCAAACGACACATCCTCGAAGACCACTGCCAGCGGGCCGGGGGGCAGGGTAGCGCGGGGGGCTTCGAGCACCTGGGGGCGCAGGGCGAACAGTGCGTTGATGCGACCCACGCTGGCGCTGGCTTCCTGCAGGTTCTCAGCCTGGTGGCGGATCTCGTCCAACGGGCCGGCCAACATGCCGATGTAGTAGACCAGCAGAAAGGCCGTGCCGATGGTGACCTCGCCGCGCGTGTAGAGCTGCGCGCCAATGGCCAGCCCCAGGCCGTAGCCGATCACGTAGAGGAAGCTGGTGATGCCGCCGCTGAGCGCGTGGGCCATCCAGCCGCTGCGGGCTTTTTCCAGCAGGGCGCGCGCCAGCCGGTCGAGCTTGCCGCGGACATACGCCTCCGCGCCGACCCCGCGGATGTCTTCCGACCCGGCGATGTGCTCCTCCAGGAAGCCGGTCTGGTCGGCCCAGGCCTGCCGGGCCGCGGCCCAGCGCCGCGCGCCCAGACTCTGCAGCGCCAGCAGGACCGCCACGGTGAGCGCAGTGTATGCGGTCAGCGCCAGCCCCACGCGGGCGTCTTCCCGGTAGAGCAGGGCCAGGATGGCGGTCGCCAGCAGCGCGTTGCCGGCGACCTTGACCGTCATCTGCGAGAAGAACTCGCCCAGCGCGGTCGCGTCGCCATCAATCCGCTCGATCAGCTCACCGGGGGTGTGGGTCTTGTGGAACGGCATGTCCAGCCGCAGCACGTGGCCGGCCAGGTCGGCCCGCAGGCGGTTGGTGGCCGTCCACGCCACCTGTTGGCCCGCGTAGAAGGTGGCCAGCGATAGCCCGCGGCCGGCCAGGCCGATCGCCAGGTAGGCCAGGCCGGCCAGCGCCAGGGCGCGCACCGGCCCGCCGGCCTGCGCGGTGTCAATAAACCGGCGGATGATCTGCGGGTTCAGCAGCTGCAGGCCGATGCCGACCAGCAGCAGGCCGGCCAGTAGCGTGACCCGCCGGCGTTGGGGTGTCAGGTAGGCGCCGAGCAAGCGGCGGTGCCCGGCGAAGGGTAGCGTCATGCGCTGCTCCAGGGGTGACATGTACGCCCAGTTTATCACCGCTCGGCCGATCTGTCACGCCTGGAAGCAATCTCTCAGCTGCGCTGCTCCGCTCAGGATGCTTGTAACTAGCTTTGAATACACCTTTTTGCTTTGATGCCGCTTGAACACGCGTCAAGCAACCAGGACGTTTGCTCCAGGATGCAGCGGTCGCCAAACCCCGGCGAAGAAGGCCAGCTCGACCGCCAACGCCAGCGCGCGCGACAGCAGCGCCACGGTGACGGCCTGCGGCCCGCCCACGGCCGGGGTCAACAGGAGCGCGATGACCCCCTCGCGCACGCCGACGCCGCCGGGGCTGAACGGCGTGAGGAAGCCCGCCAGCTATGACAGGGACGAGACCCCGACCGCCAGCGCCAGCAAATCCAGGTCTATGCGCGGGGCGGCGGCGGCCAGCAAGAGGTAAAAGCTGACGCCCATCAGGAGCCACATGGCGCTGTAACACACGGTCGTCACCAGCAGGCCCCGGAGCCGCGCGGCCAGCGGGATGGCGGCCAGTTGGGCCAGGGCCCGGCGCGCGGCCGCGGGCCGGCGGATGCGCCCTGCCAGCGCGGGTCCGAACAGTAAGAGCAGGATGGCGACGAATGCGCCGGCCAGGATAGCCCAGGCCGCCGCCCCATACCAGGCGGTGGCGAAGCCGACCAGGCCATTCAGTACGACCACAACCAGCGCACAGGAGAGCACCTGGACGACCATCTCGAACAGCAGCCCGACGGAGGCGAGGCCGACGTCGTGACCCAGGCCGCGCAGCAGGATCACTCGGCCCGGCAGGATCCAGAAGTTGCCGGGCAGGTACTTCATCGGCTGCGAGCCGAAGTAGGCCAGCGCGCTGTTGCGATAGCCGATCCGGTCCGCCGCGCCGGCCGTGAACGCGGCCATGGCCACCGGCAGGAAGAGGGAAGCCAGGATCAGCGCCAGTGCGGAGGCCAGCACCGCCGGCGCCTGCACCTGGCCCAGCACCAGGCGGGCGGCGGCCCAGTCCCCTGCTGCCAGCCGGCCGATAGGGATCAGGCAGAGGAGGATCAGCGCAGTCTGAACGGCCAGCCTGATCTTCGGTGAACGCAGGTGCGCGCT
>DAOUAT010000561.1:0-1843 GCA_034433275.1 Anaerolineae bacterium
ATCTACACGCACCTGACCCGCCGGGCGGAAGAACGCGCACTGGACAGCATCAACCAGGTCATGAGTGACCTGACATGGTGACCCTCGGCGACATCTTCCGGCAATATGGCCCACAGTACCTCACACACTATGCCGACCGGCTGTCGGCCAGCCAGCGCCAGGCCCTGCGCGCCATCGCGGTCTGCCGCACGGAGGCCCTGGGCGGCCATGTCTATCATTGTGCGGCGTGTGACGAAACGCGCTACAGCTACCACTCGTGCCGCAACCGGCACTGCCCCCAGTGCCAGCACGCCGCCGCCCAGCGCTGGCTGCGGGAACAGCAAGACCTGTTGCTGCCCGCACCCTACTTCCTGCTCACCTTCACTTTGCCCGCCGAGTTGCGCAGCGTCGCACGACAGCATCCGCGCGTGATCTACAACCTGCTGTTTCGGGCTTCCGCCGCGGCCGCGCAGGAGCTGGCGCGTGATCCCCGTTTCATCGGCGGCCAACTCGGTTTGATTGGCATCTTGCAGACCTGGGCCCGCAACCTGACCTACCATCCGCACATCCACTACCTGGTGCCCGGCGGCGGCTGGGACCCCGCCACCCAGATCTGGCACACCGCCCGCCCCGACTTCCTACTGCCGGTCCAGGCGCTCTCCATCCTCTTCCGCGCCAAGTTCCGGGATGGCTTGCGCAAAAGCGCCCTGTTTCGTCAGATCCCGCCCGAGGTCTGGCAGCAGGAGTGGGTAGTGCACTGCTTAGCAGTCGGCAACGGCGCACCAGCGCTCAAGTACCTGGCCCCTTACGTTTTCCAGGTTGCCATCAGCAATCGGCGCATCGTCAGTCTCGCAAACGACCTGGTTAGCTTCGTCTACACCGATGCGCGCACGCGCCAAAAGCATACCTGTACCCTGGAGGCGCTCGCCTTCATTGACCGCTTCCTGCAGCACGTCCTGCTCAAAGGGTTTTGCAAGGTCCGTTACTACGGCTGCTTCAGTCCCAGCCAGCGCAGCACTCTGCAGGCTATCCGGCGCTGGTTCGCACAGACGACCGTGGCGTGCGCTGCGGCAGGACCACCGGCAGTAGTTGCGCCACCGCCCGCGGTCCTGCGCTGCCCCAAGTGCGGTCAGGTCATGGCCCTGGTCGCCACGTTGCCGCCCACCAACCGCAGTCCGCCCAGCGCAGCAGACCGCTGAACCCCAGCCAGTCCTGGACGACAGACGTCGGCGCGCAACCGGCGCCTGCGCTCTGTGCTGTCCGCAGCCTGGCCGGCGTCAGCCAAAACCGCGTCAGTCACCCGATTGGCTGCCCCAGGCCGCACCCCAAGACGCGCGCTGGCGGCATTTTTCACTTGACGGACGCGGCGCGTGGCGCGATAATAGCCCTGCCATGTCTGTTGCGGCGTGCAGAGCGCCCAACAACAACTGTTTGAATCGCCATAGCGACGACGTGTTCTCCTCTTCGGCTTAGTTCAACTTGAGATTATGTGGCGGCTACCGCCTCGACCGACCAGGTCTTGTTAACAACGGTGCGCCGGCCGGGCAACGTGTCCCGTTAACCACGGCGCGCCACATGAATCCTTAATTTGTTCCACGGCGCGCCACATGAATCCTTAATTTGTTTTAATTTGTTGGGCGCATAATTGAGGGCTGGAACTTAGTGGTAAGCAGGGGTGGAATTGTTTACTGCGCATTCAAAAAGCAGTATGATGGAATCGCGGACTGATTCTCGCATGATTCGGAGGATGGTATGACATCAAATGCGGTTGATCAAAAGACGGTTCAAACAATTTCTCCTCGCCGATGGATCGCTTTGGTTGTGGTGTATCTTTTCATACCATTAGTTCTATTAGTGTGCGGAG